>SXOA01000170.1 GCA_005778405.1 Planctomycetaceae bacterium
CTCTCCCAAAGGGAGAGGGAGTTGAATGCCGACTCGCCGGCAGAGATCGAGCGCCCAGGGCTCGCGGGTGGTGAACATGTCCGCCGAGCGCTCAATCAGATAGCCATCCCGCCGCTCGGTTTGCAGCAGACCGCCGAGTCGTCCGGAAGCTTCGAAAATCGAGATCTGAGCCGCCGGGGTCAGTTCCAATGCCCGATGTGCAGCCGCCAGTCCGGTGATACCGCCGCCGAGGATGGCGAGGCGGGGGGAAGAGGGCGGGGAGAAGGGCATGAGTGTATCTTAAAAGAAGGAGAGACGGAGAGAAGGAGAGATGGCGAGAAAAGCGGCGATTTGCCGCTTCTCCCATTCTCCCCCACTCTCCTTCTCTCCGTCTCCGCAGATTCCTCAAGAAATTGAGTAACAGCCTCCGCCCCTCCCCCGTCTTACCTCCAGGACCGACACTTTCACCGACCAAATGCCCCCAGAACCAAGTCACCGACAGTGGGTGCTCACCGCTCTCGAAGAGAACGAGAGTCGGCTCGTGCGCTATGTCTGCCGGTTGCTCCGGGGGGATGGGGAGGGGGCCAGGGACGTGGTGCAGTATGCGTTTTTGCGGCTCTGCGACCAGGCAGCGGAGGATGTGGGGGACCATGTCGAAAAATGGCTCTTCACCGTCTGCCGCAACCGGGCCCTCGACCTGCTCCGGGCCTGCGGGCGGCTGAAATCGCTTGAGGAACTGGAGCGGCAAGGGATCAACGGCCACGGGAAGACGGATGGCGACCCGGCGACGAGAGCCGAGGAAAAGGAACTGGCCGAAGTGCTGCGGCGAATGGTGGAGCATCTGCCAGCCGCCCAGCGGGAAGCCCTGGACTTGTGGATTGAAGGGTTTACCTACCGGGAGATTGCGGAAATTGTCAACAAACAGGAAGGGCATATCCGCGTGCTCGTCCACCGCGGCCTGACGACTTTGCGGGAACATCCCCGTGTGCGGAAGTGGATTGAGGATCCCCCAACGAAACGAAATCACATCACACGATTTGAGTCATGTCAGAAATGAATCCCAAACAATACGAACTGCCGATGCCCGAATCCGCAGAGCTGGAGCCGCTGGCCAAGGCGCTCGTGGCCCTCCGCCGCGACGAAGAGCCGCTGGCGCCCTCGGCCGAACTCCTCTGCCTGGTCGAAGAGCGGCTGAATGAACTCGAAACGAACACTCAGGGGAATGTCATTACCAAGGAGAAGGCCATGCTGAAGAATTCCACGGGCAGGTTTCGTTTACGGGACTGGGTCTTCATCGGCGGGGGCAGCATTGCCGCGGCGGTGGCGACGACGATTATCTTCTGGCCGGCGCCGAAGTCGGAGGTGGCCGTGCGGACACAGCCGAAAGCCAGTGTGGCAGTGTCGAAGTATTTGGCGGAGTTGGACGTGGACATGGAATCTGCGAGAGTCCAGGGAGATGCGACGCTTTATAATGGTCAAACGGAATATGAGGCGAACGAGAGAGCAATGATGTCTGCGATGAAGAGCTCTAGCTCTGCCAGAGCCGCTGTAGGTTCCGGCGGCGGCAAGGGGCGGCCATCGGGTGCTGGCGGGATGCCAGGCATGAATCCATCGAAATCCGCCGGTCCTGGTAGTGGCGGTGGCTATTTACCCAATTACCACGCTGAGGGCCTCCAACAGGGTGACGGCGAGCTTCCCACAGCGGACGGGCGCAATCCCTATCCCCCTCCGGCACTAACGATCAACCCAAGCGACCCGAAGTCCGCGGACGTTGCTCCGGCAACCAGTGCTGCGACAGCGAGCCTTGCGCCCAGCGATTTTGGCACAGCGACATCTCCCAAGAACGATTTGATGAAGTCCGTTGGGGCGGTAACTGGCACGGGCGTTTCGGGGCGGGGAGAAGCGATGCGCGGGAAGATGACCATGCGAGCCGGCGGACTAACGAAGGAAGAAGAGGAAGTGCATCGAATCCGCCTACTCCTCAGCCGAGAGAAGCAGAAGAAGAGTGTCGACGATCTCGCCCAACTCAGTGAAGGGGAGCCTCGCCAGACGAACCAGCACTTCGCCTTGGGATTTGCAGATCATGACCAAGTGGGTGGCGAGCAATACAACACCATCGTCGAAAACCAATTCCTTGCCCCGACGCACGAACCCCTCTCCACATTCTCCATCGACGTCGATACGGCGTCGTACTCCAACATCCGCCGCTTCCTGTCCGCCGGGCAACTCCCGCCGCCGGCTGCAGTGCGGATTGAGGAAATGGTCAACTATTTTGGCTACAGCTATGACCAGCCCAAGGGGAAAGAGCCGTTTGCCGTGAATATAGAGACGGCGGAATGCCCGTGGAATCCCGGCCATGTGCTGCTGCGGGTCGGCTTGAAGGGGAAGGAAATCGCACGGAAAGCCCGCCCGGCCAGCAACCTGGTCTTTCTGCTTGATGTCAGCGGATCGATGGCCGATGAGAACAAGCTCCCGCTCCTCAAGACGACGATGACGATGCTGGTGAACGAGCTAACGGAAAATGATCGCGTCACCATCGTCACCTACGCCGGCGACGCTGGGCTCAAGCTGGAGCCGACCTCCGGCGACCAAAAACAGAAAATCACCGATGTCATCAACAGCCTCTCTGCCGGCGGCTCGACCAACGGCGGCGCGGGGATTGAGCTGGCGTATCAGAAGGCGGCCGAGGCGTTCAACAAGGAAGGGACCAACCGGGTCATCCTGGCGACCGACGGCGACCTGAACGTCGGCGTCACCGGCGACGAGGCTCTCGTCAAGCTCATCAAGGAAAAGGCAGCCGGCGGCACGTTCCTGACGGTCCTCGGCTTCGGCGAAGGAAATCTCAAGGACGGCAAGTTGGAGCAGATCGCCGACAATGGCAACGGGATGTACGGCTATATCGACAGCGTCCGCGAAGGACGCAAGATGATGGTCGAGCAGCTCAGCGGCAGCCTGGTGACGATTGCCAAGGACGTGAAAATTCAGATCGAATTCAATCCCGCTCAGATTCAGTCCTATCGCCTGCTCGGCTACGAAAACCGAGTGATGGCCGCAGCGGACTTCAACAATGACAAGAAGGATGCCGGCGAAATCGGGGCCGGGCACACGGTCACCACCCTGTATGAGTTGGTCCCGGTCGAAGTGAGCCGCCAGAACAAAGAGCCGCGGCCCGATGTTGAGCCGCTCAAGTACCAGAAAGCAGGCGTCGGCATCGAAGCCAACACCCGTGTCCCTGTTCGCGACCCCAAGGCCCTCACTGAAGCAGCCGCCAGCGGCGAACTGCTGACGCTCAAGCTCCGCTACAAGGAGCCCGACGGCGTCGAGAGCCGGCTGATTGAATTCCCGCTCAAAGAGCGTGGCGGCCAGTTCAACTCCGCCAGCAAGGACTTCCAGTTCGCCGCCGCCGTTGCCAGCTTTGGCATGATTCTCCGCGGCAGCCAACACCGCGGCAGTGGCAGTGCCTCCGCCGTGGCCGAAATCGCGGCGGGAAGCATCGGCGAAGATCCCAACGGCCTAAGGGCGGAATTTGTCGACCTGGTCCGCCGGGCCGAGAAGCTGGGAATTAAGTAGAAGCAGAAAAGTAGGGTGCATGAGCGCCAGCGAAATGCACGCGTGAGACTGTTAACTATCGGGGAGAGTCCGCTCCGATGGCGAACGTAATACGCGTGCATTTCGTGTTACTCATGCACCCTACTTTAGCCCCCGCAGCACCCGCAGGTTCACCACATCCCACTCCTCCCCCGCGGCGTTCTTTTCCTTGGCCGTTTCCAGGTACATGGGAACTTTGCGAAACCGCTTATCCGCCAGCAACTGGCGGAAGGGTTCCAGGCCGAGCTCTCCTTCGCCAATGTGCTCGTGGCGGTCGACTCTTGAGCCGAGTTCCCGTTTGCTGTCGTTGAGGTGGAAGGCTTTGATGAGCCCAATGCCGACGGCTTTGTCGAACTGCTTCCAGGTCTTCTTGTATTCATCCGGCGTCCCGAACGGATAACCGGCGGCGAAGGCGTGGCAGGTGTCGAAACAGACGCCGAGGCGGCTTTTGTCCTTGACTCCGGCCAGCATCGCCCCGAGCTGCTCGAACTTCCAGCCGAGGTTGCTTCCTTGTCCGGCAACGTTTTCCAACAGGGGAATAGCCGCGAGGTTTTGCGAACGGGCAGCGATTTCATCGAGGGCCTTCACGACGAGGGCAATCCCCGCGTCTTCAGTGCCCGTCGTGTGTGAGCCCGGATGGACCACCACATAGGGAATTCCCAGTTGCTCCGCCCGCTGGAGCTCGACGACCATTCCCTCCACGCTCTTTTGCCATAGCTCTGTCGCCGGAGACGCCAGATTGATGAGATACGACGCGTGTGACAGCGGATGCGTGATCTTCTTCTCGGCCAGCGCCGAGCGGAACTGCTCCACTTCCGCCGCCGTAATCTCTTTCGCCCGCCACTGGTTGTTGTTCTTGGTGAAGAGCTGCACGCAGTCGCAGCCGACGGCATGGGCGGCTTCGACGGCCTTATAATAGCCGCCAGCAATCGACAGGTGCGAACCGAGCAATGGCATTTCAATTTTCCATTAGCGACAATAGGGCAAGAATGTTTCTGACTGAAATTGAAGGGCGGCAGTTTCTTATTTGCACCGAACAGAGTGGTGACGAAGACCGCTTTCTCGGCAGTTGGCGGGCGTGGTGCTTCTTTGCATATGACTCCAAGGCAAATATCTACCCTGCCGAATCGATCCCTGATGGCATTGTAGCGCAAGAGAGCATCGTCGGTGAATTCGGGAACACAGAAGAAGCAGCATGCCAAGCCGTTACGCAAGTCTTGCGCAGAGTTGTTGCGACCAGAAGCCTGGACGGCACAGGTTTCTTCTCCCCACCTGCTGGGTTCACCTATCCGCAAGATCGATTTCCGCCAGAATCGCTGGAAGGCCAATCCGAATAGCCGTTCCGAAATGTGAACCGAAAGTTCCTTATCGAGACTCGCAAGCAGTCACAACCCCACAGCATGAGCGGCGTCGACCGCTGGCCGCTGAATGACCTGGGACGAATTGGGAAAGTGGCAGTTTACCTGATGGTCAGATTCCCAGCCAGTTCCGGATGCCCAAGCGAAAGATGATCCCGATGGCGGAGATTGCTTCACGGCTGTTGATTTTGGATTGCCCTTTTTCGCGGTCGGCGAAGAGGATGGGGCTTTCGGTGAAGCGAGCGCCGGCCCGCTTCAGGTGCCAGAGGATTTCTTCCTGGAAGGAATAGCCTCGGCTCCTGATGGAGTCAAAATCAACTTTCCGCAGGAGGTCGACGCGGAAACAGCGGAAAGCGCCGCTGCAATCCTTGGAGCGCAGGCCGAGGAGCCAGCGGGCGTAAGTATTCACTCCCCAGCTCATCAGCCGCCGCTTGAAGGGCCAGTCTTTCACGCCGCCGCCGGGGACATACCGTGAGCCGATGGTGACGTCGGCGGTTTCCATGCCGGCCAGGAGCGCCGGTATGTACCGCGGATGGTGGCTGAAGTCGGCGTCCATATTGAGCATCAGGTCATAGTCGTGCTCGATGGCGTATCTCATGCCGGCGATGGTCGCCGTTCCCAGGCCAAGCTTGCCCGCCCGATGCAGGCAGTGGAGGCGGGGCTCGGCCTTGGCTCGCTCATCGCACCACGAGCCGGTACCGTCGGGAGAATTGTCGTCGATGACCAGGATGTCCACCTGCGGGGCCACTTCCCAGATGGCATCGACGAGCAGCGGCAGGTTTTCGATCTCGTTGTAGGTGGCGATCGTGACGAGCGTGCGCGCGGGGCGAGTTTCGATCTGGGGCGGGCTCGTCGTCATAGGGGCAGTTACGAGGTGTAACATAGGGGGCTGGTTCGTGCTACGCTGCTAAGGAGTTTGTCGCTTAAAGATAGGTCGCCAAACTACATGCGGCTGGCGAACTTTGCCAGCGAAACTGCCGTAGAAGTCGGACTTAGAGCCAGATCCAAATACCCTCACCCCGGCCCTCTCCCAAGGCGAGAGGGAGTAGCTCGTGATCAGCGTGATGGAGCTGACAAAGCGGTTTTCGTCGGGCGGCCAGGATGTTCTGGCGGTCGACAGGCTTTCGTTTGCGGTCGTGCCGGGAGAGGCGTACGGCCTTCTCGGGGCCAACGGAGCCGGCAAAACCACTACTCTCCGCATGATCCTCGGCCTCTTGGAACCGACGAGTGGCTATGCGGAGGTGGATGGCTTTCGCACCAGCGAGTCCCCCGACGAGGTGAAAAGCCGCATCGGGATGGTCTCCACGTCGGCGGGGCTTTATCAGTGGCTTACGCCGCGCGAATTGCTGCTGTTCTTTGCCGACGTGTATGGCCTCGACGACGACACGGCCCAGAAGAGCCTGGACCGCTTCAGCCAACTCTTCGATTTGACCCCCTTCATCGACCGTCGCTGCGCCAGCCTCTCCACCGGACAGAAGCAGCGAGTAAACCTGGCCCGCTCGATGATCCACGACCCGCCGGTGCTGCTGCTCGATGAACCGACTCGCGGCTTGGACGTGGTGGGGAGCAAAGTCATCTTCGATTACATTGCGGCGGCCAAGAAACAAGGAAAAAGCGTCATTGTCAGCACCCATCGGCTGGATGAGGCAGAGCGATTCTGCGACCGCTTCGGCCTGTTGCATCGGGGCCGACTGATGCACGAAGGGACGCTGCCGGAATTGCAGTCCGCGACGGGTTGCACTTCGCTCACGGAAATGTTCCTGCAGTCCATGCCGCTGTGCGGGCAGGGGGAGGACGCCGCTTGAGCGACCAGTTTCCGCCACCACCGCTTCCCGTCAAGCAGAGCCTCCGCGCCGAAGTCCGCCCCATGGTTCGGCTCTGGCGGCTGACGCGGAAGGAGCTGCGGGAAACTCTGCGGGATCGGCGGACCATCATCACGCTGGTGCTGATGCCGCTGCTGGTTTATCCGCTGCTCAGCGTCGCCTTCCGCCAATTCTTCTTTTCCAGTTCCATCAAACCGACCGACCTCGAATGGCGGATAGGGGGCGACAGCGAACAGACACTGAAGGAATTTTCCAGGCATTGGGCAATTGGCAGCCAGGTCATTGAGGGAATTGATGGGCCCGAACAGGATCCTCCCAAGGTGTCCTGGGATACCAAACCGATGCTTGAGGAAGCGGTGAAAAAGGGAGACATCGACCTGGCGGTGCGGTCCAAGGTCGTCCCCTCGGCGGGCATGCCCGGCGGAGTGCAGGTCCAGTACGAACTGTACTTCCAGCGGGACTCCCTGCTCAGCCGCTCCGTTGCTAATTACGCCGAGCGGCGGTTGTGGGCTTTCGATCAAGCCAGCTATTACGACCGCTTGCGGAATCGGTCGCAAAATGGATTGCCCCATGCCGTCTGGAAGCGGCGGTCGCTAGCAGGTGAAACCGGACAAGTGGTTTCGATGGCGACGCTGGTGCCGCTCATTCTCATCCTGATGACGATCACCGGCGCGGTGTATCCCGCCATCGACCTGACCGCGGGCGAGCGGGAGCGGGGAACTCTGGAATCGCTGATGGCGGCCCCGCTCCCCAGGTTGAGCATGCTGATGGCCAAGTATTTTGCGGTGCTCACCGTCGCGCTGCTGACGGCGGGGGCGAACCTGGCCGGGATGTCCATCACGGTCTACAGCACGGGCCTGGGTCCGATGCTGTTTGGCGATAAGGCGCTGACTCCCGCCGCGATCATCATTGTCCTCAGCCTGCTGATCCTGTTCGCCGCCTTTTTCTCGGCGCTACTCCTGGCGGTGACCAGCTTTGCTCGGAGTTTCAAGGAAGCGCAGGCCTATCTGATTCCGTTCATGCTGCTGGCCATTGCTCCCGGCTTTCTCAGTGTGATGCCGGGCATCGAGCTCAGCGGGGTGCTGGCGGTGGTGCCGCTCGTGAATATGGTGCTGCTGGCCCGAGATGTGTTGCAGGGAACGATCAATCCACTGTTGGCGGGAGCAGCGGTTGTTTCCACGGCGCTCTATGGCGTGGCCGCGCTCGCGCTGGCGGCCCGCATCTTTGGCAGCGACGCTATTCTCTACGGCAGCCAGGGAAGCTGGGCCGATCTCATCCGCCGGCCCGAGGAGCTCCGCGATCAGCCGAGCCTGGCCGGCGCGGCATTGTGTGCCGCGGTGGTGTTCGCTCTGCAGAACGTGCTCAGCGGTCTGCTCGCGCTCGGCTCCGCCGCGATGCCGCTGGAAACCCGCCTGCTGCTCTCGGCGGCCCTGGGTGGAATCCTGTATCTGGTGGTGCCGCTGGCAATCGCGAGGCTGCAGTTTGTGAGTCTGGCGAGGGGATTCCAATTGACGCCCGGACAATTCCTGGCGTATCTTGGCGCGCTCTGTCTTGGACTTTCCTTGTGGGCCTTTGCACATGAGATTGTGCTCCTGACGCAGCACCTGACCTGGCTGAGCGTTGACCTGAAAAAGTTGGGGACTGGCGACTTCTTCGAAAAGATCAAGCATCTCTCGCCACTCCTGCTCGTGGGAACCACGGCGATTGCCCCGGCCGTTTGCGAAGAGTGGTTCTTCCGCGGCTACCTGCTCGGCTCGCTCCGCGGACGACTGCCCGGCTGGGCCGCGATTGCCGCAACGGGCATTCTGTTCGGCCTGTTCCATGTCATTGTCAGCGGCGGCGTAGGGGGCGTTCGATTGTTGCCTAGCACGCTGATGGGGCTGGTGCTTGGCTGGGTCTGCTGGCGAACGAAGAGCGTCTTTCCTGGAATGGTGCTGCATGCCACGCATAACGGCTTGCTAGTGCTCATCGGCCGCTTTCAAGACGACCTTGCCAAGGTTGGAATTGGCGTGGAAGAGCAAGAGCATTTGCCCTCCTGGTGGCTCGTCGCGGCCGCCGGCGGAGTGGCGATTGGGCTGGTGCTGGTGTGGTTGGGCACGCGGAAGGGTTTGAACAGAAAATAACGAAGAACGGCAGATGAGTTTGTACGTCGCTCGCGAGCGCCCTTCACAAATCTCCTTTGGTACCTTCGTTCTCTTCTGATCAAAACTCCCTTTGAGCTTGCCGAAACTCTGCTTCCGAGAGCTGCTTCCCTTCCCGCACCATCTGGAACGCTAGCGCCACTGTCGGCCAGCCAAGTGGCCGTAAAAGCTCATCGAGCCGTTCCGCTGGGCAAGAGCCTTTCATTTCCACGTGGGCCAGGTTCGGTCCCTGGTCGTAGAGATTCCCTTCCACTTGCCACACTGGTTCGCCCGGTCGGCTGACGAGGAAGAAGGAGCCGTCGGGCTCGATAAAGAGGCCGGGGACCAATTCCAATTCCGCGAATGCCTGGTCAAACGTGACGCTCCACGGCACAGACGCGGACTGAATGATGACGTGGAAGTGGAGCATCGCCTCGCGATTATACTCATTGCCCGCCCGCGGCGGCATGGAATGTGCTTTTGCCAGGACGTTGTTGCTGTCATTTAGTCTCCAGCCGCGAAACTACACGAGCCCGAAAACTGCTCTTGTAGATTTTTCAATCCTGGGACACATTGCTTACAGCATTGACCGGAGAAATGGGGTCGGGAGTCTTTGGCGTCGGAGTCCCTTGCCAATCGCGAAGACTTGTTCGCCAAAGACTCCCGACCCCCTTTCCCATTGACCCCATAACACGCTCTGCCCTCCGCCGCAGTCAGGATGATTGCCAACGAGGGCGCGCCGCAAGGCACGGAACAACTCCAGAGCCCACAAGCAGGGATGCTTGCCGCCCACACGGCGCTTCCCTGCCCGTTTCCAAGGAGGGAAGCCATGACTGCTGCCGTCACTCTCGTTCTGTTTGCCGCTCTGGCCGCCGCGGATGACCCCGTGGTGCTCGAATTCACCTCGGCCAATTGCCCGCACTGTCGCACGGTGGAGCCCGTCGTTCGCGGGCTGGCTGCCGAAGGCTTTCCCATCCGGCAAATCGATGCTGCGTCGCAGGGCAAGCTCGTGCAGCAGTTTCAGGTCCGAGGCTATCCCACCTTCGTTCTCGTTTCCGGAGGACGCGAAGTCAGCCGCATCGAAGGGAGCACGACGCGGGAGCGACTCATCGGCCTGCTCCGGCCAGTCGCCTCGCTGGAGTCCCGCCTTCAGGTGGAATCTTCCGAGCCCCGGAAAGAGCTGCTCGTCCGCGGTCAGTCGCCGTCAGTGAGCCGCCGAGAAGCAGACTCTGCCGCGCGAGTCCCTCATGCCGCGACGGTTCGCTTGCGGGTCAGTGAAGGGGCGACCGATGGAATCGGTACTGGGACAATTATCGACACGCATTTCAACGAAGAAGCCAAGGCCGAAGAGGCCTTGATCATGACCTGCGGGCATATTTTTCGCGAATCCCAAGGAAAGGGAAAAATCACGGTCGAGATTTTCACGGAGGGAGGCATTCGCAGCGTGGAGGGAACGCTTCTCGACTTTGACGACAAGCGCGACATTGCCCTCGTGACCATCTGGCCGGGAGTGAAGGTTGTGCCGGCTCAGGTGGCCCCGAAAAACTTTGTCGTCCGCTCGCAGGACCCCATTTTCACCGTCGGCTGCAGCCGAGGGAATGAGCCGACCGTCGAAGAGAGCCGAGTGAGCTCGGTCGATCGCCGGTTTGGCAAGCCTGCCTTTGTGGTCGAGGGAAGCCCTGCGGAAGGCCGCAGCGGCGGGGGCCTGTTCTCTGCGGAAGGTCTGCTCATCGGCATCTGCAATTCGGACATGTTCGAGGAGAACCAAGGGCTGTATGCCTCGCTTCCCTCGGTCCATTGGCAGCTCGACAAGTTCAATCTGCAGGCCATCTACGAGCGAGCAGCGCCAATGGTGGTTCCGACTTCGGCAACAGAGGCAGAGCCAGTTCCCCTGAACCCGCCTCCGGCCCGGCCCGCGCCCGCCGCGCTGGTGGCTAGCCAAAATCCAGTGAGTCTGCCGGAACTTCCCCGCCAGATGCCCCGGTCCGTTCCGCTCGTGGCGGAAAGTGGCACTCACTCCGGCGACGACATGGAAGTGGTGTTCATCGTCCGCTCCAAGAATCGCCCAGAAAACCAGAGCGAAATCTATGTCGTGGATAGCGTCTCCCCGGAGCTGCTTTCCAGCATCACGACGGCCGCCCGCAGCAGCGCCCAGGCCCGCGCCACGATACGACAAACGCAGTCCGCGGAGCGATTGGCTCGGCAAAACCGGGACAACGAGCAGCCGGTGGTGCGGGGACAACACAAATAGGATTGCGAAATGTCTTGTTCCCTAGGTCACTTTTTACAACCCCTTGTGACAGCACTCAGTGCTAGCTCCCACAATCTTGTGCACTACTTGCCAGAGATTTCTTGAAAGGTAAATTCACGCCGTCTTGCACCCAGCTCAGGCGGAGCGCGGTGCAAGGATTCACACCAGGTTTTGCATAGGGAGATCGCTTCAGCAAGTTCGCCAAAAGAAAAGGCGGCCGCTGAAGAGTTGGGCTGGTCATTACCGCCCGGCAGTCAGGGAGGACTCGCTGCATTTTCGCGCCGAATTCCCGCCGGTGCGTTGCTGCCGCGTGCTCTTGTGATTTCTGGGGCCGGTCGTCGCCACGAGCCGCAGCTCTTCTCTGCCGCACCTGTCTGCAGACGACTCTTGCGAGCTAGCCTGGTTGAATGCACGACGTTCCCGCAAGGGATTTTGCATTTTTTGACCCTCGTTTCCGCAGGGATTTCCAGCGCGGAAACGACACGTTGGAAAGGACCCACACTATGGCGACCAAGCCCCTCATCGGAATCAATGCGGACTATCGCGGCAGCAAAGAAGGCCCCCGCAAGGATGGACCCGCGGTCAGCTTCCTCCAGGCCGGCTACTACAACGCGATCCTGAAAAGCGGCGCCGTTCCCGTCATTGTTCCCCCCATGGAAGACGAGGACGACGTCGCGCGCGTTCTGGAGATTCTGAATGGCTTCGTCCTTGTCGGCGGCGGCGATCTCGATCCGCGCCGCGACGGCTTTCAACTCCATACCAGCGTCCGCCCGATGGATGCTCGCCGCGAGGATTTTGACCGCATGCTCATGGGTCAAATCAGCGAGCGGCGGCTGCCGGTCCTGGGCATCGGCGTCGGCATGCAGCTCCTCAACGTCTCGCAAGGGGGCAACTTGTACCTCCACTTGCCGGAGGACATGCCGGAAGCGATTCCGCACAAGGATCCGCAAGATCCCGAGCACCGCCACGGCCTGAACATCGTGTTCGGCACGCTGATGGAGCGGGTCTATGGCGACGGCGAAATCCGCGTCAACAGCATGCACCACATGGCCATCGACGAAGTCGCCGACGGCTTCATGGTAACCGCCCGCTGCCCCGACGGCGTCATCGAAGCCATCGAGAGCACCCAGGACGACTGGTTCGCCCTCGGCACACAGTTCCATCCCGAAAGCGAATCCGCCACCGCCCTCGATGTGCGAATCTTCGAGGAATTCGTCGACGGCGTCAAAGCCGCCATGAAAGCCCGGCGAATGATCACGGCGTAAACCGTAGCCACACGCGGCCCGCGTGTCGGCTACTTCCGTAAAATGGGGGCCATCGAAACAGCCTGCACGCGGGCCGCGTGCGGCTACGCCCACGGCTTGGAGTGGGCGTGAAATCGAGAAGCGGGGGACGGCCACGAAAAGCGCGAAAGGACGCAAAACAGGGACGTTCATAATCGGACTCCCTTTTGTGCCTCTTGGTGTTTTTCGTGGCCAACTGTCTGCCTCAATCCGTGTTCCGTCCGTGTTCATTCCGTGGCCTCTTTTTTCCTCTTCTTCCGAAAGAGGCGCGGATTTTCCGCCTCGAAACGGGCCTGCTCCTCGGCTTCACGTTGCTGCTCGCGGACTTTCTCGCGGGCATTCTGACGGAGCCGTTTGGCCTCATCGCGCTGCTCGCAAAGAATGGCGTCCGCGTCGACATTCGCATAATGGTGCTTCCGCTGGAGAACGAATTGCTGATGTTCTGCTTCCAATTCCTCGGCGGTCCGCTGCCGAGGGACGTCTGGCTTGTGGGTCAGCTCCCAAGCCGCCGCCCGCCAGTTCGAGAGCCCCGCCGCCGCCAGGGCGATGGCCGGCCGCATGCGGCTGAACTCCTCGGCCCGCGCGAGAGCCCGGCTGAAGTCGGGATCATTCTGGGCGGCATGAGTAATCGTGGCGTGGTCCACATCCACCGCCAGGGCGGCCTGTCTGCGGGATAGCCCCAGGCCAAGCAGAAAGCAGACTCGCGACTTGAGTTCGGCGTTGAGCTTGGGTGGCCGTCCGATCCGGGCGAGTTGGGTCAGGACCGAGAGAGGAGAAAGCTGTTCGTCATCCGCCCCTTCTTTTTTTTCCGTGGTGCAAAAGTCTCCGGGACCGGTTTCGCAAATGGTTGTTATTTCAGTATTTGCGCCGACAGCGTCCCGGAGTTTTGCACCACCCCCCTCCTCGCAAGTGGGGTCCGCGAGCGCTCCACTCTTCGCAACGACTAGCAGCTCACTCTGACTTTTCTCTGGCTCTTTCATGGCCTTTCTCCTGACGAACTAGATGTAAACTACTGTATACTTACTCCGCGAATAATACAATAGTACACTTGGCACCGTCAAGAGCCCGGCAGCCAGATTTGTCAAGATTTCTTGAATTTTATTTTAGCCCCACGAGGCGAGGGAATCCGCATTGTTCCGGGTCGCCGGAAGAAATGGCGATCTGTCGGAAGTTGCATCCCGCTAGAATGCTTTTGTGAGTTACAGCCTGCGGAGCCTGACGTGAACAACGATCGCAAACGCCGCTGGTTTCAGTTCAGCCTACGGGCGATGCTAGTGGTGATGACGATGGCAAGTGCAGGGCTGGGATGGCTAGCCTATGAGCGGAACGAAGTACGTAGGCACGAAGATGCTGTCGCGGCGATAAGGAAACTTGGAGGAGCAGTGAGGTTTTACAAAGCCAAGGCTTTTCGTCCTGCCTGGCTGCGGTTCCTGCTTGGCGAAACTCTACCTGGTCAGGGGATGGTTGTAGACTTCTATGAAACCAAGGTAACGGACACTGATTTAGCGATACTCGCTCGCGTACCAGAACTCAAACAACTATGGCTCAGCCGTACCCAAGTTACCGACGCCGGCCTGGTGCATCTTGCAGGTTTGCCGGAACTAGATCTGCTGTATCTCAGCGAAACACAAGTCTCCGACCAAGGAGTCAGTCAGTTGGAAAAGGCCCTGCCGAACATTGAAATAGTGCGATGACCTACAGCCAGAATAGCGAATGCCAAATTTCTCCATGCGCGACCTGCTGCTAGTGACAGTGATCGTGGCCCTGGCTAAGCGTTAATTGTCGTCCCCAGCACCGCCAGAAACTGCCGCATCCAAGCTGGATGCGCCGGCCAGGCGGGGGCGGTGATGAGATTGCCGTCGGTGTGGGCGTTGTCGAAGGTGGCATTGGCGGGGACGAATTCGCCGCCGGCGAGTTCCACTTCATGCCGGCAGGCGGGATAGGCGCTGACCTTCCGCCCTTTGATGACTCCCGCTGCGGAAAGTAGCTGCGCGCCGTGACAGATGGCGGCGATCGGTTTTTTGGCGGCAGCGAAGTGCTGCACGATGGCGAGGACGCGGGGAGTCAGCCGGAGATACTCCGGCGCGCGGCCGCCGGGGATGACGAGGGCGTCGTAGGTTTTCTCGTCGATGGCGTCGAATGTCGCGTTCAGGCGGAAGTTGTGCCCCCGCTTCTCGCTGTAGGTCTGGTCCCCTTCAAAATCGTGAATCGCGGTGGCGACCGTGTCACCTGCTTTCTTTCCGGGACAAACCGCATCCACCAGGTGCCCCACCATCAGCAGCATCTGATAAGGAACCATGATCTCGTAGTCTTCTACGTAGTCGCCGGCGAGGAGGAGAACTTTTTTGGGCATGGGAGTGAGGGGAGTGAGTTGTGAGTGGTGGAGTAGTAGAGAATACCACCAACCACTCACCACTCACCACTCACTCCTAAAGATGCACCCCAATAAACCGCTGTTGTTCACCCGGCTGCGGAGCAAGCGGCGGCTGGAGCCAGGGGATTTCGTCGCCGGCGGCGTAGCGGCGGCTGACAAAGTCTTTGAACTGGGCGACGACCTGGGACAAGGCTTCTCGCTCGCTTTTGCCGCGGCCCTCCATTCCGGCCAATTCCGCGGCTCGCGCGCTCACCATTCCTTCGGCATCACGCGGCGAGACGATGACGATGCAGTTGAAAACGGGAACGTCGGCCGGTGTCAAATCGCTCATGCCTTTTCCTTCTTTCCCCCCGGCAGAAAGGGCTCCAGCTTGTCCATCAGGAGAAAGACTCCCGCGACGCAGGTGCCGATGAGGTAGCCAGCGAAGGCGCCAAACACGACGGCGGGAAGAATCGAGCAGAGGGCGAACCCAAAATCGCCACGCGGGACAAAAAACGCCATGCCCGCGGAGAAGATGGGCATCAGAATGGCCCCCGCAATCATCGACGCCCGCCGCGGTTCGGCGTTATAGAACATCTGAGCCACGCAAATCACCATCACTTGCGTTCCCAGGAACAAGTAGACCACTGGCGGCGTATCCACCAGCCGCAGCGCCCCGAACAGACACGCCAAGGCCGTCATTAGCGCGAGCAAAGCTGCCAGACCAAATCGCTTTGGAACCGAGTAGACCTTTTCCCGTGGCTGGAGTGGACCGAACGGGAATTGCGATTTGTAGGGGAGCGGGTAGGAAGTCTGCCAGGGGGCAGCCGAATGAGCATTAGGAACCTGCGAATAGGCATAGGGGATTTGCGAATCCTCCATCACAACGGCATCCATCGCAACGGGCACAGGCGCAATGACTCCGCCCGTGGGCGAATCGGGTTTTGGCTCGGATGATTCAAAAGGCTCGGCCATTGGCTCCATTGTGACCCCCCCAGGTGCGGCGCGGCAAGCATGCTGCGTTCGACTCTCGACTTTGCCGCCGGGATAAATTGGAGAATCTACGTCGCCGCTGACGATAGAAAAAACATCGGGAAAATACCACGGCCTGGCGGATGATTCGCGGGCCAACTTGGCGGAAGGGATTCGCGGACTTAGATTTGGCCGGCACCGCGATGAATGTTCCTCCTCCCCATTTTCAGCTCTTTTCCCACGCCTCCGCTTCGCGCACTGCGGCTCATGCCGGCAGTGACGATTCTAGCGGCGCTTGGCGGTTCATCCTGAAGCGCGAGGACGGCCGCGTGGAAGCGGAAGCTGCCGATGAAGAGCCGGGAACTCCCGCGGACCGATTGGAGTTGCTGGCCATCGTCCGCGGCCTCGAAGCTCTCGACCAGCCGAGCCGCGTGACCCTCTTCACCGCCAGCCGCTATGTGGCTCGCGGACTGCGGTTCGGCTTGGAGAGCTGGCGGGAGAGCGATTGGCAGTGGGAGCGGTTCGGGCAGATGCAGCCGGTGAAGAACGCCGACCTGTGGCAACGGATTGACCAGGCGATGCGGTTCCACCAGGTGGATGTCCGGACGCCGCGGTATGACGCGCTCGACGACCTGAGCTTTACGCCGCCGGAGATCGACGAGACGCCGGACTTTCGGGAAGTTCCGGAGACTTTCGTGGAGCCTCGTGGGGGCGCGAAACCGCCAGCGTCGGGTTCCCGCCAGGTCCGTGTCAAAGGGCGCGAGTTCCGGATAGACAAGGGGATTGGAAGTTCATCTTCGACAAGTTCGACGCTTCCACGTCGCAGCCAGCCCCCGCCGGGAATTCTCGCCGCCGCCATCGGGACTCTCCGGCGGCTTTTTGGCGGGAAGTCGTAGGCCGGCCTTGCATATCCGGTCTACTTCCATCCGCTTTCTTTCGCGAATTCTTGGACAGCCTGGGAAGGCCATCCTACAAGTCGGCAACTCAACTGTTTATGCTAGGAGATGAGAACGTGAGGACGAGCGTTTCACTGGGTGGAATTGGGGCCTGGCTGGATGGCGGACTGGATACGCCGGAGCTGGTGCTCGGACCGCGCGAAATCGAGCACAATGGCCGCCGCGCGCTGTCGGTTCGGGCGTTCCTTCCCGACAGCCGTCAGGCGTGGGTGATTGACGGCTCGCATGGGGCGGCGGAATCGTCCCGGCCGATGCGGCGAATTCACCCGTCGGGACTGTTTGAAGCGATTTGTCCTATGACCAAGAATGAGAAACAAAAACCCTACCGGATTCGGACCCTCGATGACGGGGGGGAAACGACAACCTTGCACGATCCCTACTACTTTGAGCCGCTGCTCACCGACTTCGACCTGCACCTGTTCGGTGAAGGGAACATGCTCCGCGCTTACGAAAAGTTCGGGGCCCACTTGCGGGAGATCGACGGCGTGGTCGGCGTGAACTTTGCCGTCTGGGCTCCGAATGCCCAGGCCGTCAGCGTCGTCGGCGACTTCAACAAGTGGGATGCCCGTCGCCATCCTCTCCGCCGGCATAGCTCTGGCGGCGTTTGGGAGCTCTTCATTCCCGAATTGAAGGCCGGCGAGAAATACAAATTCCGCATCAGAACCAAATGGGGCGAGAACCTCGACAAGAGCGATCCCTTCTCTTTCGCTGCCGAACTGCCGCCGCGAACCGCCAACATCGTTTCCGATCTCACGACCCACGCTTGGCAGGATGGCGACTGGCTCCACCGCCGCGCCAACACCAACCAGCTCGAGCAGCCGATTTCCGTCTATGAGGTGCACCTCGGCTCCTGGCGACGGGACCACCAGCGGCACAACGGCTGGTTGAACTATCGCGACCTGGCCCACCAACTGGTGAAATACTGCCAGGATACTGGCTTCACGCATCTAGAATTGATGCCCGTCAGCGAGCATCCCTTCACCGGCAGTTGGGGATATCAGACGGTCGGCTATTTCGGCGTCACCAGCCGGTACGGCACGCCCGAAGACTTCATGTACTTCGTCGATTACTGCCACCAGAACGGCATCGGCGTCATCCTCGACTGGGTGCCTGCCCACTTCCCAAAAGATGCCCACGGCCTGCGGCAGTTCGACGGCTCCGCGCTCTACGAGCACGAGGATGTCCGCAAGGGAGAGCATCCCGACTGGGGGACGATGATCTTCAACTACGGCCGGCACGAGGTCCGCAATTTCCTCATCTCCAACGCCCTCTTCTGGCTCGATAAATACCACATCGACGGCCTGCGCGTGGACGCC
>SXOA01000171.1 GCA_005778405.1 Planctomycetaceae bacterium
GGGCTTCGGGGAGCGGATAGGTTCCTTCCTGCTCAATGGGGTTCTGCGTGGCAATGACGAAGAACGGATCGGGCAGTTCCATTGTTTGCCGGCCGACCGTGACTTCACGTTCCTGCATGGATTGGAGCAGTGCCGCCTGCGTCTTGGGAGGCGTGCGGTTGATTTCGTCCGCCAGGAGAATATTCGTGAAGACTGGCCCTTCGACAAACCGGAAACTCCGTTTCCCTTGGTCGTCTTCTTCCAGCACGTTCGTACCCGTGATGTCGGATGGCATCAGGTCCGGCGTAAACTGAATCCGCTTGAAGCTGACATCCAGAATCCGGGCCAGTGTGCTGACCATCAAGGTCTTGGCCAGCCCTGGAACCCCTTCCAGCAGGCAGTGCCCACGGGTGAAGATCGCCGCGAACAATTGTTCGATGACTTCATGCTGCCCCACGATAATCCGCTGCAGCTCTTGCTGCATAACCTGGCGGTGCTGGGCGAACTCTTGCAGGATTTCAGGAAGGGACTTGGCCATGGGGAACAAGAGTCAAGGTTCGGGGATCAGGAGTCAGTGATTGTAGGTCCACATCTCCACATCAACAATCGCTGCTTGCGCGGGCGTATGAGTGAGGTACAATGGCTCGTAGAGGATCCGTGGCTCGAGAACGGAGAATATCATGCGAAGCTCAAGGAAGTTTGTCGCTTTGACAATTGTGTTTCTGCTGGTTGGGCAAGCTGCGCGGGGAGACGAGGTCACTCCCGAGGCCGTGAAGGAAACGATCACGAGGGGGACGCAGTATCTCCTCAAACAGCAAGCCTCCAACGGTTCCTGGACGGACCAGTTTGACCAGCCTACCGGCGTCACTGCTTTAGTAACCCTGGCGCTCCTCAATAGCGGTGAGACTGCCAAGAATCTCAAGGTCGCCAAAGCGCTCGATTATCTGAACGGGTCTCCGTTGCCGCGGGCTACTTATGCGGCGTCTTTGCAGGTCATGGCGTTTTGCCAGGCCGACCCGGTGCAATACAAGGTGAAAGTCAATGAGCTCGCCATGTGGCTGGAAGCCACTCAAATCAAGGACGGCAAGAACAAGGGGGGCTGGCATTACGGCACTCGCGGGGACGGTGACAATTCCAACACTCAGTTCGCCATCCTCGCGCTCCACGAGGCCGAGCGAGCCGGCGTCAAGGTCAAGGAACAGACCTGGAAGTTGGCCGAGCAATATTGGATCAACAATGAATACCGGCAAAAAGAACTCGGGTCGTGGGGATACTTTGGCGGTGACGGCTCCGGCAGCATGACCTGTGCGGGCATCGCCTCGCTGATTATCGCCCGGGACCACATCGGCTTGGGAGACGCCGTCGTGCTGGATGGCCGCGTCCAGTGTTGCGGCAGCGGAGCCGACGACGAAGCCATTACCAAGGGAATACAATGGCTCGGCAAGAAATTCACGGTCATGCAGAATCCCGGCTCGGGGGGCTGGGGACTGTACTATCTGTACGGACTCGAGCGGGTGGGCCGCATGACGGGGCAGCGATTCTTTGGAGAGGAAGGCAATCGCCACGACTGGTATCGGGAAGGGGCGGAGCATCTGGTCGGCATCCATGACAAATTCACCGACTATTGGAAGGGGACGGGCGCGGGAGAAAACAACCCAGTCGTTTCCACCTCCCTGGCATTGCTGTTCTTATCCAAAGGCCGCCGCCCGGTCGTTGTCTCCAAGTTGAGATATCAGGATGTGACACGCGACTGGGACTTGCATCGCCGGGCCATCCAGAACCTGACCAGCCGGCTGGAGAAGCCGTTCAAACGGGAACTGTCGTGGCAGACGATTGATTTTGTTCAACAAGACGATGTGGCTGGGCGAGGAAGCAAGCTGAATGTCACCGTCGCGGACCTGCTCGAATCCCCCATCCTGTTCATCTCCGGCAGCCAATCGTTGAATTTGGACAAGTCACAGGTGGACTTGCTCCGCGAATACGTCAATCAAGGTGGCTTTATTTTCGCCGAAGCCTGCGAAGGGGACGGCTGCGGGCGGGGAACTTTCGACCAGGATTTTCGAGCACTGATGAAGAAACTGTTTCCCGAGAGCGAGCTCCGCCGTCTGCCTCCCGATCATGCCGTTTGGTACGCGGAAAAGACGGTCAATCCGAAACACTTGCCGGCAGACGACCAGTTCTGGATCTGGGGGCTCGACGCCTGTTGCCGCACGAGCGTGATTTACTGTCCCCGCAGTCTCTCGTGCCGCTGGGAGGTTTCGCACCCTTACCGCGAGCTCAATTATCCGCAGAAAGTGAAAGATGAGATTGAAGCTTGCGTCCGCATCGGTGAAAACGTCGTCGCCTACGCCACTAACCGTCAGCTCAAGGAAAAGCTGGAGAAACCGCAGATCACGCAGCAGAAAAAGGACGACTTCACCGGCCGCGGCACGCTCGTCGTTCCCAAGCTCAACCACGGCGGCGGAGCCGATGACGCCACGAATGCCCTTTCTAATCTGCTGACCGTGTTCGAAAAGCAGTTGGAAATGAAAGTTGATTCCACGCACCGGCCGCCAGTTTCCCCCGCCGATCCCAAGCTGCTCGACCATCCGGTCGTCTTCATGCACGGGCGAAGGGCGTTCACCTGGAGCACCGCGGAGCGGAAGGCGATCAAAACCTATCTCGATCGCGGTGGCTTTCTGTTTGCCGACAGCATCTGTGCCAGTAAGGAATTCGCCGACTCGGTTCGGGCCGAAATGAAGGCCATTTATCCCGAAGGCCAGTTCGTCCGCATCCCCACCACCCATCAACTCTTCTCTACCGAGTTCCACGGCTTCGACGTGACCACGGTCACGCTCCGCGACCCGCAACTGCGGGAAGCAGGGGACTCGCTCACCGCCAAAATCGTGAAAACCACTCCGCTACTGGAATCGCTCGACCTCGGCGGTCGCACCGCGGTGGTTCTTTCCCCCTACGACATCAGTTGCGCGCTGGAAAAGGGAGCTTCGCTGGAATGCAAGGGATACATTCCACAGGATGCGGCGCGGATTGGGGCGAATGTGGTTTTGTATGGGCTGCAACAGTAGGAAATGACCAGTGACCAAGTCTCAATGACCAATGAAGCGGGGAGCTATGCGATTTCTTCCGGGACTGATTGTGTTTTCATGCGTTGCCCTGACTTCCGCTGGCGGTTTCTCGCAGACGATCGAGACGATCGCCGGAGTGGGGAAGCCAGAGAATAGCGTTAGCGAATGGGAAGCGCTGAAGACGAACATCGGCGAGCCCTTTGGCGTGGAGATTGGACCCGATGGCGGGCTGTATATTTGCGAAGTTCGCAATCACCGCGTCTGGAGGCTCGACCTGAAAAGTGGCCAAATGAAGGTCGTCGCCGGCAGCGGCAAAGCGGGTTACGCCGGAGATGGCGGCAAGGCGACGGAGGCCCAACTCAACGAGCCTTATGAAGTCCGTTTCGACAAGGCCGGGAACATGCTCTTTGTGGAAATGAAGAACCACCTGGTGCGGAAGGTGGACACCAAAACTGGGTCGATTTCCACCGTGGCCGGCACCGGCAGGCCGGGCTTTGGAGGTGATGGCGGCCCAGCGACCAAGGCACACATGAGCACGCCACACAGCATTGCCCTCGATGCCAACGAGAATCTTTACATCGCCGACATCGCGAATCACCGCATCCGTAGAGTGGACGCGAAGACGGGCATCATCGAATCGATTGCCGGCAATGGCGAGAAGAAACTCCCCGAAAACGGCCAGACCGCCAAAGACAAGCCGCTGTTGGGGCCCAGGGCGTTGTTCATTCAAGGGAGCGAGCTGTGGATTGCCCTTCGCGAGGGGCACAGCGTCTGGAAGTTGGATCTGAAAGAGGGAACCCTGGCACATATCGCCGGCAGCGGGAAAAGGGGATTCACGGGAGACGGGGGCTCGGCCAAGGCGGCGACTTTCGATGGCCCGAAGGGAATCGCTCTTGGTCCTGACGGCAATGTTTACGTGATGGACACGGAAAACCATGCCGTCCGCAAGATTGATCTCAAAGCCGGCATCATCTCCACGGTCGCCGGCTCAGGTCCACGGGGGAAGGGAGGCAGCGGCGACGGCGGTCCGGCCACGAAAGCCCAAATGGATCGGCCCCACGGAATTTGCGTGGGGCCGGATGGGTCGATCTATATCGGCGATTCCAATAATCACCGAGTGAGGCGGGTGAAGTGACTACCCGTTACGTTTCTCTAGGCTTCTGGTCCTCTGGGTCCAGTGGTTGAGGGAGTTCCGGGTCTTCTAACTCCGCCTGGGGAACCTTCGGCAGCGGATTAGCCTTCACTTTGGGATCGGCCTGCTTCTCGGCGGGTGTTTTTTGCCGGTAAAGTTCCCAGCCGTGGTCGGTCATGGTGAACTCGTAGAGCCCTTCGGTGATGGTGTAGCGGGCGGTGCCATGTTCTCCGCCCCGGTCAAAGCTGACGATGTAGCTTCCTTTCTCGGTAAGCTTCTGAGTCTCACCCGCGGGAATTTCTTGCTCGCGGCTGTCGTCGAGCAGATAGGCCAACTTGACCTTGCTGCCGGCGGGATTGCGAACCGTCACGCCGGGCCCGGAATAGGACTGAGCCGGAATGTAGGACGGCTGTGGTACGTAATTGTCGTCGTCGTCATAGTAGTAGTGGTTGCGACTGACGACAGGGGGATTGTAGTAACGGGAGTTATAACCGTAGCCATTGCCTCCCCACCCATTTCCATATCCGTAACCATTCCCATATCCATAGGGAGCGTTGCCAACAGACCAGCCGCTGCCGCCGATCGAAAATCGGACTTGGGCCTGCGCCGTTTCTCCAGTCGCCAGGCCCCCTGCTGCCGCCAAAACCAACAGAATTAAACGTAGACGCATAGAGCGCTCCTTGAGGACGGCGAGATGTCTTCATCGTCATCGACCAGCAGCCTGGCGCGGCTCGACGAGCGCGGATTGATTGCGGGAGATGTGGTTCGCGGCCCATTTGGCGACGGGGAAGGCAGCACGGATCGGCCGGATGGCGCAGCGCTGCAACAAGAGATGCCACAGTCCTCCGCTAGTGCCGCTGGAATCATCGTTAGGGTACGCTGAGTTCCATGATGATCCTGACGCTGGAGTCCACCTGTGATGAAACCGCGGCCGCGGTGGTGACGGACGATTTGCAGGTGCTGGGCTCCGTGGTGGCCTCGCAAGACGACTTGCACCGCCGCTTTTCCGGTGTCGTCCCGGAGATTGCCGCCCGAGCACACCTGGAGCGGATCGTTCCGGTCATTGATGAGGCGCTGCGCAAAGCCCATGTGAAACTCGAGGACATTGATGCGATTGCCGTCGCCAATACTCCGGGCCTGGCGGGCTCGCTACTGGTCGGCCTGGTGGCGGCCAAAGCCCTGTGCCTGGCCACCGGCAAGCCGCTCGTCGCGGTGAATCATTTGCATGCCCATATCTATGCCTGCCGGATGGCGGCGGGGAAGAATGTCTTTCCTTGCGTGGGACTGATTGTCAGCGGCGGACACACGAGCCTCTATCACTGCGCGAGTGCCACGGACTTTCACTATCTTGGCGGCACGATTGACGACGCCGCCGGCGAGGCATTTGACAAAGTCGCGAGCATGCTTGGTCTGGCGTATCCAGGTGGCCCGGCCATTTCCCAAGCCGCGGAGCAGGGCAATTCGCGGGCCTTCCAGTTTCCCAGAGCCCTTGGCGGAGAATCGGGGGGACTCAACTTCAGCTTTAGCGGAGTCAAGACCGCGGTGCGCTACGCCATTTGCGGGCCGCAACAGGCCAATTTTACAGCCGTCCACCTGACGCCGCAGCAGATTGCGGACCTGGCTGCCAGTTTTCAAGAAGCGGTGGTTGACAGTTTGATCGCCAAAACGAGACTCGCGCTGGAGCAAACGATGGACAACACTCTCTGTGTCGGGGGCGGTGTGGCGGCTAATCGCCGCTTGCGGCAGCGGCTGGCGGAGCTGGCCGAGGCAATGAAGATTGAGTTGCACATCGCTCCGCCGGATATGTGCACCGACAACGCCGTGATGGGGGCCATTGCTTTTGAACGGCTCTTGGCCGGGAGAGTAGAGTGTTTGGATCTAGAAGCGGTTCCCGGCCTTGTTCGGCAATGAGTAAAATATCTTCTTAATTTGATTGAAGTGTCAGGACAGAATGGAATAGACTGCACCTGCCCCTTCTTGCCGACCCTCCAAGGCGCCCGACATTGAAGAAGTGAGTTTTACGCATGCCCTTTCCTGTTGCCTGCGATTGCGGCCAGAAGTTCATGGCCCAGGATCATCTTTCGGGCAAAGAAGTTGCCTGTCCCGCGTGTGGCAACCCGCTGCTTATTCAGCCACCAACGCCAGCCGCTCCGAGCCCGGCCAAGCCTGCTGCCGCCAAACCAAGCGTGAAACCGCCGGCCTTCCAAGGGGCCCCACCAGCGGCCAAGCCGGCTGCGAGCGTTGTGCAAATCGCCGTGCGCTGCGGCTGCGGCAAAGCCTATAAAGCGCCGGCCGCGATGCGCGGAAAGGCACTCAAGTGTCCGGCGTGCGGACAGGATGTGCCAATTCCGCTGAATGCTCCCGCCGCCGGTCCCGCGCCGGCAGCAGCGCCGGCAGATCTCTTTAGCGGAGGTGCCAGCCCGCTGGGAGGAGATTTGTTTGCAGCCGACCCGTTCGAGGGTGCAGCGCTCGGAAAAGATCCCCTAGGTGGTGACATTTTTGGCTCTTCCTCGGCGGGGGGCCAACTCGGTGCACCGATGGGTGGTCCGCTGGCGGCTCCGATCGCCAGCGCTGCTCAGCCAATGAATCCTTACGGCACGCCACAGTCCTCCTCGGACGATGGCGGAGGAAACAACAAGCTGCTGATTTTTCTCGGGGTTGGTGTCGGCATAGTTCTGGTTGGTCTTGTTGTGGGTATTTGGCTCGTCAATCGCGACAAGCAGCCCGTTGTGGTAAATAATCCAGCGCCTCCTCCAGCCACAACGCCGGCAGCAACGGCTCCGCCAGCAACAACGACTCCAGCCGCCGCAACTCCGGCCGCGGGAGCGGGAGCAAATCCGATGGGCGCAAGCCCCATGGGTCCAATGGGGGTGGGAACCGCTGACCCGATGGGAGTCGCTGGCCCCATGCCAGGAACTGCCCCAGCCTCCAATGGCGGAGTTGCCCCTACGACGACAGGCACTCCTGGTGCTAGTGGTCCCATGGGGCCACTGCCGATGGGCCCCATGAATGTCGGGCCGATGGGTGCCGGACCAATGGGGCCGATGGGTGTTGGCGGACCAGGAACTCCGGGTGCAGGCGCTACACCTCCTTCACCGATGGGCAACAATCAGCGCGGCCCCGGTAACGCAGGCGCTGCAAAAGCCAACCCCGGAGGCGATCCGCCGGCGTCCCGGCCAATTGCCAAGGCACTTGGCGATGGGCTGGTCAAGTGGCACCCCAGCGGCAAGCTGGTCGGAGTTCGCAAGGTTGGCGAAGGGGACAATCTGCAAGGGCACTATAGCTGGATGCATCACCTCCTGCCCTACATTGGCCATCAGGATCTTTACAGCAAATTCGCGCTGGACAAAAAGTGGAGCGACAAAGGCAATCTGCAGTCCTGCGCCCAGATCATTCCCGAGTTTCTGAACCCGAGCGATGACCGGCTGCGGTGGAAAGGATATCCGTTTGAGAATTTCGCTCTCACGCACTTTGTCGGCATGTCGGGAATCGAGGATGCCCGCAATGTGGTGGCCGCCAAGCTCCCCCGGAGCGATCCCCGGGCCGGCATCTTCGGTTATGACGGAATCGCCACACCCGCGGAAATCACCGACGGCACCAGTAATACCATCATGGTGTTGGGCGGAGGCGAGCTCGCCAGTCCTTGGATCATGGGTGGCGGCGCAACCATTCGCGGTGCACGCGAACCTTATTTCGACAAGATCAGCGGTTTTGGCTCCAAGGGAACGAGCGGCGTCACCGTGGTTATGGCGGATGGCTCGGTGCGGGTCATCTCCTCCAACATCAACCCAGCCGTCTTCCGTGCACTCTGCACGATCCACGGTGCCGAGAAAACTGATTTAGCCACCGATGCTCCTCCTTCCACGGATAAGTGAGGGTTTGCCCATGTTTTCCTTCCGAGCCCGACTAGGAATGGTGTTGTCGGTCGCGGCGATCGCCGCGCTTTCGTCCAGCCAACTCCGCGGTGACATCGTTAAATACCGATTGCCGAAATCGGGCCGTGAATTGGTCCTGCAAGGGAGCGTGCAAACAAATCCGGGCGGTACGCGCACCTTCACCCATCCCAAACTGGGGACGCTGCATTTCAACTTGGATGACTCGACGATTATCAAGGTTCCCACGCTACAGGAACAATTCAAAAGGCAACTTGGCAAGGCGGGGGGGGACGCGGACAAGAGGTATGAAGCGGCCCAGTGGGCACTTCGCCACGGGCTGCTCAGTTCGTTCTATGAGGCGGTCGAAAGGACGCTGGAAGCCAACCCGAATCATCCACGGGCCATTATGGTCAAAGGGTTGAAGAAGCGGATGGACGAACCAATCGGCGATTCCTCCAAGCAGGAAAAGGAGCTCAAAGATCTCGTCGGACGCCCTGACATGAAGATCAAGATGAGCAAGCACTTCGTCTTGATGCACGACACGGCCGACAAGCCGTTCGTCAACCGCAAGATTCCGCGGGCCGACGAGCGTCTGCTGCTCTTGGAGCAAGTCTATGAGAGCTTTCTGCTCCGGTTCTTTGCCCACGGAGTTGAGCTGGAAATTCCCAAGGACCGCCTCAAGGTGGTGCTCTTCGCTGAGCACCAAGATTATCTGTTTTTTGCCACCAAGCTCGATCCCGGCCTCAGCAGCGCCGCCGGTTTCTGGAGCCCGACCACCAATGCCAGCGTGTTTTACGACAACGGGACAACAGAAGACTTCAAGCAAATGATTGACGTCTCCAGCGACTTGCAGGAGGCGAAGGCCGAGGCGGTGAAGATGCGGGCCAGCAACGCCGCGGAAATCAAGCACCTGGCCGACGCGTTTCAGTTCATCGTGGGGATGGAGCGGGAAAACTTGGACCTCAAGGTCGTCAGCCATGAAACGACTCACCAGATGGCCGGCAACACCGGGCTGTTGCCACGCGACGTGAGAGTACCTTCCTGGGTCCATGAAGGACTAGCCACTTACTTTGAGACGTCCGACGGAGCCAACTGGGGAGGCATTGGGGCAGTCAATGAAGATCGCCTCGATTGGTATCGAGCCCTTGAGCCCGACAAGGAACACTCCAACATCGACTTCATCGTGGGGGACCAGATTTTTGACTACGCCGGCAGCCACGCCTCCACCGTGCACGGTTATGGACAGGCTTGGGCCCTGACACACTTTCTGATGGAGCGACACTTTGATGGATTCATCGCTTTCTATCGCCGGCTGGGAGAAATGCCGCCCGAGGTGCAGTTCAGCCAGGCGACGCTGACCACGCTCTTCAACGAAGCCATCAAGAAGGATCGCCGGGCACTCGATACCGAGTGGCGGACTTACATGCGAGGGCTGAAGACCGATTTAGAAATTATTCTGAACGAACGCTAATGGGCAAAATCCATCGTGATCAGAATACGTCGCCGGCGAAACACAGTACCAGACTCAAGATCAGCGTCATCACCCCCATCGCTG
The DNA here is from genome assembly GCA_005778405.1 of Planctomycetaceae bacterium. Taxonomy (GTDB): domain Bacteria; phylum Planctomycetota; class Planctomycetia; order Pirellulales; family Pirellulaceae; genus SXOA01. The sequence continues at coordinate 9,607 of SXOA01000171.1, forward strand.
TCAACGTCTTTCGGCCGATGGGAACCGCGGCCAGGACCAAGAGAAAACTGGCGCACCAGAAGTAGTATGCCACAAATAGATAGGGCTCAAAGATCAGCGTGAAAAAGACGCTGGTCGATGTGGCGCACAACACGGCCGCGAGACATTTGCCAAGCGCCGTCCGCAGCCGCCAAATAATCAATGGCAGCACGGCCTGCAGGACATTGGCCACATCTATGGCGATTGTCCACACGATGTTACCAAACCGATCACTGTCCGGATCCCCGAGCGATTCAAATAGGACCGTCAGGAAAACCCAGGCCGCCTGACACCCAAAAACGGTGAAGGATCCCGTCGTACACGGCAGCAACAAGCTGACTAGGAAGGTCAGCCAGGCGGCTCCCAACATCCAGCTTTGCACCTTTCTGGTCTGCAAGCACGCCATGCCACCGGAGAAATTGACAAGTGCCACGCCCCAGGCGAAGGTGAGCATCAGCGATTGCGGGCCCAACCAGGTGGCGATGCCAGTCACAACCGCTACATAGGTCGTCAGGGCGAACAGATGCCACAAGCGAAACTGCCAGCGCGCTGGGACAGTCGCAATTTCACGCTGTGATTGTGGCTCGTCGCTATTGCCGCTCATGCCGGCATTCTACTGCCGCGAGACCCCGAAGAAGAAGCTGAAGCCCTGCTCCTGGTCGGTCGATTCCGAGCTGACGGGGAAGGCGAAGTCAAGCGCGAGCGGTGCCGGACCGAGGGCGGGGACGTTGATCCGCAGTCCCAGTCCGGGGGCCACGCGGAAGGTGTCGTTGAAGGAAATGTTCTGCTCGACGGTGCCGAAGTCGCAGAACACAACCCCCTTCACCATGTCGTCCGCGGTGAGCGGGAAGAAGTATTCCACCGAGTTAATGAACTTGAAGCGGCCGCCGATGCGCACCGTGTTGTCAATCGGCGATGCGCCGCGGAACGCGAAGCCGCGTAGCGTGTTGTAGCCACCCGCGAAGTAATGCTCAAAAATGGGAGAGTCCGAGCCCTGAAAGCCAAGCTGTGTGCTGAAGGCCAGGACGTGCCGGCCCGATCCGTCGGGGCGTTCCCGGAGCGTGTAATACTGGGAATAGTCCAGCTCTCCACGGCCAAAATCAAAGTTGCCAAAAACCTGTTCATAGGAGGCGTGGAAGTAATGCCCTTCTGTCGGAGCAAGCGGCAAGTCGCGGGTATCGTGCATGAGCTGCAGTTTGGCGCCAAATACGTCATGACGGCCGAGGGCGTTGTCCAGTTCCGTCACTCCGAGGACACGGGGATCGGTAATTCCCACGCTCTCCAGCCGCAAGCTGGATTGAACGGAAAGGTCGGGAGTCAGCCGGTAGCCCAGGCCGAGCGTGCCGCCGTAGCGGGATTCAAAGTAGTCAAAATAGTTGCGGTCAAAATAAGAGAAACTGGTGGTGCCGCTGACGTTGGTCCCCAGCAGATAGGGTTCGGTCAGGCTGATCATGTAACGCTGGAATCGGTTGCCAGGATAGGCTTCCATTCGCAAATACTGCCCGCCCCCTCGAAATGCGCCGCCATTGACCACGTCGTCCCAGCCGCGGGGCCAGCGGAAGAGATCGAAATTCCGCTCCTCGACGGTGATTTGTCCGGTCAGGCCGGCGTTGGAGTTGACTGCCACGCCAAAGGAAAATTTTCCGGTGCGGGCTTCTTGCACGAAGATGTCAAGGTCCGACGGGCGGGTCATGGCCTCCTGATACGAATCGACGGTATTGGGATCCACGAAGCCTCCTGGTGGATACGCTTCGGCGGGAGGAGCCGGCAGATTGGGAGGCGCGCTGTAGGTTTCCTGTGCCACGGGCTGGGGACTGGGCTGACCAATCAGCGGAGCGCCCGGCTGGGTATATCGGTTGACGGGAGGCGCTGTGGCGTCCGAGGCCCGCATCGGTTCACGGCCATAGATATCGCCACCTGAAGCGGGAGCGCCGCCAGGGGGAGACTGCGAACGAATCACGGGCTTGGACGGGGGCTGCTCGCGATTTTCGACACCAGGATCGTTGGGCAACTCCACGAAGGGCGCTTGCAGCGCATCATTAATCGGCCGCGTAATGCGGTAGATCGACGCGCAGCCGCTCAGGCTTACCCCAAGCAGGGCAGTCAGACAGAGGAGGCTGGCGTGGGTCTTCAAGTCGAATTCCTATCGCGGTGCGGAGGAGGACTGAATGGGGGAAGTACGGGGCTGCGAGGCGGGAACTCGCGGCGCTTTGTACACCGTTTCGCGTGGGCCATCCCACGAATAAATGCTGCGGCCATGGCGGCTTTCGAATTCGCTTTGCTCTTGCGCCAAGCGCCGCGCCAGTTCGGCGGGAGACTCTGGCGACTGTCCGCGCACGGTTCCAGGGCGGGGTGATTCCACCAGGCTGTTCACGTCGAAACGAGGCTCGTTGATTTTGATATGCGGCAGATCCCCTTCCTGCGGATTCACGACAAACAGGTTCGAGGCCTTCAGCCGCCGCTCACCGTTCCTGACTTCGCGGGAGTCCACCAGGTCGCCGTGGCGGAGATTCAACCGATTGAGCACCACGGTCTCTTTGGTGTGCGGACTCACATCCCCCCCGGCAATGTGCACGTTGATTTCGCCCACGTGAAACACGGCACCTTCCGTGATGCTGTACACCACATCCAGTTCCCCTGGGTTCTCCATCAACCTTACGTTGGCTTCAATATTGGCAAAGGCATATCCCTGGGTACCATACACATCCGTCAGCAGTGTGCGGTCCCGCTCCATGAAGTCCTGGCTGAAGGGGTCTCCCTTTTTCAGCTTGAGGAATTCCGTCAACTTGGCGGCTTCGAACTTGGTGCTGCCTTCGATTTCGATATTGCGGATGATGTAGCGCGGCCCTTCGTCGATGATGAAATTGATCGTGACCCAGCGGCCGCTGTCGTCGGCAATGATCTCGCGGCCAATTTCGGCGCGAAAATATCCGAGGCTACGGTAATACTTCTTCAATGTCTCGACATCGAGTTCCAGCTTCTGGCGGTCGAACCGGCTGGAAAAGTAGAGAGATGCATAGCTAAGAGATCCGGGAGTGGACTGAATGAACGTCGAGAGACGGCCCGACGTGGCCAGCCGATTCCCCACAAAACTGATGTGCTCAATCCGCTGGATCGGACCTTCGTTGATGACGTAGACCACTCCCTTGTCCTTGGGATTCTCTCCTTCTTGAATCAGCACGGTCGCTTTGGGAAAGCCGTTCTGGTGGTACAGCTCTTCCAACTTGCGGCGGCCTTCGCGAACGTTGAAGGGACTGAGTGCATCCCCCCTTTTCAAGCCGTGCTCCTTGGCGAGCTTCTTCTCGCTCAGGCCGCGGTTGCCATGGTGCACGATGTACTCAATGAATGGCCGTTCGACGAGCTCGAAGGTGACAATGATTCCGTCTTTGGTCAGCTTGGTATGCGGGATGATGTTGCGAAATCTGCCCGTGGCATCCAGGCTGCGGACGTCTCTTTCCAGTTGTTCGGGATCAAATTCGGCGTTGCGGCGGGTTTTGATCTTGTCGGTCACCAGCACATCCTTCGTGTGGTGATTTCCCACAACGCGGACGTCGAGCACAACCGGCCGTCGCATTTTGAGGCGGTCTTCGGGCGTGAGCGGGGCAACACTGGTCGACGGACTGGGGACGCGGAGTTGTGGAGCTTGTTCGGTCGGTTCCTGGCCAAAGGCAGACGAGCCAGAGCCACAAAACAGGATCGCAATACAGGCGCATGACTGCAGGAGAGGAGCAAAGGCTCCGTTTGGCAGTAGCGCGCGAGTCAAGCGTGAATGGGCCGGTAACATAGAAACGGCATGCCTGGTGCGGGGACAAGCTTTCCGGGGGCGTAGAGATACCGAATGTGACGAATGGCGGCAAGGCGAATTACCCGCAGCCCAATAATTTCCAATCTGCTTCCACCATGCTTTTGCTAGCGAGCTCAATTCCTGACCTCTGCCCCTCTTTCTCCCGAACCCTCGCCCCAAGTCCCTGTCTTTCCGCTATCGTGGCAGGTGGTCTTCAAGCGGGCCGGACGGCTGCCGGCTGCGAAAGCGGCGGGAGGAAAGTCCGGGCTCCACAGGATAGGGTGACCGATAACGTCGGCCGGCCGCAAGGTCCGGGAAAGTGCAACAGAAAGTAAACCGCCGCGCGGCACCGTGAGCCCCCGTCGGCTGGTCGCGCGGTAAGGGTGAAACGGTGCGGTAAGAGCGCACCAGCAGCGGGGTAACTCGCTGGCTCGGCAAACCCCACCCGGAGTAAGGCCAAACAGAGAGGAGCGCCGGTTTAGGCCGGCGCGCGGAGCGATCCGTGCCGCCATCACTCTCGGGTAGGCTGCTCGACGCGCCGGGTAACCGGCGCGCTAGAAAAATAGCCGTCCCCCGCGCCGCTTCGGTGGCACGGGGACAGAACCCGGCTTACAGGCCCGCTTGAAGACCATTTTGCTAAGCTACTGCGTCCACGCGGTGCTCTCCCCCGCGTGGTCGCGGGGGCTAAGCTTTGCGTCTCTACGCTGCTTCCTCGGCCGCCGCCTCGTCCTCCATCACTTGCAACAGCTTGGTGATGCAGAGCTGGTTGATGCTGGTCTTGCGGTCGTGGGCTTCGGCCTTCAGAAACTCATGGACGCTGGCCGGCAGGCGAACGGTAATGACGCGAGTCACTTCTTGCCCTTCCGCCTGGTCGGAGGGCTTGTCCCGCAGCCGCTTGATCATCTTCTGGATGTCAGCATATTCGGAGGTTTTCTCAAAAGCGGCCAGCTCTTCGGGAGTGGGATAGAGGCGGCGAACCAGGCCGTTCACGCCCAGGATTTCCCGAAAGAAGACGACCCAATCCTTGGTCTTTCGATAGGTCTCATTCGCGACGCGGCAGACTGTTTGGCAGCGTTCCTCGTTGTTAAGAATGGGGGCAGCGGGGGTGGGGGGGGTAACAGTTGCTTCCATGACTTGGATCCTTCCCGATTTCCTCGGATGACAGTTTTTCCTGCGGCACCGACGGCCGCAAACTCGCCCAAAGCATAGGAAAGCAGGCAAAGGCCAGCACCGATCTGCTTGCACTGCTTGCAGTTACGCACACTTTGCGAGCTGGTGCATTTTTTTCTAGCAGCCTCGCCAGATTCCGTGGCAGGGGGCCGGCTGCACAAAAACCGTGCAGTGGCACTTGTTGCATTTCCCAAGTGTCCAGCATCCTGTAATCGTCAAAAACGGCAAGGTTTCACATTAGGTAGACGTTGAAGTCTCGCCATCACGCGGCTCGACAAGACCGCCTGAAGGCGGGACTCCAACGTTGCTCTCAGCAAGCAGGCCATTTTCCGTTTACAATACCCTCCGCGTCGGCTCATGCCGCGCAGGAGGAAGTGATGTCATCTCGCCAAGCATTCACTGCGTCCATTCTGTCCCTATTCGCCACTCTGTCGCCAGCGCTGGGCGACGTCACTTCTCCGGCGGAACAAACCGGAGCGACCGAGGTAAAAGCCCTGATCGCCCAGCTTGGGGACGCGAAGTTTGCCATCCGTAAATCAGCGGGGGAAAAGCTGGCCAAGATTGGCCTACCCGCGTATCAGGCTTTGGAGGAAGCAACTCGGGACGGCGATCGCGAGATTCGGTATCGAGCCGAAAAAGTTCTCTCCGTCATCCGTCAGAATGACCTCAACCGCCGGCTCACGGTCTTCATGGCCTCTCTGGATAGTCCCGAAGACAAATTGCTCCCTTCCTGGCCGCGTTTCAAAGCCGTTCACGGCAATACCTCCGCCACCCGCGGAATGTTCGTGGAGATGCAGCGGGCCGAAGGAGAGTTGCTGGCACAACTGGAAGCGGACCCGCGCCAGGCGACCGACCTGCTCGGCAAACGCGCTTTGGCACTCGCCCAAGATCAGAACCGACTGAATCGGGAGGGTATTTCATTGCCGCTGGGACAGATTGCTGCCGTTTTCTTCGTGGCGAGCGAGCCGGATATCAAGCCCACCTCCAATACCGTTGCTTTGCTCTTGCAACTGGGAACTCAGCAGTCGCTCCGTGCGGCCACCGTAGCCGCTGGATCAAGTGACAAACAGGCCACGGAAAGGGCGGTAATGGCTAAGAGTCTGCTGGCTTCCGTCATCGCCAGGGCAGAAGATTCAGCCCTTACACAGGCCGTGCAACTGGCGATGGTTTATGATTTGAAGGAAGGGCTGGGGCCGGCGCTGAAGGTGCTGGACGCCCCCCCACGCATCCGTTTCTATTTGCAATACGCAATGTTGGTGGTAGCGCGATTTGGGAATGATTCGCATCGAGCGGTGCTCGAAAAGTTCTTCACCGATACCACCCTCCTCTCGACAACCAGTACCAAAGGAGTTCGCCGCGAGGTGCAAATCCGGGATTCGGCGCTCGCGGCGTCGGTTTTACTTTCCAAACAGGCTTTGAAGGACTATTTTGACCTGCCGGAAAACGTCGCCGCGTTGCAGGCGGCGGGCACACCTTCGACTACCACGCTCAACGTCGGCTTTGAAAATGACGAGCGGCGGACGCTCGCCTTTCGCAAGTGGGACGAATTCAAAGCGAAGAAGGCCGCCGAGCCGAAAAAATAGGGCCAGCGGATTCTGGCACTGCTAGCGGCGCATCCGGCTTCTCCGGAACATCTTGACGCGCGGAGAGATTCTTACGACTATCTCTCGCCGTCCGCAGCGGCCGATAAAGAGAAAAGACTTCGTTCATTCTCCCAGGTGCTTCATGTTTCGTCCCGGTTTAGGTTTGCTCTTGGTTGCCGCCTTGGTTGCCAGCGTCTCCACCGGCTGCCGGTCGACGAGCTATGGAGATAAGGGAACGGTGTTTGGCGGCCTGTTGGGCGCGGGTACAGGCGCGGCGATTGGCCAGCGGAGCGGCAACCCGGTTGCCGGGGCGCTGATTGGAACGGCCGTGGGAGCAGTGACCGGCAACGCGATCGGGGAGAGCATCGACGAAGACGTCGCCCGCAATCGGGCCGAGGTCGAAGCCCGTATGGGCCGCCAGATGGCTGCCGCGGTTACACCGGAAGATGTCATCGCCATGACGCAAGCAGGCCTTGGCGACGAAGTGATTGCCACGCACATCCGCGCGCACGGCGTCGCCCAGCCGCCACAGGTGAATGACTTGATTACTTTGCGAAACCAAGGGGTCAGCGACACCGTGCTCAAAGCGATGCAAACGTCGCCCGGTCCCCAAACCTCAGTTACCAGGGCGTCAGCTTCCAGCCCCGTCATCATTCAAGAGCGGGTCTACGCGCCACCCCCGTATTATGGACCTTGCTGGGGCCCTCCGCCCGCCTACTTCGGCTATCGCTCCGGCCACCATCACGGCCACCATCACCACCGGGCGGGTTACAGTTTCGGCGTCTCGTTTTAGTAGTCCGCACGCGGCCCGTGTGCGAGCTTTTCGCCGAAAGCGTAGGCTCCCACCTCACAGTGCCTTCCGCAAGACAGCCAGCAGGCGAGCCGCCTGCGGCTACGGGACCCTTGGATTACAATGGCGAGGCAATCTCCTCGTCCTTCGTCCGAGATCTTTCCATGCGTCTCTCCGCTCTTTTCATCAGCTTTGCGGCCTACTGGATTCTTTTCTGGAGTTACAAACTCTCTTTCGCTGCCGATGAGAGTGCCGCTTTGGGCATCAAAGCTCCCGAAGGTTTCGAAGTCTCCCTCTTTGCCGGTGACGACCTGGCCCACGACATTTACTCGATGACCATCGACAGCCACGGCCGCATCGTCGTGGCCGGAGCTGGCTATGTGAAAATCCTGCACGACGACAATAAAGATGGCAAAGCGGATCGTGCCACCCTCTTCTCTAACAAACCCGCCAGCGGCGCACACGGCATGGTCTTCGTCGGCGACGATCTGATCTGCACCGGCGATAACAGCCTGATGAAACTCCGCGACAAGGACGGCGACGGCGTCGCCGACGGCGAGCCGGAGATTTGGGCTAAGCTCAAACACTCCGAGCACGGCGCCAACGGAGTCATCCAAGGCCCCGACGGCTGGATCTACGTCGCCTGCGGCAACGACGCCGGCGTGACCGCCGCCCATGCCACGCTACCGACTTCGCCGGTGAAGAAACCCGAGGCCGGAGCCATCCTCCGCTTTTCCCCCGACGGCAAACAGTCAGAAATCTTCGCGCACGGCTTTCGCAATATCTACGATCTCGACTTCAACGCCTTCGGCCAGCTCTTCACCGTCGATAGCGATGGCGAGCGGGACCATCACCTCCCTTGGTACGCCCCCACCCGCCTCTTCGACGTCGCCGAAGGAATGCACCACGGCTGGGTCCTGCAAGGACATCAGCGAAGCTGGAATCGTCCCGCCTACTTCCCCGATGTCGCCCCTCGCCTCTGCGAAATCGGCCGCGGCAGCCCGACGGGAGTGGTAGTCTATCGGCATACGCAGTTTCCGGAGGAGTATCGCGGCAACGTTTTCTCGTGCTGCTGGACGCTGGGACGCGTGTATAGATTCGACTTGAAGTCCCAAACAAGAAATCCGAAAGTCGAGCCATTAGTATTTCTGGAGACAACCGGCGAGATTGGGTTTGCGCCTGTCGATTTGGCCGTTGGATCCACTGGGGAAATGTTCGTTGCTGTTGGTGGGCGTGGAACTCGCGGCAGCGTTTTTCGAATCTCGTCAAAGAAAAGTGGATATGTCTCAGAAGATGCAAAGGGAGGCGACGAGTTAACGACAGTTCTCCAAGCACCCCAGCCATTGTCTGCATGGTCGCGGGCAATTTGGATTCCAGCAGCCGACCGCTGTGAGCGAGACGCCTTGGTCCAGGTTGTGCAAGACCGAAAGCGACCGCGTGAAGATCGATTGCGAGCCATCGAAGCGGTCACGCAAAGGCACGGTGGACTCCATTTTGACGAAGCTAAGCCACTGTTGATAAACTTGGCCGATGATGGAGCCGTGTTTCGCGCCGCCCTTCGCTCCGTCATATTCTCTGATGGTCCTGACAGCCTGGCATCGCTTCTCGTCGTGAGGACGCACCAATTGGATTGGGAGGTGATTGCTCCGTTGTTGCCTACCGCAACTGAGCGAGTTGGCTCGCAACTTGGAAAAATCAATTGGGAGTCTGCATCGTGGAATCTGGGTGAAAACCAACGGTATACGCAAGCGTTCTACCGTGCCTATGCCGCTGTCCATGCCGAGGTAAAGATCTCGCCGCTCGTTGAACTCTGGCGTCTATATTATCGCGGAGAATTGGACGTTTCTCACTTCCCAATAGCTGCCGAAGCCTTCTTCTTGGCTCCTGAAGCAAAAGAGCGATTGGAAGCAGTGCGATTGATGCAACTTGCACTTGGCGATGTGAATACGCGGCAAATGATGGCCGATGTCTATGCGGGTTATGTGGCCAACGCGAGTTCCGATGACTTGCGAACGATTCGGGACAAGTGGGGGAAAAGACTAGCAGGTCAATTTCCCACCCGCGACGAACCTCTAAACATTGAGCTCTCTCGCTTGTTGGCTATGTTGGAGGTCGATGACCAAGCAATGGTTGATCGGTTGACCGAGGCTTTTGTCGCAGACGAGGGACGGCTTCGCGAGTATCACTTGCACCTTCTCATCGTCCTTTCTCGCTTGCCCGGCGACCGGAGCGATGCCGCTACCGCTCGGACCGCTAAAGGACTTCTGAATATCAATCCGCGAGGAACTTCCCTTAGCAGAAACTGGCCAGCGAGGGTTCGGGAATTCACGGCGGAACTTTTCCGACAGGACGTCGTCCTACCTGGGGTGCTCATGGGAGACATGGATTTTCGCTATCCGTGGCAAACGCTGATTGTTGATAGCATGCCGGCAGATGCTAGAGTCGATGCAATTGAGTTTCATCTCAAGTACGTGAGCAGGGACGGCGAATCTGATGACCCCATTTCGCGCTGGTCCGAGGATTTGATCAACGAATTGTCGGAATGGAATTCCGAAGAGCGGTTTCACAGACTCCGAGAGGCATGGCCAAATCTCTCACTCCGTGGAGCGATCCTTCGTGCTCTTGCAAAATCGCCAATGTTCGAAGACAGAGAAAAGTTCATTGAAGGGCTTTCATCGGTGGAGTCCCGAGTTGTCGAAGCATCGGCCAAAGCCCTGACGAAGTTTGGCAAGGTGTTCGGCGAGCCCGATCTCGCGGTTGTCTTCGCGGCGCTTCGTCAGGACTGTCTGACCTTCGAAAATAAGTCCACCCGAAAGGCGCTTACCAGCCTTCTTCAAACCTGGACCGGCCAAGAAATCAAAATCGAAGAACCCAAGGAGCAGAAAAAACTCCTCGCCGCCTACCAGCCCTGGTTCGACTGGCTGGAGAAGGAACATCCGGCGATTGCCAAGAAAGTGGCTGGATTTGGGGATGCCACGGCCGAGGAGTGGCTGGCGCGGCTGAAGAAGGTGGAATGGACCGGTGGGGATGAGCAGCGGGGGCTGGCGGTGTTTCAGAAGAAGGCGTGCCACAAGTGCCATGCGGGCAACAGCCCGCTGGGGCCGAGTCTGGCGGGCGCGGCAGCCCGGTTTTCGCGAGACGACTTGTTCGGAGCGATTCTGGATCCGCACAAGGAAGTCGCCCCGCCGTATCAGACCACCCAAATCGCCACCAGCTCCGGCAAGGTCTATAGCGGCCTCTTGGTTTATGAGTCACCGGACGCCACATTGGTGCAGACGACGCCGGATACAACCCTACGCATCGCGGGTGACGAAATCCTGTCGATGAAGAAGGGCCGCGTTTCGCTGATGCCGAGTGGCTTGCTCAATGACGCGACCAATCAGGATTTGGCCGATTTGTACGCCTATCTCAAAACGCTCAAGAACATATAATGACGGACGAAAGCAATACGAAAAGAGGCAGAAGAATTCATGACTGAAGCTAAGCCTAAGCCAGTTCCCCCCGCTCCTCCTCGCATCAAGCCGCCGCGGTATTTTCCCGGCAAGGTTGCTTCGTTTATCATCGTGGCTTGTCTGCTGACGATTGTGGTGACCCGGGTGTTTCAGGAAGTGATCGCCCGCCGGATGCCCATGTTCGACGATGCGTTCCTGAACCTCTCCACGATCATCCTCGGCTTCATTGCCTCCCTCACCTTCTTCCTCTGGTTCGTGATCCGCAGCAGCTATCCCGGCCTGGTGCGGCTGTTGACGTTTCTGGCGGTGCCGGCGTCGATTGTTATCTTCCTGAGTTTTTTTGAGATTGTTGAAGTCACCGGAAACATGCTCCCCACTTGGGCTCCTCGAGGAGCCAAGAAGGCGGACTCCACTCTCGGCAAGGTCACTGCGGCGGTCCAGGAAACGAAGCTCGATCTGGCGACCACTACACCGGACGACTTTCCGCAATTCCTCGGCCCCAATCGCAACAACTATTTGCCAGGCCCGAAGCTGGCGGACGACTGGAAGGCGACGCCCCCCAAGGAAATCTGGCGGCAGAAAATCGGCGCGGGCTGGTCGGCGTTCAGCGTGGTCAACGGTTACGCGGTGACGATGGAGCAGCGCGGCGACGATGAATGGGTCACTTGCTACGAAGTCGCCACGGGAAAGCCGGTCTGGGGACACACCATACCCGCCCGTCACGAAAACGTCCTCGGCGGCATCGGCCCGCGGTCCACGCCGACGATTCATAACGGCAAGGTTTATGCCCTCGGGGCGACTGGTGTCCTGCGCTGCCTGGATGGAGCCACCGGCAAACTGCTCTGGAAGGATGATCTTTTGAAGCGCTACGGCCTGGAGCAAATTCCGGCCGAGGAAATCGTCATGTGGGGGCGGGCTAATTCGCCGCTCGTTGTCGATAACCTCGTTATCGTTCCGGCCGGCGGGCCGGTGGGAAAGTCGAAGTCGCTGATTGCGTTTAGGGCTGACTCCGCCAAAGAGGTTGCATGGGAAGGGGGCAACCGCCAGATCAGCTACGCCTCCGCCAGCATCGCCACGCTCGGCGGCGTACGACAGATTGTGATCGTGAACGAGGACACGGTCACCGGCCATGATCTCAAGACCGGCCAAGAATTGTGGTCGCACGAATGGCCAGGCAAGAGCAATGGTCCCGCCAGTTCCTCTCAGCCGCACGTCCTAAACGACAATACGATCCTGCTCAGCAAGGGCTATGGCAGCGGGGCGGAACTGATTTCGGTCAAACTCGCAGGGGACAAATGGCAGGTGGAATCGCAGGAACAGAACCAGCGAGTGCTCAAAACGAAATACACCAACATCACGATCATCGGCCAGCACGCCTACGGCCTTTCCGACGGCGTGCTGGAGTGCGTGGAAGTCGCCACCTTGCAGCCGACCTGGAAACGGGGGCGCTTCGGCCACGGCCAGATCCTCGGCGTTGGCGACAAGATTCTCGTCCTGGGCGAAGCGGGCGAACTGGCCCTGGTGGCTGCCGATCCGGACACTTACCGCGAACTGGGCAAGATCCAGGCCCTCCACGGAAGAACCTGGAACAATCTCTGCCTCACCGGCAAGCTGCTGCTGATTCGCAATAGCGAAGAAGCGGCGTGCTATGAGTTGCCGTAACCCCTAGGTTTCTCTCCGGCACGCGTGTAGCCGCAAGAGCCCGCTAGGGAGCCAAGCTCTTCATCAATATCGCCTCGACTTCCTTGTGCTTGTTTTCCTTCGCCAAGTCCAGTGCGGTCCGGCCATTGGTGTTCTTTTGTTTCGGATTTGCGCCAGCGGCGAGGAGGAGTTCGAGCACCTTGGTTTCGCCGAAATGAACCGTGGCGGCATAATGCAACGGGGTCATCCCCGAGGAGTCCGCCAGATTGACTTTGGCGCCCTTGGCCAGCAGGAACTTGACAGTTTCGGCGTGATTGTTGATGACTGCTCGAATGAGCGGCGGGTCGTCGTTTTCCGAATCTAGATCGACTCTGCTGCTGAACAGGACTTCCGCCATGGAATAATCTCCCCGCAGGGTAGCGGCCATGAGCGGAGTCGTGGGAATGTTTCCCAAGACTTTCATCTTGTGATTGGGAATGGCGCCGGCAGCCGAGAGCGCGCGGACCGTGTCCGCGTCTCCAACAGCTGCGGCGAAGAAGAAAGGCGAAGCATGGTTGGTCACCGCCACGCCCTTTTCCGCATTCGGTCTGGCCTCTTGTTTAAGCAGCATGCGGACTGACTCCACGTTTCCGCCATACCGCGCCGCGACGGTCAGTGCATCCAGCCCTGAATCGGACCGCGCGTGAACGTCGGCATTGCCCTCCAACAAGAGACGCACTTTCCGCGGATCGTGGGCCGCCAGCATGAGCAGCGTCGTTCCTTGCTTTGTCTTAGCACTCGTCTTCAGGTTGCCGTCGAGTGCTTTCTTCAAGTCGGCAACGGATCCGCTCACGGCCAATTGAACCCAGGCGTCCCTTTCCGTGGGGGAAAAGTCCGGCAGCCCCGGCAACCTGGGCCTTTCGACCGGGGGAAGTACGGCTTGCAGAAGTGCCAAGGTGGCCAACTCTGTTCCCATGATCGAAATGAACTGGTGGTCCTCGCCGTGCGGGAATCCGGCTTCAAAAAACTCTGGGCTGACTCCGAGTGATTTTTTTAGGCGACTTTCGACTCGCCAGGATCCATCGGTCTGCTGATTCTTCAGGAGAAATTTCAGGCCGCGTTGATACGCCGCGTCACTGGTCGCCACATCGCCCGCTTGATGCAAGGCTACCAGGACTTCACCGGTCGAGTAGGCATCGCTGCCGAGGCCCGGCAATTGCGACCAGCCCCCATCTTCCTTGTTTTGCTGCGCCAGAAGCTGTTTCGCCTTCTGCACTCGCGCCTCTTTCTCCGCGCCCGTCCACTTCAGGCCGAGGAGTTGATACGCCCTGTCCTCGGTTGACTGAGGCTCCGCCTTGAGGAGCCATTGGCGGGCCCGGGCCAGCATGGATTGTTTCCGCTCCTGGTCAGGCAAATAGGCCGCTGCGCCCTGGGCACACACCGCGGTGACCGTAAAGCGGCCGTGGGATTGGGGTGGGCGGGCATCCATCGTGACCCAGCCGCCGTCGGCTCGTTGCGCCGCCGCGAGGAATTGGGCGATGGCGGAGGTCGACGCGCTGGGAGGAACTCCAGCTTCGCGGGCGGCGACCAGCCGCCAGCCCTCGTCGATGTCGTCGATGTATCGATGCCCTTGGACAATTGGGTCGAGGTCGCGCAAATAGGCGAACGTATCCGCGACGACCTTGCCCGCCAATTTGTCATCGAACTTCACCCCTCGCTCGCGCGCGGCCGACGCAACGAGGATTGGCAGGGTCTGGTGATGACACGACGCACAGGTCTGCCCCTGCTCATACCAGACTCGCTGCGATTTTTCGACAATCCGCAATGCCTTGGTCGCTGCTTCTCGCAGCATTTTTTCCTCCAGCTTCCCAGCCGGCTCCGCGGCCGAGGCGCCGTGGAAGAGGAGAAGAATCAGAAAACAAACGTGGAAGTTCTGCTTCATCTTTTACCCTTTGCATGGGGGAAACAGATCGCGACTTGCAAGTTGGTCAGCGCGGGATGAGAACGGAAATCTTACCGGCAATTGGATGCTCCGTCGAGCGCCGAATGTAGTGTATGACTCAGGTAAGTCCCTCCCAAGTGCCGCAAGGTTTTCCCTGAAAGGCGTCGGTATTCAGAACGGGCTCTTAACTATTTTCTGGTCATGATAAAAATGACCACCGCCAACAGCAGAATGGCCAGAGTGAACATCACGGCGTTCTTCACCCGGCGGCGGCGGGCGCGCTCTTCGGGGGAGAGCTTGCGGATCTCGATCTCCTCCCCCTTGTCGGAAATCGTCTTCACTCCCTCCCTGTTCTCCACCGTCACATAGTCCCCATCGGGTGTCGGCAGCACCAACCGGCCGGGGGCGGCCGCGGGCATGGGCCGAGGGGCGGGAGGGGGAGCATCCGGAAGGGCGACCTGCTCCGTCGGTGCCGCAGCGGCATCGGCAAGCGCTCCTGGCGGCAGCAGCGTGTCGACAACGGAGTGCCGGGAGCCCCCTTCACCTTCACTTGCCCCAATTGTGTCGGTGCCAACAACGCCGGGAGGGAGCAGCGCATCGACCGTGCCGATTGCACCTGACGAGTACTGCGGCGCATTAGTAGGCGAAGCGGCAGCGGAAAGCAGGGAGTCGACGGAAGGGGGAAGTGCTCTAGCGGATGCAGCACCTGGAGGGAGCAGGTCGTCCACAGTGGGAGCATAAGCAGGCGGCACAAGCGCTTCCACCGGCGGCGATGCAGGGGGCGTTGCCCCCGGCTGAGTCTCGGCTGGCTTCTCCTCAGCTTCGTGCCTCCTTCTGTCCGGAGGGAATCGATCATCCCGCGGACGGTCCGGCTGGTCGCCCCGACTGGGTTCCCTTTTGGGAGTTGCATCCTTGGGCTGCATGCCGGGTGGATAAAGATGAGCGTCATAGCGCCGCTCGGCGCTGGCAGGTGGCGTCGCGGCTTGCTCTCTGGGTCGTTGCGGCGGGAAGCGATCGTCCCGTGGAATCGGTGAGGACGGTGGAGGATCCGGCAAAGACGCTGGCGATTGTGGCGCGGCGTATTGTGATTCAGGCGGAAGTTGCGGCGCGGGAGTGATCGCCATCCCAACGGGAACCTCCGGCTGCGGCGCGTAACCCTGCGGCGACTCAAAATAGGTGGGAGGCGGCACGCTCTGCGCGGCAAAGCCGGTGGGAATCTCTGGTCCTGGCATCGGCCCCGTAGGCAAGCCAATGAACTGCATCGACTGCGGCGGCAACGAAGGCGCAAAGGCCGGTGCCGCGGGAGATGCGCCTCCCCACATGTCTGGAATGCTCACCGCGTTCTGGCAGTGCGGACAGGCAACCTGGTGCCCGGCCATCTCCGGTGAAACCTGAAACGCGCCGCCACAGATTGGACAGCCCAGTTGCGGCAAGTTTGGAGGAGCCTCCTGTGAATACTGCGGAGGAGAGCCCTGTTCGGGAAAGCCGGGCGGCGAATACTGTGGTGGATAGGAAGGAGGATAGCTGGCTGGCAGCCCAAAGAACTCCGGCGGCGGGAGAAGCATTGCGCCTTGGCAAAGCGGACAGCCGACTTGCTGCCCGGCATACGCCGGATCAATCTGGATCATGCCCCCGCAAAGAGGGCACTGCATCGGCACAGGATTCATCGGGCGAAAATGGCGGAGCGTGAGCGAATTGTGACAAACGCTCCATCCTAATCCGCGTGCCAGTCGCCGGGAATGACGGTGCTCCCTGCATGTCCGCTCATGGAGTGAGCGGACTACATTACTTGGCCGCCTTCTTCAGCAGCACACCGACGATGAACCAGCCGTCGTCTTCGGAGTGGACGTAGGAGCCGGCTGGGCCGAGGTACTTTTGCACGTGCTTGAACTCGGGGAGCTTGGAGCCGTCCAGTTCCTGTTTGCGGACTTCCCCCTTTTCGCCCGAGCCAAGCAGGCCGTTGAGGAGCTTGGCGAACAGCGTTTCCGCCTGCGGCAGCTTGCCTTGCTTGAGCAGCTCGTAGGTGCCGCGGTAGGACTCATCCGTACGGGTGAAGAACCGGAAGCTGTCTTTCGTCGCACCCAGCCGGGTCAGGGCGTCGCTGATACGGAGATAATCGCCAGACTTGATCATCGGCGGCGCGATGCCACCCTTGCCGATGATCTCTTCCATAAACTCGACGTGCGTTCCCACGAAGAGCTGGCCGTTGACCACGGTGAAGGCCATGTTCGGCAATATGGGCTTCTCTTCCTCCTCCTCCTCTTCTTCTTTTTCATCACCGCCGCCGCCTGACTTGCCGGTCGCAGGAACCACTTCTTCCACTTGCAACGCATCGGGCTCCGCAGCCGCGTCGTTCATCATCTCCCAAATCACATGTCCCTTGAATTCTCGCTTCTTGGCCGCCTTGTCGTCTTTGAAGGCCTTTTCCAGCGTCTTCGTAACGACCAGGGCACTCTTGGGTCCGAGCAGCTCAATCGCCACGATCAGGCGTTCGCTCTTGAGGTCGACCGGAATCTTGACGTCGCTGACAAGCGTGACCCGCTCGCCGAGATGACTGACCAGTTCCTTTTCGATGTCGATCATCGGACCGGAAGGATCGTGGGCCAGGTTCTCCCACATCGCCTTGAAAACTCCCTTGTCGCCGGCATATTCGTCCACCAGCGACTCCGAATAGTGAAACGCCTTCTTCAGGTCCATGTGAAAGGTGATATAAGTCGCCGCATCGGCGGGAACCCAGCCGGGCGGGGCAGTTTCTTCGCTGTTCTTGAACTCCAGCATCCGCATCGCCAGGTTGTACTTGTCCTTGTTCTTGTCCCCTTCCTTGCGGACCACGGGAGGAGCGTACACAAACGTCCGGTGCAGGATGTCCTCGCTGCCGGTCGTGAAGAAAACGTTTCCGCCGAGTCCTTGCACTGCATTGAAGCCCTGGCCCGCCAGAATCTTGAGCAGATCCCGTCCCCGCTTCCGTTTGCCCCCGTGGATCGCCCGGCTGACTTCGACATAGCCGAAGGGTTCGATGAACCAGCGGACATTCGGCTTGGCTTCGCCGGCCGCTTTGGCGTTCTTGACCATTGACTGCTCGAAAGCGGGCAACTTGGCGAGCGAGTCCGTGGCGGCATTGCCGAAGCGCCCCGCGATTCCCTCGGCCACATCGCGGTTGTCGGTCAGCACGATCTGGTCATTGTGCCGGAAGTAGATGACATGTTCTGGGATCGTCTCGCCGGCCTTGAGAGGGAGCGTGAAGACGGTAATGTCGACTTTGCCTGCCTGCACCTGACTCTTTACCCCTTGCCTGGCGGCCTGACTGGCGGCGACCTTTGCCAGTAACGCCTTGGCGGCCGCATCCTTGCCGGTCGCATCAATGATGAGCACAGTCGCGTGTGAATTCTTGTCTTTCGCAAGAGGCTGCACCACGGCTAGCGCGACCTCGCCTCCATCCACACCCTTCAAATCCTCGAACGTCACTCCCAGCCGGGCTCCCGTTCTTTCCAGTCGGCTTTTGATTTGCTTGTCCAGGTCTTCGACAAAAGGCTGCATGAGCGGATCGGAAAACAACTTCCCCAGCTCGGTATCCGACAGTTTCGCCTCCGCATCGCCCAGGCTCGGCGTGGCGACGAATCCCTTCGTCGTCCCCGGCAGCAGGTTTTCGGCTGGCTCGACGGCCAGCACTGGCAACGCCAGAGCAATCGCGACGAGTGACAGAATCGTGCGAAAGAAAGGGGCGGATTTCGCCACGTGGATACTCCTACTAGGCCCTGGGGGAAAGGGCAGATGTCTGGCGGGACGGAAGGACGAGCGGACTCTCGGGCGGGGAGCAAATAGGAGACTCTGGGGGCTGATGCCAGAATCCCGGTTTGAAAGGTATCGGCAAATCTCACCTGCTATCACGACTCGCCCGCCTGAATGTCCACCCTTACGATTACGTGAAGTCGCCCCGTCGCGCGGATAATACAGATGAACGACACTTCTGGAAAGAGACGTTGACTTTACCGTCAATCCAACCCGCCGCTGCATTTTTCGCTTGCAAGCTTACACTGATAGCACCGCTGCTTTCTGCCAACTGCCAACTGCCTACTGCTTACTTCCCACTGCACCCATGCGTCCCTATCTCCGCGAAAACCTCAGCCACGATCCGGTCCACGGCTATATCCCCTTCACCTCCGACAAAGAGCTGGAGCAGAACGAAGTTTCCGAGCGACAAATCATCGATCATCCTTGGGTTCAGCGGCTCCGGTTCATTCATCAGTTGCAGACCGCCTGGTGGGTCTATCCGACGGCGGAACACACCCGTTTTCAGCACGTCGTCGGTGTCATGCATTTGGCCAGCCGCTTCGTCGGCGAGCTCTATCCCAGCCTGAAAGAAGTCTGCCCTGATTGCCCCAGCCGCGGCTATGTGGAAACGCTGCTGCGGATGGCGGGACTGCTGCACGATGTCGGGCATGGTCCGTTCGGCCACTTCTTCGACGAGCATTTCCTAAGGGACTTTGGCCTGACGCACGAAATCCTTGGCGCGGCCATCATCAAGGCCGATCTCGCCCCACTGCTCAGCCGCCTTCGCCGCAACCCCAACTCGTCCCTCGAAGAAAATGAGCAGCTCGATCCCGAGCATATCGCCTGGCTCATCCAGCGGCCCAAAACTCAACCCCCTCTCCCCTTGGGAGA
>SXOA01000172.1 GCA_005778405.1 Planctomycetaceae bacterium
CGGTGGCGGGCACGACGAGCGCGAGCAGACTCTCAATCAAATCCTCAGCGAGATGGACGGTTTCGCGCAGAACGACTTCGTGATCGTGGTCGGGGCGACTAACCGGCCGGATGTACTCGATCCGGCCCTTCTTCGCCCCGGCCGTTTCGACCGCCACGTCACCGTTGGCCGGCCGACGCAAAAGGGGCGCGTGGAGATTTTCAAGGTCCACGTGCGGGATGTGCCGCTGGGGGACGACGTGAATCTCGATATTCTCGCCTCCGCTTGCATCGGCCTGACCGGGGCCGACATCCGCAACATCGTGAACGAAGGGGCACTTTGGGCCGCGCGACATGATAAGACCAAGGTGGAGATGGAAGATTTTGAATATGCCCGCGACAAAGTGCTGATGGGTGCCAAGCGGGAGGAGGTTCTGCAAGAAAAGGAGAAGGAGCGAACGGCCTATCACGAGGCGGGGCACACCATTCTCGCCTGGACGCTGCCGGGGGCTCACCGCGTCCACAAGGTCACCATCATCCCCCGCGGCCGCTCGCTCGGCAGCACGCAGATGATGCCCAACGAAGATCGGCTCAGCATGTCCGAGGCGGAGCTCCGGGATCACCTGGCGATGATGCTCGGCGGCCGGGCGGCGGAGAAGTTGATTTACAACGAGGCGACCATTGGCGCCGAAAACGACCTGGAGCGGGCGAGCGGCCTGGCGCGGCGGATGGTGATGAGTTGGGGGATGAGCGAGAAGCTCGGCCCGGTAAGTTACAAGCTGGCCGACGACGACCCGTTCCTCGGCCGCGAGATGCACCAGCAGCGGCAGTTCAGCGAGCACACAATGGAGATGATCGACGGTGAAGTCTCCCGCATCCTCCGCGAGGCTTCCGACCGGGCCTATTCGCTGCTGTCGCAAGACCGCGGGCTGCTGGAGAAGCTAACCGCGGCCCTGGTCGCGAGCGAAGTCCTCGATGAAGAGGAAATTGCCGCCATCCTCGGCCCCAGCGTCCATCCATCGCTCAACGGCCACGCCCAGAAAGCCGAGCCGCTGTCGCAAGCGACCGCGGCGAAGATGGCGAGTCCGTAGCACATGGCCAAACGAAAAATCCGCGCCGACTTCCGCAAAGGGCATCAGGGGAAAGCTCGCCGCGGTGATCTCACGCGCGAGTTGGCTCAGGACGACCGGGCCGAGGACCGACTGGTGTCGTCCGAGCGAGTGAGCGGCAAGGGGGAGCTGACCCGCAAGCGGACCATCGTCGGGCAAGACGGGGATGAAGCCTCGGGGCTTTCCGTGCTCCGGGATATTGGCCACGGCTCTTTGCGGGGCCGTGTTCTCGCTGTCTTCGGCCTCGCCAGCCAGGTCCGCACCGACGACGGCCGGCTGTTTCGCTGTGCCACCCGCCGCGTCCTCAAGAACATGAGCACCGATCAGCGGCATGTGGTGGTCGCGGGAGACATCGTCTACTTTCGCCAGGACGGGGAAGAGAATGGACTGATCGAAAGAATCGAGCCGCGCCGCAGCGTCCTCTGCCGCACTAGCCGCAAGCGGCAGCACGTGCTGGTGGCGAACGTCGACCAGGTAGTCATTGTGACCAGCGCCGCCGAGCCGACGCTCAAGCCGAACCTGATTGACCGAATGCTGGTGGAAGCGGAGCGCAACCGGGTCCGCCCCATCCTCTGCATCAACAAAATTGACCTCGTGGAGCCCGCCGACCTCCAGCCACTTGCCGGAGTATTTGGACAGATGGGCTACCAGGTGCTGCTGGTCTCGGCGGAGCGGAACATCGGTATGGCGCAGCTTCGCGGATTGCTGGCAGGCAAGGCCAGCGTTGTCGCGGGGCAGAGCGGTGTGGGAAAATCCTCGCTGCTCAACTCGGTCGAGCAAGGGCTGGGGTTGAAAGTGGGCGAGGTCAGCGAAGAGAACCAGAAGGGCAAGCACACCACCACTTCCGCCCGGCTGATTCCACTGGCTGCCGGCGGGTATGTCGTCGATACGCCGGGCATCCGCCAGTTTCAACTGTGGGATGTGATTCCCGAAGAGGTCGCCGGCTATTACCGCGATCTTCGCCCCTACATCAACCTGTGCAAGTATCCCGATTGCACCCACACGCACGAAATCGACTGCGGCGTGAAGAACGCCGTCGCCGACGGCCGGCTGGACGTGCGGCGGTACGAGAGCTATTGCCACTTGTTCGCGGGAGATATGGTGTAGTAGGGTGCATGAGCGACAGCGAAATGCACGCATGTTCCCGCCGCATGACGCGTGCATTTCGTTTCACTCATGCACCCTACAAAGTCATGCTCTCCCTTCCCATCTACCTCGACAACCACGCCACCACGCCGGTGGACCCGCGCGTGCTGGAGGCGATGCTGCCGTACTTCACACAGAAGTTCGGCAACGCGGGGAGCACCAGCCACAGCTTTGGGCACGAGGCCAAGGCGGCTGTTGACCAGTCCCGGGAATTGATTGCCGCCAGCATTGGGTGCTCGTCGCGGGAGATCGTGTTCACCAGCGGAGCGACGGAAAGCAACAACCTGGCGCTCCGCGGCGTGGCGGAGCGGTCGCGCCGCCGGGGCAACCACATCATCAGCGTGACCACGGAGCACAAGGCGGTCCTCGACCCGCTGCGGAGATTGGCGCGGAAGGGGCTTGATGTCACGCTGCTTCCGGTCGAGCAGGCGGGCAGTGCGTCGGCTGGACTGCTGAAAATGGAGCAGGTCGAGCAGGCGATTCGCAGCGACACGCTCCTTGTCAGCGTCATGCTGGCCAACAACGAAGTCGGCATCCTTCAGGACATCTCCGCCATCAGTGCATGTTGTAAGGCCAAAGGAGTCATCTTCCACTGCGACGCCACGCAGGCCGTCGGCAAGGTACCTGTCGATGTCCACACGCTCGGCGTGGACCTGATGAGCTTCACTGCCCACAAGATCTACGGCCCCAAAGGGGTCGGCGCACTTTACGTCCGCCGCGGCTCTCCCGGCGTTCGCCTGGAGCCGCTGATTGACGGTGGCGGGCAGGAAGGGGGCCTCCGCAGCGGTACGCTCAACGTCCCCGGCATCGTCGGCTTCGCGAAGGCGCTCGAACTTTGCCTCGCGGAGATGCCGGCGGAAGGAAGCCGATTGTCGGAGCTTCGTCAGCGCCTGTGGGACGGTTTGAAAAAGGAAGTGCCGGACGTTGCCCTCAATGGTCCTGACTGGAGCAAGTCTCCTCGCCTCCCCGGCAACCTCAACTGCGCGTTCCCCTTCGTCGATGGCGAAGCGCTGCTGATGAACATGAAGGACGTCGCCGTCTCCAGCGGCTCCGCCTGCACCAGCGCCAATCCCGAACCGAGCCATGTCTTGCGGGCGCTGGGCCTCTCGGAGGACCTCACCCGCGCCAGCCTCCGCTTCGGCCTCGGCCGCTTCACCACGGCCGAAGAGATCGACTTCGCCATCACCGCCACCGCCGCGACCGTTCACCGGCTGCGAAAGCTCAGCAGCATGGCGAGCGAGTGAGCGGCATGAAGGACCGCAGCATCTCCAGGGCCTACCCACTCTTCCGCGACGTCCTGGCAAGCAACTCGGGAATGGGTGTCCCCGCGCTGAGAATGGGAATCGGGCGTCCGGCAAAGTCCTGAAATTCCACGCCGCGCGGATCGACTCCCAGGTGCCGATAGACAGTGGCCAAAAAATCGTGCACGCCAATGCGCCGCTCCGTCACGTCTTCTCCCCGCCGGTCGGTGGAACCGATCACCTGTCCTCCCTGAATCCCGCCGCCGGCAAACAGCAGCGAAGTGGCCCGCGGCCAGTGGTCTCTTCCCGGCTGCATGATTCCGCTGCCGCTATCGGGGGCATACGAAATTTTGGGAGTCCGGCCGAATTCTCCCGTCACGATGACCATCACTTTTTGGTCGAGACCGCGTTCAAAAATATCCGAGATGAGGGCAGCCACGGCCTGATCAAAAGAGGGTGCACGGGACGCCATTGCGTCGAAGACGTGATGATTGACGGCATGGTCGTCCCAGTTCTGCACCCGTCCGCAGATCGGCCCGGCCAGCGTCGTCGTCACCAGCTCGACCCCCGCCTCGACGAGTCGCCGCGCGAGAAGGCACTGTTGTCCCCAGGTGTTGCGGCCATAGCAGTCGCGAGTTTCGGGAGACTCCAAAGTCAGATCAAAGGCGCTGCGAGCCGCGGGAGCTGCCAGCATGTTCCAGGCCAGTTTCTCGAACTGGTCCCCAGCTTCCAGATTGCCGCGGTCATCGGACCCCTTGGCCAGGCGATCAAGCTGTTCGCGCAGCCCCATTCGCTCGCGCATCCTATTGAGCGCGGCCTGTTCAGCCCCGCCGATATTCGGCACTTTGAACTCGGGCAAGTTGGGGTCGCCCAAGACGGCAAACGGCTCATAAGCCGGTCCCAGATAGCCCGCACCCAAGTAGGGAATTGGAGTCGCCCCCACGTAATTGGGAAGGAGGCGGCCCTGATTGCCGCGGAGGCGGCTGGTGATCGCCAGGAACTCTGGATGCTCCGATCGGGGCCGGAATTCGCGGATCTCATGCCCCGTAAACATCTGCTGCTGGCCGATCCCGTGGCAAAACCCCGTATGGACGAGCGACCTCACCACGGTGAAGCGATCCGAAATGGCTGCTTGCTTGGGAAGCAACTCGCAAAATCGCAGGCCCGGAGTCTTGGTGGCAATCGTCTGGAACGGCCCCCGATATTCGACTGGTGCATCTGGTTTCGGGTCCCAAGTCTCCAGATGACTGGCCCCGCCATGCAGGAAGACGACGATCACCGCTGTTCGCTTATGGTTGTTCGCATCGGCCCCTTCTGCTCCTGCCGTTTGCCGCAACTGATAAAGCTGCGGCAAGCTCAAACCGGCCAGACCGGTGAGGCCGAAGCGAAGGAATTCACGCCGATGATGCATGAGCAGTACGGGAGGCGGGAAAATGCAGGGCACGATGGTGCCCGAGGTGCGACCTTAAGTGTAATCCGCATCGCCCTCGCAGGGAGAGAGATGCGCCCAAAAAAATGGGCCCAGCTCCGGGGGAGAGCTGGGCCCATGGCGGGCAGGCCTGTCGCGGATCGGCCAGGGGAGGGCCAATCAAAGCCGAGGGCTTTTGGCGAACAGGCGACGTGGTGGGTGAAAGGTGGGGCCGAAGTTGTCGGCAGGAATCTCCATCGGCGCGGCACCCTCGGCACAGCCATGTTTTTCGCCGGGCACGGAGTGGGCGGCAAAACTGGTCATCTCTGCGCAGGCGGAATATCTTCACTTTCCCAAAGCGCCAGCGAGTGGGGCTTCTCACGCATGCGCTACGGGTTCGTGGGCACTTCCCTGGCTACAATAGAGGCAAGACCGTTTTCCGGGGGATTGCCCTTCATGTTCATCCACAAAATCGACCCCCTCGCTCCTCAAGGAGGACGGGAAACGCCTGAAAAAGTCTTTCGCAGCCGGCGAAAATGGCTGCTGGCAGCGGGGGGCGGAGCTCTGGCGGCTGCGGCGGGTTACGGAATCTATTCCGGCCTGCAAGGGAAGGATGAGGACGTCATTGCCGCGGGACTGTGGTCGCCGGAGGCGGAGGCAAAATACGGGGCTCTCTATCCCGTGCCGCGCGACAAGCGTTTCGAATACGGCCGGCCGCAAACCGCGGAAGCGGCGGCTGCCCGGCATACCAACTTTTTCGAGTTCAGCTCGCTCAAGTGGTGCTGGAAATATGTTGGCCCGTTTCAGCCCGATCCCTGGACGCTTTCCATCACCGGCCTTTGCCGTCAGCCGCTGCGGCTCGACCTGGACGAATTTCATCGCCGCTTTCAAAGCGAGATGGTAGAGCGGCAGTATCGACACCGATGCGTGGAGAAATGGGCGATGGCTGTGCCGTGGACGGGCGTGCCGCTTGCGGCGGTGCTCCAGGCGGCGGACCCGCTCGCCCAGGCCACGCATGTCCGCTTCACATCCTTCGAGCGGCCGGCGGAAGCACCGATCCAGGCCACCAAAAGCAAATTTCCCTGGCCCTATACCGAAGGGCTGACCCTGGCGGAAGCGATGAACGAGCTGCCGTTCATCGCGGTCGGCGTCTATGGCCGGCCGCTGCTCAAGCAGCATGGCGCGCCGATTCGGGTCGTGGTTCCCTGGAAATACGGCTACAAATCGGCAAAGTCCATCGTCGCGATCGAACTGGTCGGGAGCGAGCCGGCGACCTTCTGGAACTCGATCAATCCGTCGGCGTATCCTTTTGAAAGCAATGTCGATCCCGATGTCCCGCGCCCCTGGGATCAATCCTTCGAACGAATGCTCGGCAGCAACGAGCAGCGGCCGACGAAAAAGTTCAACGGGTACGAGAGATACGTCGCCGGTCTTTATCCCGCGCACGAGTCCCGCCTTTAGGCGGTCTTCAGAAGCCGCCTGAAGGCGGTACTGGGCAGGCTTCTCAAAAGTAGGTGGGAAATGCTCTCCTGAAAGGGCGTCGGCAAAGGGGGGGTAGATTCCAGGCGGCACAGGTAGGCTGGGATGCCGCGCCGCAGCAACTCGCGCTCAGCGATGCGGGGAACGGGCTGGAGGACTTCGCCCGCAAGGTTTTACCGCATGAAGCCTACCCTGCCGCGTTAAGAATGAATGACCACGCACCAATGACCTATGGCCGTAGTCCAATCACTGGTCATTGGGATTTGGGCATTGGTCATTCCCCAGCTTCCTCTCCAGGCGGAAGGGCGAACGATTTGTTACAGTGGGTTTTTCTGCTTTCCATACCGACAGTTCCTGCCACTGTGACATTGTGAAATCTCATGTCCCTGCTCATTCGCAATGCCACCGTCGTCCTCTCCACCGGCTGCGAACGAATGTCGGTCCTGGTCGAGGGGTCGAAGATTGCGGCCATCGATGCCGCCGTGCACGCCCGAGCGGATGAAGTGGTCGATGCCGCCGGCTTGCATCTCATCCCCGGCGTC
>SXOA01000173.1 GCA_005778405.1 Planctomycetaceae bacterium
CAACTCGTCCAGCGCGTCCCATCCCGCATCGTCCAAATCCCGGGCCATAGTCGCCTCCTTGCGAATAGAATCAAAACCTCAACCGCAAAGAGTCTAACCAATTCCCGTTCCCAGCTTAACTTCAATTACGGACCTACTTAGGTTCCCTGCCACTTCCATCCCATCGGTGCCTTCAGATCCTCGGCTGCCATTTTGGCCCACGGGGTGCCGGGATGTTCCTTGACGACCCGCTCCAGATAGAACTTCGCTTTCTCCGCCATTTTTTTCAGGACACTGCTGGTGTCGAAACTGTCCGCCTGCTCCAGGTTGTACTCGGTGGCGTCCTTGGGCCCCTTGCCCGCTTTCAAGCTGGCGATCATCTGGTTGTAGCTGTCGTTGCGGACTTTGGCGGCCAGGACGCGGCCGAAGGCGTAATCGAACTGAGCTTGCCAGCGGGGGCTGGTGAGTTTGTCCCGGTCTCCTTCGCCGCCGACCAGGGTATCGTAAAGCCGGTCAATTTGCGGGGCGACGCGGGCGGAGGCCTGTTGGGCTTCGTCGAGCCGCCGTTTGAGCTGAGCCTCGCTGTTTCCCTTTTGAAACTGGGTGTCCGGATTGTCGAGAATTTCCGCCTTGCCGATTTTGGCCGCCTCGTGCAGTGCTCCGCGGGCCTTGTTTTCGGAGAGGAGTTTTTGATACTCGGCCTCGCCGACGTAGTCAGGTGCGTATTTGGCCAGGTGGGGTGTTTCGAACCGCAGCTCGGCTCCGGTGGGCCAGAACTTGGTCCCGCCGTAGCCATACACCGTTCCGCTGGTGGGGCGGACCGGCAGGAACGCGCCGCCACCGGCACGGCAGAGCCGTTCGAGCGCGTGCGGCCCGAAACCAGACTCGATGAACTCCTCCGTCGGTTTGCCGCGGAAGCCGTAACCAATGACCGGCAGCGGCAGGTTGACCCGCTCGCTGAAGACGGATTCGGGGCCAAGAACGGGGTTGGCATCGCCGGCTGGCGCGACTTTCTCGTCCGCTTTCTTCTCTTCGGTTCGCGGTCCCCGGCGGGTCTGTTCTTCAAAGGGGGTCGGCTGTCCCCAAGGAGCCGCGGTGCCGACGACGTATATCGGAATGGCTTTTCGCTGAACCAGCGGCGCGACTTCATCGACCAGTTTCGCATCGTCCCCCACTTCGTTCGTGAAAATCACGATGACGAGCTGCCGATCCGCGCCATGCAGCGGTCCAAACTTGTCGAGCACCTGCTTGACTGTGGAGAACGTCATTTCCTTGCCGCTCTCGCTCTGCGTCACTTTGCCTAAACCATCGCGTACTTTTTGCCAGTCGTCTTCCGGTTCTTCCAGTACATATTCCAGCGTCTCATCAAAACAGGCGACCACACTTTGGAGTTTCTTGTTCTTCTCCAGCGTCATCTGTTTGACGTCCTGGCTTTCGTACCAGGCTTTTGCGCCGGTAGTGGCACCGCTGAGCAGCTTGTAGTTGCTGGCGGTCCGGTCGAGCAGCCAGACGACGAGGACGGGGCCGAGCTCCAGGCTCTTGCCAATTTCGCCCGTCACTTTGCGAACGGCCACTTCTTCCGGTGAGCCCGTGCTGATCACCGTGCTGCGACTGGCCTGGTAGGCTTTGTCGATGACGTCCAGCTCCTCCTTGACCTCAGGCTTGGACTTTTTGGACTTGGGCGAGTTGTTCTCCGTCAGGACCTTCTTAACGACGACCTTGGTTTTGGGTTTGGGTGCTTCCTGGCCAGGGACGCGAAACTCAGTATCCTTGCAGCCGGCGATGAAGCAGACGGCTGCGAGCAGCAGCAGCTTGGCGGGAACGAAGTGTAAATCGGCGATTGTTTTCATAACTCTCTATTTTACCTCAAAATCGCTCCGAAACTTCTCGCACAGCGCTTTCAATCGCGGCAGTTCCTCTACCAGCAAATAGCGGGCAGCGACAAGTTCCTCAGCAGCCGCCAGGTATTGCTGTTGATAGTCGGCAAAATCGCGATAACGCTCCAGCAGGGCGGGCCGAGGATCCTTGGCGGCAATTCGATCTTCCTTGGTGCGAAGAAACGGAATGTAGCTCCCTTGCAGCGAGAGCAGCTCCCCTTCGGCCCCAATCGAAGCGTGCCGCAGATTCCAACTGGCATAAGTCGCGACGGGAACTTTTACGGCAGGTAACAATAATGTTCCCTTCTCATTCCCATCGGGACCGTAGGCCGGCACTCGCACGCCGTATTGACCGCGAACTTCCGGCGGCTCGACCGTCGCGATCATCTCGGTCTGCCACTGCGGGCCGCGATAGAGAAAGTCAGGCTGCTGGATCACCTTGGGATAGTTCACGCCGGGGATTGCTGGCCAGCCGCTCTTATCTTGCTGCCAGGGAACCAGCGACCCGTCGGCGATTTTCGGATAGACGCTCGGCGGGGGTTCGGTGCCATCTTTCACCCAGGCATCGAGGGCCAACAGCAATGCTCGCATGAAGGGCCGATAGTCGGCGGGGCAAGTGGGATGCTGACCGGCACCGCGCGGGCCGGGGACACCGCTCCCCGCTCCGTGCTGCGTTCCGCCGAATGTATAGAGGCGGACACTTGCCGGAATTTCTGCGTCTTCCTTGCCGAGCGGATCGGTATGCACCAGCGACCCGCTCCGGTGCCAGTATTCGCTGCTGGATTGCGTATGGAAAACTTTGGGGGCGTCCACAGTCCGATAATGGCCGAGGATCCGGTCCGTTTTTTCCGTGAAGGGATCGCGGGAATCGCCGTAGGTGAAGGGAAAATAGTCGGCGGGAAAATCGTGCTCATCATGCTGACCGTTGGTTCGTGTGGGGGAAGCAAAGCGGTGATTGAACGAACCGAGGCCTCCTCCCGCGACGTGTGAGATAACGCCGTCAAAGACCCGCCGGCGATGCTCGTCCTCGTTGAAGCCATCATGAAGAAATTGCCGCAAGCAGCGCCCGCTCTGCGAAGTGCCAAATCCGTGAGCGCGGGTGGCCACGGACTTTCCGCTGACCACGAGAGGGTTGCGCTTGTTGGTCTCGTATTTGAGGAACGACACCAGATCCCGAATCCCGGCCAGGCCGACTCCCTGGACCACCGGGTCTTGCGCTTCGTAAACCACTTCGTAAATCCACCCGGGCTTGAGCCCTCCTTGGACTTCGACTTCAACCACCGGCAGGGGCCAAGGTTTGTTTTGATAAGTAACCTCGGTGACAATGAGTTTCCAATTGTCGCGCGGAACGACCTTTCGCTCGTCAGCTTCCCGTTCGCGAACGGTCAGGGTTGCTTTTGACAGTCCCGCCGCAGTCGGCCGGTAACTTCCTTGTCTGCCGCGATGAGCGACGCAAGCTTTGGGAGCTTCTTTGTCGACGATCACTTCCTGGCGGACGTCTCCTTTCAAGGGCTGGTCGTCTTTTTCCTTGGCCGTCGGGGCCCACATCTTGAATTTCCCTTCCGCCGGCAGCACTTCCGCAATCCACCCGCTCCAAACGACGATGAAGCCCTGCCGGAGGAGAAAGTCTTCTGCTCCGCCGTCAAAGATTCCGGGGGCGGTCTTGTTGCCGCGGTTGTTGACTTCGTAAAGGAGCGCGCCGTTGGCTTTTGCAAGGTCTTTCGGGACGAGGATTTCGAAGTCGGCCCAGAATTCGACCTTACGTTCGTCGTTCATTTCGGCGAGCTTTAGATCCCGCACACGATGATTTTCGTCATAAACTTCGTCGAGTGCGAAATGAACGACTCCCGTCAGCTTCTCATAACTCCCCCGCTCGCCGTGCACTTTGCCGCCGGCATAGGGCTCGCGCTTTTGAATGTCGAGGCGAGTGACTTCGCCCCATGCCTGCGAAACTAAAACGGTGCCAAGGAGCAGGGCGGGAAGGATGCATCTCATTGCGGGTCTCCGTGAAAGTGTCTGGCCCGGATTATCACCTGATTTGCGGGCTGGTAACATAGTCCCATGAAAACTGCTCCCCTCGTCCTACTACTGCTCGTGGCCGCGATCACTGCCGCAGCCGAAGAAAAGCCGGCTCCTAGTTGGGTGCGTGTGACGGAGAAAGCTCCCTGGCAAGCCCGCGATTCATCCGGCGAGGTCGTTTTCAAAGACCAGCTTTGGATTCTCGGCGGCTGGTTCCAGTCGTTCGAGGCGCCGCCGCGGGATGTCTGGAGCTCCCCTAACGGCAAAGACTGGAAGCTGGTGCAGAAGGAAGCTCCCTGGAAGCACAGCGACCTGCCGATGATGCTCACCTTTCAAGAAAAGATGTGGATTTTTGGCGGCTGGTACAACGGCCGGCTGCCGGGACACTCCGCCAGCAGCGAAGTCTGGTCATCGGCCGACGGCGAGAAGTGGGAGCAGACCACCGCAAAATCCGGCTGGAGTCCGCGACTGGCTGCCGGTGCGGTGGTTTTTAAGGACAAAATGTGGGTGCTCGGCGGCACGGAGAACTATTACTTCGGCGACAAAAAGAGCCTGAAGAACGACGTCTGGTCTTCCGCCGACGGCAAAGAGTGGCATCAAGCCACCGACAAGGCCGGCTGGGCTCCGCGAGCCTACCACAACGCCGTCGTGCACGACGGCAAGATGTGGGTGCTGGGTGGCGGCAATTATGTGCCGCAGTATGAAGCGAGAAACGACGTCTGGTGTTCCGAGGACGGCATTCATTGGACCGAGGTGACGGCCAAAGCTCCCTGGTCGCCACGGCTTTGGTTTTCGTCGGTGGTCTATCGCGATCGAATCTGGGTTCTCGGCGGTTGGTCGAACAATCCCAACAAGAACTGGCCCGATGTTTGGCACTCCAAGGACGGCAAGGAATGGAACGAGTTCAAATCCCCGATGAGCTGGAAAGAGCGGCACGAGCACTCGGCGTATGTCTTTCAGGATAAGATTTGGATCGCCGGTGGACACGCTCAGCCGCTTTCCAGCGAAGTCTGGTCGCTGGAGATTCCGCCGGATTGGTTCAAGGATAAGTAACGAATGAGGACTGTGATGAAACTCGCTGCCCTGGTGTACTTCACGTTCATGGCCATTGGCTGCGGCCATGCTCTTCCCCCTTCGGTCGCCGCGCCGCCGGTCATCAAGCCGGTGTCGCTGGCCGCGGCCGACGAGAAGGAAGGAGGCATTGCCGATTTTCCCAAGCTCTCCGCCGAGAGCGATTGGCCCTGGTGGCGCGGACCCAGCCGCGACGGCCATGCACCTGCTTCCGCGAAGCCGCCAACCAGTTGGAGCGCGACCGAGAACGTCGTTTGGAAGGCACCGCTCCCTGGCCGCGGCCACAGCAGCCCAATTGTCGTTGGCGATCGCATTTTCCTGACGACGGCCGATGACACGAAACAAGAACAGGCCGTCCTGGCACTGAGCCGCACGTCGGGCAAACAGCATTGGCGGAAAGATGTCAGCCAGGGAGGCTTTCCCAAGCTCCACCCCAAGAACACCCATGCCACGCCGAGCATCGCCAGTGACGGCGAGCGTCTGTTCGTGGTCTTCTGCCATCACGAAACCGTGCAGCTCACGGTCTTTGACCTGGAAGGAAAACAGCTTTGGCAAAAGGTCGTCAGCCCATTTCGGCCCCGGCGCTATGAGTACGGCTATGCTCCTTCGCCGCTGATCTATCGAAGCACTGTCATCATCGCTGCCGAGTACGATGGCGACGCGGCAATCGCCGCTTTCGATCGCGAGAGCGGCAAGGAGATCTGGCGGACGCCGCGGCCGGGGAATATCAGTTATTCGTCGCCGGTAGTCGCCCATGTCGCCGGGAGGGATCAACTGCTGATGAGCGGGGCCGACCAGATTTGCAGCTACGAACCCAATGGCGGCAAGCTCCTCTGGTCCACACCCGGAACCACAGCCGCCACCTGCGGCACCATTGTCTGGGACGGCGACATCATTTTTGCCAGCGGCGGTTATCCCAAGGCGGAAACGCTGGCCATCAAGGCCGACGGTAGCGGGGAAGTGCTGTGGAAGAATAACAAGAAATGCTACGAACAATCCATGCTGGCCACTGGCGGCCATTTGTATGCCCTGACGGATGACGGCGTGGCCTATTGCTTCCGCGGCAGCGACGGAGAACAGCTCTGGGAAAAGCGGCTGCGGGGACCGGTCAGTGCCTCTCCCGTGCTGGCTGGGGGGAATATCTACTGGGCTGACGAAATGGGAACGGTCTACGTCTTCAAGCCCAACCCTGAACAGTTCGAGCTCGTCAGCCGCAACCAGCTTCTGGACGACTCCTTCGCCAGCCCGGCCGTCAGCGGCAACCAGCTTTTCCTCCGCGTGGCCAAACGTGGCGGAAAGCGGGAAGAGTTTTTGTACTGCCTGGGAGGGAAGTAAAAAGTAGGCCTTCCAATTTGACAAGCGCTCTCATTCCACTACAGAATTAAGGTCACGACTGGGCGAAGGTTTCAACTGTCGTTGAGGTCGCGATGAGTACGTTAGCGCGAAACCGTTCTGCTCGCTGGACAGTCGTTGCGATTCTTCTGACCGGGGCATTGGCAGTCGTTCCCTCCGCCCCCGCAGCCGAAAGCGAGTTGGAACGGGAATTCCGCTCCGTCCAGCGGGGCATTCAGACCCAGCTCAAGAACAAGAACCGCGAGCAGCGGCTGGCGGCGGTCAAAAAGCTGGAGGCTTTTCCAATTCTGGAGTCGGCGAAACTGCTGCTGCTTACGGGCATGGCGAGTGGGGATGAAGAGGTTCGCCGGGCATCTTATGAGACGCTGCTCAAGTTCAAAGAGGACCAGGAGATTGGCCTGTATCTGGCGCTCGCGGTGGACAAGGACCTTAAGCGCGGAGCGGTGGACGAGGGGACCTGCGGGGCGCTGGGTGTGCTGCTGGCCTCGAAAAATCCCAATCTCGAAAGGAAAGCCGATCAGTTGCTGGTAACTGCAGCGAGCACTCCCAATACGAGCGGGCTCCTGCTGCTGGTTTCCGTCGCCGACGAGCTTGGTTCGGGCACTACCGAGAACAGGCTCTCCGCGCTCCTGAAGCTCCGCCGGCTGCCGGGGTTCGAGCGGCATTTTGCCTTTCGCCGGGCGGTGACGCAGGGGCTGATGCGCGTCCGCCAGGTGGAAGCCGTTTCGGCCATTGTCCAGTCGCTCGCCACCGCGGAGGGGGAGATTCGGGCCGATATCTTGCGCTATCTCACCCTCATCAGCGGCCAACAGATTGGTCCGGAACCAGGCCTGTGGGCCGACTGGTGGAAAACCAACCAGGCAAACTTCAAATTTGCCGAACAGGCCCAGCCCCTGGCGGCTGGGCGGGCGAAAGTCGCGGCGCAAAGCGTCAATTCTTATTATGGCCTGCCGCTCCTCGCTTCGCGGATGCTGTTCATCATGGATACTTCCGGCAGCATGCGCGGGGCGCGGAGCGACGCCGCGAAACGGGAATTGATCAGGGCCATCGCCGAACTGCCGGATTCGACCTACTTCAGCGTGCTGGTCTTCAATTCCCGCGTCGCCGTCTGGCAGCCGCAGCTCGTCGAGGCAACTTCCGAAAACAAGGACGCCGCCTGCCGGTTCGTCGCCGACCAAACGCTCGCCGCCAACACCTCTTCGTACGACGCCCTCGAAGCCGCTTTGACCTTCGACGCCGAGGCCATCTACTTCCTGACCGACGGCGCACCCTACGGCGGCAAAATCAGCCAGCCGGAGCAAATTGTGACCGCCATCACCGGTCTCAACCGCCTCCGCCGGATGACCATCAACTCCATCGGCATCGGCGTGGGCAAGGGGGGAAACCGGTTCGACACGTTCCTGAAATCACTCGCCGCCAACAACTATGGCGAGTACATCCGGGTGGATGAGTGATGGGGGCCACCATTCGAGCATGATCCCCAGCCGATAGCCGAAGATTACCGTTCCAACGAGCGCCGCGCCGAGGGACGCGATGAGAACACCGCCGGCGGCGATGTCGAGGGAGGTGCCGACGAGTGGGCTTTGCTCCGGATGAACCGCTTTAGCCAGTTGCTCGATCGCCGTGTTGAACATCTCCGCCGCGACCACTGCCATGATGCAGAGCGCGAGCAGGCAGCCCTCGATCAGATTTACCCGCAACACGATTGCGGCAATAATGACGAGGATGGCACAGATCATGTGCTCGACAAAAGACTGGTCGAGCCGGAAGGCGACAAACACCCCGCGGAAGGCGTAGCCGAGACGAGCAGAAACGCGGCGGAACATAGAATGCTGCCTGATAGAAAAGGTAACCCCAGAGATGTATAAACAATCGCAACGACTGTAACCATATGGACGCAGGGTCAATCATTGCCGATTGGAAGCGACGGCTTCGGTCGTTGGCCGATAACCCGCCTTACGTATTTCGAGACACTCCCCCTCAGCTCATTCAAGATCACTATCGCCGCCTGACGAACTTTGTTGGCTGTACAGAAGAGGAAGTTTCCGCAGTCGAAGCAAAATTGAGTGTTCAGTTCCCGACAGTTTTTCGTACCTTTCTGCGAGAAATGGCGAAGTCAGTCGGCGATCTTTTTCGCGGAAGTCACTTGGCTGAAGTTTCGGATTTTGAAGAGTTTCGCGATTTCGCCTTGGAACTGCTCGCCGAGACCGACCCTGCGTTGTCTCTTCCGTCAGAAGCCGTGGTGTTTTTGGAACACCACGGTTATACGTTTTTGTTTCTAAGAGCAGTCGGTGGCTACGATGCTCCAGTCATGCAGTGGGTGGAATACGAGCGTGAACCGAAACAAATCGCATTGAGCTTTGCCGAGTTGGTAGATGCAGAGCTTCAGTTGGCAGAAAGCAACAATCGCTCGTCTCGAGAAAAGGGTGGGTATTTCCTCACTATCTTCCCTGATGGAAGAACGAGCGAAACACACCCTTCTCTGGCCAGTGGTGAACGGCCGCTGGATAGCATTACTCGGTAGCCTCCTGCTCCAGCAGCTTCTTCTGCCCGGCCTGCTTCCCCTTGCCCGCCTTTCCCCCACCAGCGCCCGGTGCTCCCCAAAGAGCTTTGACGTTTCCCGTGTTCCAGGCGTCGTACTTCGCGAGCAGGTCTTTGGCGACGTCCGGTTTATCGGCAGCGAGGTTCTTGGTTTCGCCGAGGTCGGCTGCCAGGTCGTAGAGCTCCCAGTCGGGGCTGCCGCCGCGGGCCTTGACGAGTTTCATGTTGCCGCTGCGGATGGCGGTCTGTTCGCCGAAACGCCAATAGAGAGCGTCGTGCGGCGGCGAAGCAACGTCCCCTAGCAAATGCGGCAGTAGGTTCACGCCATCGAGCTTGGGGGCCTTTTCATCGCTCTTGATGCCGGCGGCGGCCAGAGCCGTCGGATGAAAGTCGAGCTGAATCACCGGCTGGTCGAAGGTCTTGCCGGCGGGGATTTTTCCTTTCCACTGCACGAGATACGGCACGCGGATGCCTCCTTCCCAGGTCTGAGCCTTGTTGCCGTGGAGCGGGCCGTTGCTCGAGGCATTGACCGGCGGGCCGCCGTTGTCGCTGACAAAGAAAATCAGCGTGTTCTCGGTGAGCTGGCTGTCGTCGAGCTTTTTGAGCACGCTGCCGATAGCGTCGTCCATGGCGGACATCATGCCGCAATAGGTCCGCCGCTTTTGGTCCTTCACATCCGGAAAGCGGGCGAGGTATTTTTCCGCCGACTGCATAGGAGTGTGGACGGCGTTGAACGTGAGATAGAGAAAGAACGGGTCCCTCTGGTGCTTGTCGATGTAGGCCACCGCTTCGCGGGCGAAGGCGTCGGTGAGATATTCCTTCTCCGCGATGGGTTCCAGGCCGCGGAGAATTGGCGCGGCCTGTTGACCTTTGCCCGTACCCCCAGCCGGAAAATACTGATGGGCCCCGCCCAGAAAGCCAAAGTATTCCTGAAAGCCGCGGTTGACGGGGTTGAATTTCGGGTCGTTGCCGAGGTGCCATTTGCCGACCATCCCGGTCGCATAGCCGCCCGCCTTTAGCTTGTCGGCCAGCGTGACCTCGGTGAGGGGAAGGCCAAACTGCTGGACCGGATTGGGGCCGGGGTTGAACTCGTGCCCGAACCGCTGCTGATAACGTCCCGTCATCAGCCCCGCCCGCGTCGGACTGCAATACGGCCCAGAGACATAGCCGCTCGTGCAGCGGATGCCGTTTTTGGCCAGCGAATCGATATGCGGCGTGGGAATGTCCTTGCAGCCATGCACGCCGATGTCGGCATAGCCCATGTCGTCGCCGACGATGATGATAATGTTGGGCTTCCTGGCATCCGCGGCTAGTGTGCTGCTGGCGAGCAGCAGAGCTGTGATAGTGCAAAGGATGTGGCGCATCGTGGAGTGGTGGAAAGTTAGAGGTTAGGAAAAAATCTCTGTGGCCACTTTGCCTCCCACGTCGGTTAAGCGAAAATCGCGGCCGGCGTAGGTGTAAGTGAGCGCTTCGTGGTCGAGTCCCATC
This sequence comes from Planctomycetaceae bacterium, assembly GCA_005778405.1. Classification (GTDB taxonomy): domain Bacteria; phylum Planctomycetota; class Planctomycetia; order Pirellulales; family Pirellulaceae; genus SXOA01. The sequence continues at coordinate 10,329 of SXOA01000173.1, forward strand.
AGAGCGAGCAGCGTGGCGTGCAGGTCCATCGTGTGCATCTTGCCTTCGACGGCATGCACCCCGAACTCGTCGCTGGCTCCGTAACTGAAGCCAGGTTTCACCCCGGCACCAGCGAGCCACATCGGATAGCCGGTGATGTTGTGGTCGCGGCCGTCCGGGCCTTGCTGCGTCGGCTGGCGGCCGAATTCGCTGCCAAAGAGGACAAGCGTGTCGTCCAGCAGGCCCCGCTGCTGCAAGTCGGTCAAGAGCGCGGCGGTCGGCTGGTCGGTGGCGGCGGCGTTGTTGATCAAACCCTTGTGCAGGTTGTTGTGATGATCCCAGCCCCCCTGGCAGATTTCCACGAACCTGACGCCCGCTTCGGAGAGGCGGCGAGCCATCAAGCACTGCCGGGCAAAGCTGCCGGCCGGACCGGGCTTCACGCCGTAGGCGTCGAGGACGTGCTTGGGCTCCTTGGAGATGTCGAGCAGCTCGGGGACTTTCCCCTGCATCTTGAAAGCCAGCTCGTAGGACTCGATGATCCCTTCCAGCTCGTTCGGTGAGCCGGGTGTTTTGGCCAAATCGCGGTTCTTCTCCTGGATGAAGTCGAGCTGCAGTTGCTGCAAAGCGGTCGCCGTTTGCGGTTTGAGATTGGGCAGATAGCCGGTGTCGCTGAGCTTGGTCCCTTGATAGTGGGCGGGTAAAAACGCGCTGCCGTAATTCACCGCTCCGCCGAAATTCGGCGGTGGATTAACGGTGATGAACCCGGGAAGATCCTGGTTTTCGGTCCCCAGGCCATACATCAGCCACGCGCCCAGCGATGGCCGGGTGAGACTGGCAATCGAAGCTCCCGTATGGAGCTGAATCACGGCTTGCGGATGAGCCGGCGTATCGGTATGGAGGCCGCGGATGAAACAGAGCTGATCGACATGTTTGGCGACGTTGGGGTAAAGCTCCGAGACCCACCTTCCCGTCTCGCCATGCTGGGCGAACTTGAACTTGCTCGCCGTCAGCGTCCCGCCGCCAGGGCCGGTCTTGCCGTCACTCTCCTGCAGCTTGGGCTTGTATTCGAAGGTGTCCATCTGCGACATGGCCCCTTCCATGAACAGGAAGATCACTCGCTTGGCCTTGGTGGGGAAGTGGGGCGGCTTGGGGGAGAGTGGGCCAGGTTTTGCGGCGGCGTCCTTCGCGGTGGCCGAGCGATTCTGGCCCAGCATTCCGGCCAGGGCCACTAAGCCGAAACCGGCGCTACCGGTTTTGAGCAACTCGCGGCGCGACAAAGGAGCCGGCTGGATTTGGGGGAGTTCGAAGCCTGACATGGGCGTATCCTGAAAAATGGCGGATGATTGATTAATTGATGGCTGAGGGACGTGGATTATTTGAGAAATCGAAACTCCGCCGTTCCCAAGAGGGCCTGGCAAAGGCTGGCCCAGGCGGCGGTTTTGGGGTCTTTCGCTTCGATCTTCTCTTCCTTCACTGCACCCTCACTCCGGTCGATGTCGTCGGGGTTCACGGGCACGACCGGCTTGGCATCGGTGGCGGCTTCCGGAGAATCGTCTCCGGCACCAGCGCCCTGAGCAACCGCTTGCGGTTTTGCCCCCTTCGCCAGAAGCTCTTGCTTGAACGCCCCTTCGTAGGCGGCCAAAAACGCGATCCCCCGCTCCACTTCGTGCGTCGTCGGCTCGCGACCAAAGATCAGGCGATAGGCGAGTTTTATCCGGCCGGCGTCGTCCACTTCGCTCTTGGCGAGCAACCGCTCCGCCAGGGCCAAAGACTGCTTCCGCACAAACGGGTCATTGAGCAGATACAGAGCCTGGGGAGCCACCGTCGTCGAATCGCGACTGCCGGTGACGAACCCCTGCTCGGCGAAATCGAATACTGCCAGCGAGTTCGGCGTGATGCCCCGCAGGAGCGGCAGATAAACGCTCCGCTGCACGCTGGCAACAGACTTATCCATAAGAGTCTTCGCCTCCGGTCCGTTATTCCGCACTTCGCGGACGGGGAAGTCTTTGGCAGGAGAGGCCGCCGGAGGAGTGAGATTGAGCTTCCCCGCCGCCGCCAGCATGGCGTCGCGGATTTCCTCCGCCTCCAGCCGCCGCGGGCTGTGCCGCCAGACCAGCCGATTGGCGGGATCGATTTCCAGGTTCTTCTCGTCTCCTTCGGAGCTGAGCTGATAGGCCCGGCTGAGGACGAGACCCCGCACCAGCTTCTTCACCGACCAACCATCCTTCACAAAGCGGGCCGCCAGAAAATCGAGCAGCTGGGGGTGCGAAGGCTTCTCGCCGGTCACGCCGAAATTGTCCACGGTGTTGACGATTCCGTGGCCAAAAAGATGCTGCCAGATGCGGTTGGCCATCACACGGCTCGTCAGCGGGTTCTGCTTGCTCGTCAGCCAGCGCGCCAGCTCCAACCGGCCGCTTTGCTCGGGATTGATCGGCCCGGCATCAGGGACGGCGAGCACCGAAAGATATCCACGAGGAACGACCGGACCCAGTTTTTCCGCTTCCCCACGAATCCTAATCTCTGTATCGCTCACTCCCTTCGAGTCCCGCGCCCCCATCGCAACTTGTCCGCTCGCGGCTGGATCGCTGAGGGCAGTAAGTTCCGCCTGGGCCTTGTTCATCTTCTGCCGAAAGCCGAATTGCACCGGCTTGCCGTCCGCGGCAACCTTTTTCCCTTCCGGCGTATTGAAGATCGCATTGAACTCCTTTTGGGCGGCTTCAAACTTCTGCTTCGCCTCGACAATTTTCTCGGCGGGTGCTTCCTTGGCTTCCGCCAGGCCGACGCTCAAAAACATGGCCGTATCGTAGTAATCGAGGCCGCCTCCACCCATTTTGTTCCGCAGTCCCGCGCATAAATCGGTGCTGCGGAAGATGCCGGCGAGGGCGTAATAGTCGGTCGTCGGAATCGGATCGAACTTGTGGTCATGGCAGCGGGCGCAGCTCACGGTCAGGCCCAGGACCGCCCGACTGACGGTGTCGATCTGCTCGTCGACGTTGTCCATGATGTAGCGGACCTTGAACCGCTGGTTCACGTCTTTCACCCCCACCGCCAGAAAGCCCGTCGCGACAAGCTGTTCCGCCTTCTCCTTGGGTGAATTCGCCGGCAGGAGGTCGCCGGCAATTTGTTCGCGGAGGAACTGGTGGTACGGTTTGTCGGCGTTGAACGCATCGATGACGTAATCGCGATAGCGCCAGGCATGGGGAAACGGCAGATTGCGGGCCGAGCCGGTGGATTCCCCATAGCGGGCCACATCCAGCCAATGCCGCCCCCAGCGTTCGCCAAAAGCCAGCGACGCGAGTAGTCGGTCCACGACTTTGGCGAAGGCACCCGGAGAGCTATCGGCGGCGAAAGCGTCAATCTCCTCCAGCGTCGGCGGCAGACCGGTCAGATCAAACGTGACCCGGCGGATGAGTGTCACCTTGTCGGCATCGCCAACGGGCTTGAGTTCTTGAGCTTCTAGCGCGGCCAGAACAAACCGATCCACGTCGTCCCCCGCCCAGCCCGTGTCCTTCACCGCTGGCGGTTTCGCGCTCTGGAGGGGCTGCCAGGCCCAATGTTCTCTTTTGAGCTTTTCATAATCCGCCGTGTGCTTGCCCAGGTCTTCGGGCACTTCCACCTTGGGCCAGGCCGCGCCATCCGCAATCCACTTTTTTAGGTCTTCAATCTGTTCCTGGGGAAGCTGCTTCTCAGGTGGCATTTTGAGTTTTGGCAGTGTATAGCTCACCGCTTTGATCAGCAGGCTCTTTTCCAGGTCGCCGGGAACGATGGCGGAACCGCGCCCGCCACCCACCATCAGGCCGTTGCGGTCATCAACGCGCAGGCCCCCCTTCGAGTTTGTCTCCGCGCTGTGACAGGCATGGCAGTTGGCGACCAGGATCGGCCGGATCTTCTTTTCGAAGAACTCGACCTTGGCCGCTTCCTCCGCGCTCGTCGGAATCGGCTTCGTGTCCGTCGCCAGCAAGTTGGTGGCAAGGAATCCGAGGAGTGCACCCGCGACGCCGCGCCAACCAAAGATTCGGTCATTCCGCATCGCAAATCCTCCAAACCGTGGCCCAACTACAAGGCTGTAGTATAGGGAATTCGGCGGCAAATTGCGAAAAGCTAAGGAGAAAATTATCGCCCGGCAGCCAGGCAAGCTGATGAACCCCGATTATTCCTGAACATGTCCCTTGCCTAGGACGAATTCACTTCGCAAATCCATGATTCTTCATCCAGGCAATGCACTCATTCGGCCAGTTCTCGGTACCGACAATTCCCTTGCCCAGACCGACGCCGTGACGCCCTTTTTCGTAGACGTGAAGCTCCGCGGGGACTTTGTTTCTGATGCAGGCGAGGTAGAAGACGATGCTGTTTTCCGGGGGGACGCCGGTGTCCTCGTAGGTGTGCCAGAGGAAGCAAGGGGGTGTTTCGGCTGTGACCTGCTTTTCGCTGGACATGCTTTTGACGAGGTCTTCGGGGGCGTCCTTACCCAGCAGGTTGTTTTGCGAGCCGACGTGGGTGAATTTCTCGTTGAAGGCGATGACCGGATAGCAGAGGACGCCGAAGTTGGGGCGGCAAGAAACGTGATCGATCGGGTCTTTTGAATCGGCTTTCCCCTTGTCGAAATGAGTGACTGCACTGGACGTAAGATGGCCGCCAGCCGAAAAGCCTAAGATGCCGATCTTGGCAGGGTCTACGCTGAATTCTTTGGCCCGCGAGCGAACGGTGCGGATGGCTCGCTGGGCATCTTCGAGAGGCGCGGGATGGCCATAGCCTTTCCCCCGGTGCCGATAGTCGCAGATGAAGGCCGCGACGCCGTTCTCATTGAGCCAGCGGGCAATCTGGTGCCCCTCATGGTCTATCGCCAGCCCCCCGTAACCACCACCGGGGCAAATCACCACCGATCCGCCATGGGCCTTTTCTTTTTCCGGCAGATAGATGATGAGCGTTGGCTTGTCTTTGGCTTCAGTACCGTTGGCACCGGGAGCGCCGTCCGGCCAGAGGAGCTCGGTCTTGGGCTCGGCGGCGAGAGCGGAGATTGAAGAACCTGCGACGAGAAGGGCAATCGTGAAGAATCTATTCATGGGAGATGGTACCTACTGGGATGAGGAGATTGGACGTTATGCTAACGGGATATTCGGCCATTCTCAATCAGTCACCAAACATCAGCGCGGCCAGCCATGCCCACAGACCTCTCCCTCCGCCACGACCTTGTCGGCGATTTGCTGCAGCTTCCCAAGACTAAAGGCGACTGGGAAAAGTACCGTTTGACCGATGAGCAAGTGGCGTTCTACCACGAGCAAGGATATCTGAAAGGGATTCGCATCCTCACGGACGAACAGATCGAAAAACTTCGCACCGAACTGGCGGAGTTCTTTAATCCAGGGCACGAAGGGCACGAGCTGTGGTACGAGTACCACACCAACGAATCGAGCCGGCCGGACACGGTTCTGTTTCATGCTCTCGGGGCCTGGCGGATTCGCCCCGGCTTTCACGACATTCTCTGGCACCCGGCTTTCACCGTCGCGGCGAGTCAGCTTCTGGGCGGGGCGGTTCGGTTCTGGCACGACCAGCTCTTTTGCAAGCCGGCGAAGCACGGCGGCGTGGTCGCCTGGCACCAGGATTATTCGTACTGGACGCGAACGAAGCCGATGGCCCATCTCACCTGCTGGATTGGCTTGGACGACAGCACCAAGGACAACGGCTGCGTCCACTATGTTCCCGGCAGCCACAACTGGACGCTGCTCCCCATCACCGGCCTGGCGGGAGACATGGATGCTATCAAAGAAGTCCTTTCGCCCGACCAGTGGGAGCAGTTCCAGCACCCCGTCGCCATCGAGCTCAAGAAAGGAGAGTGCTCCTTCCACCATCCGCTCATGGTCCACGGCAGCTTCGAGAACCGCACCGACCGCCCTCGCCGGGCCACCGTCATCAACGCCTTCCGCGACGGCGTCAAAAGCGACAAGAACGAAGAGCTGCTGCAAGGCGTGCCGCCGATCCACGTCGGACACAAAATGGACGGGCAGTTCTTCCCACTGCTGTACCAGCCGTAGTCCCACGAGGCTTAAGTGGGTTAAGGCAGAAACGGATTGATAACCTTCACTCCGTCATAACTACTGCCGTGACCGAGGTCTTCGGAATAGAGCTCGTTGACACTCCCAGCCAGGCAGCCGGAGATGAGCAAGCTATCCCAATAGGAGAGGGAATAGCGACGTCGGATGTCAATCGCCCCGTTCAGAGTCGAAGGAACGGGCGTCAACAGCGGAAAGAAGGTCGCGATGCTTTGAAAATAAATTTCGGTCTGAGCGGGCGTGATTCGTCCCTTGTCCTCCCAGCGATGCAAGCAGGCCAGAAACTCGCAAGCAACCTGCCACAGCAGAACGCCGTTTCCTTGAGTGCCAAGGTTTTTAAGGACGCTGTCCGCGACCGCCATCTTGGCCGGTTCCGAGACGTCGATCGAGTAAACCAAGATATTGGTATCAGCGGCGATCATACAGCTCTTCGCGCCGGAATTTTTCGCCACCTAGATTGATGGGGGAGCTTGCCCGCAACTCTTCAAACCGGGCAAATCTATCGACAAACGTCGATTCTTGCGGTAGCGATCGCTGAACCACCAGTGTCACGCGGGTTCCATCAGGCAACCCTGTGGGTTCATCGGGTCGAAACACGCCCCCTTGAACCACTGCTGAAATAGAAGATGCGTCGAGCATGTCGTTGAATTCCTTTACGCTCATTAATTGTCGCTCCAAAACCATCCTTGGTCAAACTGAATCCCCTTCCCTATGAGTACTTTGTCTCGAACTCCGCTAGCCTCGCGGCAATCTGCTCATCCGTGGGAATACCTCCCGTGGAACGGCGGCTTTCGAAGGCGGTTTCGAATTCGTGGAGGTCGTAAGCGATGTCGGTGCGGGCGGTGGGGTTCATCCGGTCGGTGAAGAGGACGCCGTCGAGGTGGTCGGTTTCGTGCTGGATGCAGCGCCCCATCAGGCCGGTAACGTCGGCGATAAACTCCTTTCCTTCCAAGGAGTAGGCATTCACGCGCACTTGTTTGGGACGGATGACATTCCCATACAGCCCCGGCAGGCTCAGGCAGCCCTCTTCCGCCTCCTCGCTCCCTTTGGGAAAGCTGATGACCGGGTTGAGGAAGACCATCTCATCCCCTTCCCCTTTTTTGCCGGCCACGTTGAGAATGAAAAACCGGAGCGGCAAGTCCACCTGGTTTGCGGCCAGACCAATTCCTTTGTTCGCATACATCAGCTCGAACATCTCCCGCACCAATTGTTTCAACTCGGCATCGACCTTGCGCAGCGGCTTACTCTTGTGGCGGAGGGTCGGATGGGGGTAGGCGAGGATTTCCAAAGTAGGGGCTGGGGTCTAGGGACTCGGGGCTGGGAAGGGTGAATTATAGGAAGTGACGGGCGGGAGACGTAGGGGCGGGGTGCGGCAGAAAAATGGAGACAGGAAGCTGGGAAGTGGCAAGAAAATGACTGGCAAGAAGATAAGATGGTGAGGACGATTTAAATCGACCTTCAAACTTTCCTCCCTTGGCGTCTCTGTGCCTTTGTGCCTGCGCGTTAAGGGGAGTCGACCCAAGGACCAAATGACACGATCAATTCCCAAATGGACCATGCTGCTGGCATTTTCAATTGGTTCGGTTTCATTCGCCGGCGACAACTGGCCCGACTTTCGCGGTCCCAACATGGATGGCCATAGCGACGCCAAAGAACTGCCGCTGGAGTGGAGCGAGCAGAAAAACGTGCGGTGGAAGACGGCCATCGTCGGCCGCGGCTGGAGCACGCCGGTGATTTGGGGGGACCAAGTCTGGCTGACGACGGCGACCAGCGATGGCAAGGAGCTATACGCCCTTTGCCTGAACAAAGAGAACGGCGAAGTGACGAAGCGGATCAAAGTGTTCGAGGTCGAGAAGCCGGAGGCCATCCATGACCTCAACAGTCATGCATCTCCATCTCCCGTCATCGAGGTCGGCAGGGTTTACGTCCATTTCGGCAAGCATGGAACGGCAGCGATCAATACGGAGACGGGGAGCATTCCATGGAAGCGCGCCGATTTGAATGTAAGCCACAGCGTCGGGCCTGGCTCCTCACCCGTATTGTCGGAAAAGCTGCTCATCCTGACGTTTGATGGGACAGACTCGCAGTACATCACCGCTCTGGATACGGCCAGTGGAGAAACGAAGTGGCTCACTCCGCGATCGGTCGACCTGGGTTCTGTTCAGCCGGAATCTCGCAAAGCATTTTCCACTCCAGTGATTGCCCAGGTGGACGGCCAGCCGCAGATCATCACGACCGCGGCCAACTCCGCCTACGGGTATGACTCGAAAAGCGGCCGGGAACTCTGGCGGCTGGGATACGACGGATTCAGCCATGCCTCGCGGCCGGTCGTGGGGAAGGGGATGATGTTCCTCAACACGGGATACATGAAGCCGCAGGTGCTGGGAGCCAGACTCGGCGGACACGGGAACATCACTAATACTCACGTTGTCTGGCAGCAGGCATCGGGAGCGCCGAACAAGCCTTCACCGCTGATCATCGACGACCTTTTCTACATGATTGCCGACGGAGGCGTGGCCAGTTGCCTCGATGTCAAAACGGGCGAAATCGTCTGGACGAAACGCCTCGGCGGCAGTTTCTCGGCCTCTTCCGTCTACGCCGCGGGGCGGATTTACAGCAGCGACCAGGACGGCAAGACCTGTGTCTTCAAGACGGGACGAGAATACCGGCAACTCGCCATTAACAAGCTTGACGAGGGCTGCATGGCTTCGCCTGCGGTGAGTGGGAAGGCCATTTATCTGCGGACGAAGACCTGTTTGTATCGGCTTGAAGAGAGCGCGAAGTAGCTACTCGCTCTTCTCCCCAAGAAATAAAAGCGGCCTGCCAAAGTTTGCACCTTGACAGGCCGCGAATTGTCGTAGCCTCTAAGCTACTGCGGGCCTAGCGAACCAGGCTGGCAGAGCGAACGACCCGACCGTTGTTCTTGGCATTGAAAGCCGAGGGATCAACCACCGGGGCCGGCGGCATGGGGGCCATATCGCCACCAGCGGCAGGAGCGGCGGCCGGAGCCTTCGCATCGCAACCACAGGCGGGAGCAGCCTTCACGCAGCTCGGGGCGGCAACTCCGCAGGAGGGAGCGGCCTTGGTGCAGCCATTGCCACAGCTCTTCGTGCAGCTATTGCAACCCTTGTTGCAGCTATTGCAGGAGAAGATGCGGTCCAGCAAGCAAGGCTTGCTGCACTTGTTGCAACCGCTGTTGCAGCCCTTGTTGCACGACGCGGCGGCCGCACAGGTGGGAGCGGCAGCGCAGGTCGGGGCAGCAGCGGCACAGGTGGGAGCAGCCTTCACGCAGCTAGGAGCGGCAACTCCGCAGGACGGAGCGGCCTTCGCACAGCCATTGCCACAGCTCTTCGCGCAGCTGTTGCAACCCTTGTTGCAGCTGTTGCAGGAGAAGAGCCGGTCGAGCAGGCAAGGCTTGCTGCATTTGGTCTTGCAGCAACCCTTGTCAGCACCGCACGAAGGAGCCGCAGCGCACGTGGGTGCAGCCGCACAGGTCGGGGCAGCCGCGGCACAGGTGGGTGCAGCAGCAGCACAGGTGGGGGCCGCCTTCACGCAGGAAGGAGCGGCAACCCCGCACGAGGGAGCCACTTTGGAGCAGCTATTGCAGCCACTGCCACAGCGGACCTTCGCGCATTTAACTTTGCAGCAATTGGTTTCGCAGCATTTGCTTTCGCAGCCGCAGCCGCTGGAACCGAGCATCCGGTCCAGCAGGTCGAATCCAAAGCTCTGGGTACAAGCAGCAATGCTGAGTACCAACGATCCAACAAAAATGTTCCATTTCATCGAGCGACGTCTCCTTAACACGATGGAACCACGAACTGGCGCATGTCCCGGTCCGGCCGGATCACGCGAACGTCTTCGCCCTTCCCTGGGGATGTGGCTGGTCGCTCGCGTTTGGACAGGTTCCGGGCAATCCAATTGCCCGGAATCCATGGCGGGTTTGCTATAGGTGGGGTGAGGGTTGATGCGGGGATGAGGTAGGCCAAAGCTCCGCATCGTCGGGTTGTCACACCAAAACCTTCCAAGCGTTTCGAGTGCCCGGCTAATTTCGGTTGGTCCGACCGTGCGAAAGCGCCCTTCTGGCGCAGTTACACGGGTCGGTGACAACTACCGTATCGTCCCTGCTCCTTGACCACCTTGAAGACTCGCAAGCAATTTTCTGGCAATGGTTTAGGGCGACTGTTGCGCAAAGATTACCGCTTTTGGAAGGTAGCAAAACCTTGCCGGAAGTGACGCCCGCTATCGGGAGGATTGCCGGCTAACTCTTCGCCAATCGGCAAGGTTTGCCACGAAAAGGTTGACCCAGCCGTTAGTTTCTGCCGCGGCGTGAGATCCTGGTCAGTTGGAGATCTCTTCGTAATGCGAAAAAAAAGCCCTGCCGCTATTTCGCTGTCTCGATGAACCGCGACTCGCGCACCACAGTCACTTTGATTTCGCCCGGATAGGTAAGCTGTTCTTCAAATGCCTTGGCGATGTCGCGGCAGATTTTGGCTGCTTTGGCGTCGTCGGTGTCGCGGCTGCTGGCGATGACTCGCAGCTCGCGGCCGGCTTGAATGGCGAAGGCTTGTTCCACGCCGGGGAATCCGCAGGCGATGGATTCGAGCTCTTCCATCCGCTTGATGTACCGCTCCAGGGATTCGCGGCGCGCGCCGGGGCGAGAAGCGCTGCATGCGTCGCCCGTGGCGACGAGCATGGTATAGGGATACTCGGTGACGATTTCGTCGTGATGGCCGAGTGCCGCGTGTACCACTTCCAGCTTCTCGCCGTGCCGCTTAAGAATGTCGGCACCGATTTTTGGATGCCCTCCTTCGAGCTCGTGGTCGGCTGCCTTGCCGATGTCGTGCAGCAGGCCGCAGCGGCGGCCGATGTCGCCGTCCATGCCAATCATTTCGGCGAGCAATCCCGTGAGAAACGCCACTTCCACGCTGTGCCGCAGCACATTCTGGCTATAGCTGGTGCGGAAATGGAGCCGTCCCAGCATGTAGAGCACCTTGGGATGGACGTTGTGGACGTTCACTTCCTGGGCCGCCTCCTCCCCCTTCTTCTGGATGAAGGCTTCAATTTCCTTGGTCGTGGCGGCAAAAATTTCCTCAATCCGTGTGGGGTGGATGCGGCCGTCGGCGATGAGCTTGTTGAGCGTCTGCCGGGCGATTTCGCGGCGGACGGGGTCGAACCCGCTGACGATGACGACGCCGGGGGTATCGTCGATGATGACGTCCACGCCGGTCACCTTTTCGAAGGCTCGGATGTTCCGCCCTTCGCGGCCAATAATTCGTCCCTTCATCTCGTCGCTGGGAATATCGACCGTGCTGGTCGTGCTTTCCGCGGTGTGAGCGGCCGCATACCGCTGGATGGCCGTGAGCAGGATTTCCCGCGATTTCTGATCCACCACTTCTGCCATCCGCCGTTCGGCTTTGACGATGGCGTTTCCCATCTCCTGCTGCAGCTCGTTTTCCAGCCGCTCCATGAGCCGGCGGGTCGCTTCGGTCGTGGACAGGCCGCTGATGTTTTGCAGCGTCTGCCGCTGTTGGTCGAGAATCCTGGTCAACTCTTCGTTCTTGTTCTTCACCTCGTCAAGCTTTTCCGTGTATCGCCGCTGGGTGGTCTCCGCCGTTTTTTCCTGCTTGCGCAGGTCGTCGTTCTGCTGCGTGATCGTTTCCTGCCGCTTGTCGAGCGAGCGTTCTCTCTCCCGCAATTCGTCGCGGCTCTTGTTGAGCTGCTTTTCCGTCTCCTGCTTCTGGGCCAGGTCCTTTTCCTTGATGGTGAGCTCGGCCTCCTTGAGCTTGGTGACGGCCTGCCGCTCCGCTTCGCCGATGATCCGTTTGGCCTCGTTATCGGCATCGAGCCGCCGCAGCCGATCGAGGAACTTGATAGCCCCGAAGGTAGCAACTGCAGTTACGGCCAAACAAACTATAAACACCCACATCGGCACATCTGGCACGGCGGCATCCTTATCGGCTGGGCCGTGGCGGCTGGCTAGGAAGCTAGCGACTCAAACGCGCGCGAAGTACTGGCGCGGTATGGAGCAACAGAAATGACGACCGCGGCTCCCTTCCCAGGGGCCGCCTGAACACACGATGCGTATCTGAACTGAAAGAGCTATTCGTCCCGGCGCGGGCCATCAGCCCAGCCGGATGCTAATCCCCATCCGTCCCGCTTGCGGGGAGGCGGAGGCCAGCTCAAGAATCGCTTCAGCCACTCTTCACATGCCCGCAACCAATTCCACAACCAGTGCCTGCCACGGAAGCTGTGTGTCCGACCGTCCGGACGCACCGCCACTCGCATGAGCCTGGTGGAGCCGTCCCCAGGACGGCCAAACAGCAGCCGCAAGATCAGCAGGACGAGATTCATCGTTCCTCCGCGGCTACCAGGTGAAAAAAGGAATGCTAGTGAAAGGCTGAAAATCCAGTTCCGAATATGACTGCCGCGCGCAAGACTTTGCGGCAGCGGACATTACGGCACCATAGCGTGCGTCAAACCGTTCTGTTGCCGGTGCTATTCTTCTAGGCGGCCGGCACGAACCTCATGATTTTCTAAAACGTGTACCCTACGATCGCGGGACGATGCGACGTTGCCTCACCCGCGTCGTTCTTCATGGTAACAGAGCCGGACGCAACTGCAACTGGATTGAGTGGGAAGGCAGATTGCAGATGGCAGAATGGAAGATCCGACAAGAGCGGATCGGCCGCTCCTGTCCCCTGTCTCCTGCCTCCTGTCCCCTGCCTTTCTCCTTTTTGACAGGTTCGCGCAACTCATGTTCCAGTAAAGGGATAGCAATGCGAAAGTAACGCGACACTCGCAGCTTGCCAAGAATTCAAAGGATGACAACGAATATCCCTACAGCAAACAAACCCAATTCTGCCCACTGCCCTTTAACCTCTAACCTCCATGAACGCCTGGTTCCTCCTCGTCTCGCTGACCATTTCCGCCGAACCGCTCGAAGACGGCACGCTGCTGTTTCTGGAGAACTGCTCTAGCGTCGTGCAGCGGGCCACGCACGGCAGCGTGGGACATGTGGCCATTGTGATGAACGAGGAGAAGGAAGCCTGGGTTTACGAGGCCATTCCCGGCAAGGTCCGCCGCTTGAAAGTGGATGATTACTATGCCGAGCTTGCCTGCCTCAATTCCGGCAAGAACGAAGAGCGGCGAATCCGAACGTTCGCCCTCCGCCCCGAAAGGCCCTATACCTCAGCCGAGTGCCAGGCGATGCGGAATTATTTGGATGAACAAATCGACCGCCGCTACAGCGTGAAGGGATATGTCCGCGGCAAAGAGGGGGCCGGAGTTCACTGTGCCGAACTGGCCTCCCACACGCTGAATGAATCCGGTCGCTACCAATGGGCGAACTGCCACTCGATCCATCCGACGAAGCTTCAGGAGCTCATCGACCCCACCTACCAGGAGCCAACTGCTCTGGCGGTTCCGTTGCTGGATAACGAAGAAACCTGGTGCCAGCGAGCCCAGCGCCGGTGGGACAGCATCCGCACATGGTGCTCCTGGAGCTGCGGCGAAGCCTGGTCGTTTTGCCGCTAAGAGCCAAACAGCCTCATTTCGCCGGCCCACGAGGACCGGGAATTTCACCGCAGGCATGCAGCGCCAAGATGGCATAGGCGGTGCCGACGTTGGAAACCAGGTGCTGCGTATGCCAGCTTTGGGACGGCGTGAACCAGCGTCCGCTGGCGCGCTGGTGTTCCTTGAGCCAGGTGACGCCGCGGCGGATGCGAGGATCGTTTGTTGGCACTCCTGCTTTCCGCAATACATATAAAGAAAACCCAGTGGCGTAGCCATCGCTGGCCAGCGACGATTTGTAAACCTTTTCGCGTCCGACGTAGACAAGAAAATCGCGGCCGTGTCCTTCGGCGGCGCGGGCCTGGCGTCCTTCGTCCGTCTGCCGGTCAGGGTCGGCCGGATTCTCCGTCAGGCTGGCCAGCGACCATCCGCCGTCGGGCCGCTGCGAGGCGGCGAGCTCCTGGACCGCTTGTGCTTTGAATTCTGGAGTAATGAATCCGTCGATCTGCGAGTCTCCCCACAGCAGCATGGCTTTTTGGTGCAGGCTCCGCGGAGGATGAGCCGCCAGATATTTCCGGATTCCATCCAGTCCCTTTCGGGCCTTTGCGGTATCCAAATAACTCTCGGGTGCGGCGCTCGCTGCGAGAGCGACGAAGACAACACCATAGTGTTCGTCGCTCTTGATGGGGGGCGTATCTCGAAACGGCCATTCCCAGCCGCCGTCCTCCCGTTGCAGCGTCCAGACCCGGTCAAGCTGCTGCCGGGTGTGTGCATGCAACTTGCCAGTGGTGGCCCGATCGTGAAAGGCGAGGGCCGCAGCGGTCTGAATGACGACAGCCGTCAGTCCATCCTTGGGAAGGGCCGGTTCCCCCTCCAGCCCCTGTTCAATGATCGCTTCAAAGAATCGGCGGACCTCCGGTGGCTCGGCAGAGATCGAAGACAAATAGGGACGAGTCATCAAGTATGGTGGCAATGTGTGGCATGCGGCGCACTTCCGCGTTTTCTGCCAGTGAAGCGCGGTCGTATCCAGTAGCCGTGCGGCGAGCTCCAGCGAAAACATGCCGGCCAGCGGCTCATCGGCACCCAGTTCAGGTGGAGCAGAGACGTTTTCGAGCGTCAGAGGTTCGCCGGCACGAGCCCACAAGCTAAGGAGCAAGAGGGCCGCAGCGAGAAGGTTCTTCATTATGTCACTTAATAGACTACGTCTCCTTCGGAAAATCTACCTCATCCCTATAATCGGGTGATGCTCGATCCCACCCGCCGCTTCAATCAGTTTCTCATCGCCTGGCGTTATCCGCTTTTCGTGCTGGGAATCGCGCTGGCCCTGGCCGCGTTTTTTCCCGCCCAGGGGATCAAGTTCGATCGCTCCATCGAGAACATGTTCTCGGCGAACGACCCCATCTTGCCGCCCTACCTGCGGCTCAAGCAGCAGTTTGGCGGGAACGAAATCGTGCTGGCGGTTTATGAGGACCAAGATCTTCAGCATCCCGGTGGCCGCGGACTTCAGCGGTTGGCGGCGACGAGCGAGCGAATGAAGAAGGTCCCCGGTGTGAAGGACGTATTGAGTCTGGCCGAAGTCAACACGCTGCTGGAGAGCCTGCAAAAAACCAAGGGCCTCACCGAGTTTTTTAACGCAGGCCCGAAGGACGACTGGAAAGGCCCCCCCATCCTCAACCCCAACAGCGAACTGGCTCGCAGCTATCGCGAGCTGTTTCATGGCTACACCCACGGAAAGGGAGAAACCGTGGCGCTGACATGCATGCTCGAGCCGCATGCTGCTTCCGCCGATGAGGACGCTGCCCAAGATGTCTCTCGCCGTAAGACCATTGAAGACCTTCGCAAGATCGTCATTTCCCTTCCGGAGGGCCTCGCTCCGGGCGTACTCGCCGGCGAGCCCGTCATGGTCACCGAAGGCTTCAAGCTCCTCGAAATCGACGGCCAACGGCTCGGGCTCTGGTCCACGCTGTTGGTCGGGCTGACCATCGTCGTCTGCTTCCGCTCGCTCCGCTGGCTGGTCGTTCCCATCGCAGTCGTGCAGTGGACCATTTACGTCACGCAGGCCCTGCTCGCCCTCTCCGGCCTGCGGCTCAGCATGGTCAGCTCCATGCTCACCGCCATTGTCACCGTGGTCGGCGTCGCCACCGTGGTGCATCTCATCGTCCGCTATCGCGAGCTCCGCTCCGATGGGCAACTCCCGCGGCAAGCCTTCCAGACAGCCGCCATTCTCCTGACCTGGCCCATCATCGGGGCCATCATGACCGATGTCGCCGGTTTTGGCTCGCTCTGGATTTCGGATGTTGGCCCGGTGAAGGACTTCGGCACCATGATGGTCCTCGGCTCCGTGCTGGTGCTTCCCGCGGTCGCGCTCCTCGTCCCCGCGCTCGCGCTGCTGGGAGCCACAGGCCAAGAGAAACAAACTTCACATAGCACTTGGGCCGAAGGGCGGCTGGATATCGGCCTTTCCCAAATGGTGGCCACTGTCCAGAAGCGTTCCAAGCTGACCGCGTTTCTGACCATCCTCGTCTCCGCGGTGGCTGGGCTCGGCGCTCTGCGACTGGAGATCGAGTCTGACTTCACCCGCAACTTCCGCTCCGGCAGCAGCGTGGTCACGGGGTATGAATACGTGGAAACGAATCTCGGCGGAGCCGGTGTGTGGGACGTGCTGATCCCTGCCCCCGATCGCCTGGACGAAGCCTATCTCCGCAAGGTCCGCGACCTCGAAACCGAGCTGCGTGGCATCACGATTGAATCCAAATCGCCCGGCGGAGAAGCGGCCACGCTTACCAAAGTGATCAGCCTGGTCGATGTACTCGATGCCTCCAGGAAGGACGCGACGTTGGCCGCCGTGCCGACCGAGTTGCAGGTCCAGGGGATGGCGGTGGTGATGCCGGCCTTCATAGGTGCCCTGCAAGGGAAAGACGAGCAAGGCCGCCGTTGGCTTCGGATCATGCTTCGCGCCCGAGAGCGACAACAAGCTTCGCAGAAGCGGCAGCTCATCGACGAAGTGACCCGCGTGGCACAGGACGCATTTCCAGATGCCGAAGTGACTGGCTTTTTTGTCTTGCTGACGCGACTCATTCAAAGCCTTCTTCGCGACCAGTGGTCCAGCTTCGCCATCACGGTGGCCGGTGTGGCGGTGATGCTCCTCATCGCCTTCCGCAGCATCCGCTGGACCCTCATTGCCCTCGTCCCCAACGCATTGCCAATTCTCATGGTCATGGGACTGCTCGGCTGGCTAGGGCTGAAAATCAACATGGGAGCTGCCATGATTGCGGCGGTTTCAATGGGACTCTCCGTCGATAGCTCCATCCACTACCTGGCCTCTTATCGCCGGGAACGAGTGGCTGGGAAAAGCGTCTCGGAAGCGCTGAATCTCGTTCAGCAGAGCGTCGGCCGGGCGGCTGTCCTGTCGACGCTAGCGCTGATCGTCGGCTTCATTGTCCTCTGCACCAGCGAGTTCGTTCCCACCATCTATTTTGGCGCACTCGTCAGCCTCGCCATGTTCGGCGGCCTCGCAGGCAACCTCATCGTCCTGCCGCTGCTGTTGCACTGGACGGAGAAATAGTCTCAGTCTGGCAAACCTCCACATGTGGCGAACAGAGCAAGGGCTTCCCGCAGGGGTCGCACGTCGTGGACCCGAATGATCTGGACTCCTTGCACAGCCAAGGCCAGTGCGGAGCCAATGGTCCCAAAGAGGCGAGGTACTTCTTTGTCCCCCAGGAGCTTGCCAATGAAGCCCTTGCGGGAGTGGCCGACGAGGAGCGGCTGGCCGAGATCATGAAACCGATGGCAACTCGCCATCAGCGTGACATTGTGCTCGTGCGTCTTCCCAAAGCCGATACCGGGATCGAGGCAGATGCGGTCGCGGTCGATGCCGGCGGCGAGCAGGGTGTCGCGGCAATGGCGGAGGTAGTCATGAATTTCGGCGACGACGTCGGCGTAAGTGGGATTGTCCTGCATCGTCTGCGGCGTTCCCTGCATGTGCATGGCGCAAACGCCGGCTTTGGTTTGTTGGGCAAAGGCAATCATCTCCGGGTCACCTGTTAGCCCGGTCACGTCGTTAATGATCTCGGCCCCAGCAGCGATGGCGGCGCGGGCGACGCCGGCTTTGGAGGTGTCGATGGAGAGGATGGCTTCCGGGCGGGCGCGGTGAATGCCTTCGACCACGGGAAGAATTCTCTTCAGCTCTTCGTTTTCATCAACCGGCGTAGAATAAGGTCGGGTGCTCTCGCCGCCGATGTCCAGGATGGCGGCTCCTTCCGCAAGCAGCTTCAAGCCCTGCTCAATCGCCCCCTCGCATCCGAAGAATTGCCCCCCGTCGGAAAAGCTGTCCGGCGTGACGTTGACGATTCCCATCAGCAGCGGCTGGAGGCCAAACGTAAGTTGCCTGGTGCGAAGTTGCCAGCTTGTGGCGCGAGGATGAGAAGTGGTGGAAAATGCGGCGGTCATTAATTCATTTTAGCGATTGTGGTGATCGTGCAAGCTTCCATGACGTAAGATATCAGCAGGCAAATTTTGACGCTTTATCAAGAGGACTTTTCTGTCGGCTCGCACGTGTGCATAGCGAGCTTACTGCAGCTTCAAGAGTTTCAGGCGACGTGGAAGTACCACCACACACTAATGCCTGAGCAACTTAAGTTTTCCAGTTCGATCGCTGTGGTCGAAAAAGTCAGTTTCTACCATGGCGGGGACGTACTTTACGAACTGTGTGATGTGCCTGGAATCTGGCACGAGTGTTGTCTGAGCGCCGCTCCGAGAAACGAATAAGACTATCAGAGAGGAATTACGGGAGGCTTGGTTCATGCCGTTTGATGCGGCAAGGCTGCTCCTTCTCATAGAGCTTCAAGCGACTCTCGTATTCCTGCAGGATGAGGTCCGGGGCCTTTTGCCGCTTCGCTTCCGCAATCGCCCGCTGCTCGTGGTCGAGAGCCTTGGTAAAGTCGCCAACTTCGGCATAAGCGGCGGCATAGCGATCGAGCAGGTCGACATCGGACTTGTTCTTGAGTGGCTTGAGAGTTCCGAGCAGACGGAGGGCCTCCTTCCCGTTGCGAAGCGACGGGTCCGGCGCGGTCGAGAACACCCAGGCCCGGATTTTTCGCTCCTGCCGCGAGACGGGATTCTTGAGGCGGGCGAGCGCCTTGTCGCAGGACACCAGGGCTTCCGCCATTTCGCCGGTCTTCGACTGCACGAGTGCGATGTTGAGCCAGGGGAGAGCCTGGTCCGGCCCGGCCTCGGCTGCCCGGAAGTAGAGGGGCAGAGCATGGACGTAATCTCGCTCGGCATAATAGACGTTGGCATACTCGACGTAGGTCACATAGGACTTGGGATCGAGCACGAGCGCACGCTCATAATTCTCGATGGCATCATCCCGCCGCTTTTCGTGGTGATGGATGTGGGCAATGTTTTTGAAGGCGCGGGCATTCGCCGGCCGCTGCCGCGCGATGAGCTGCCACATGGCCATTTCGCTTGCGTAATCGCGATTGCGAAGCATGGTCCGCCCGCCGAGCAGGGCCATCGGCACCAGCAGAAGGGCTGTGCGGAGCATGGCGAGTTGCTGTGGCGAGAGCTGGAGTCGCGATGTGAGGTGAAAGACACCAAGGACCAGCAGGATGAGGACGCAGGCCAGAGGCAGGTACATGCGATGCTCAAACGCCAGGTCGGCAATCGGCACGACACTGGAGGACGGCGCAAGAATGAAGAAAGAACTGATGGCAACCAGACCGATGCGCGGATGCTTCCAGAGCAACCAAAAGGACGCAAGCAGCAGAGCCAGTATGATGCCACACTGCGGCCAAATGGCGAGCGGCTCTTTGGCTTTCGGCCAGACGTAGTCGAAACAGAGGACATCCGGCCAGACCACAAGTCGCAGATAATGCAACAGGACCCCTCCTTGCGAGCAGAGATATTCCCAGCCCGTGAGGTCGCGGAGTCCAAAGCCGGCGCTGGCCACTTCTTCCCCGGCGACCGCGACATGCGTCAGCCACGCCAGCCAGCCGAGTGAAAGAAAGGTTCCCGCATGCACCCACCAGCGGGTTGCCACGCTCTTCCACGCGCCTGCCAGAAAAATCCGGTCGAACATCAGCAGGATCAGTGGGCAAGCGGTCATTGTTTGTTTGCTTCCCATGCCGAGCCAGCAGCTGGCGATGGTGAGCAGATACCAGAGCGTGGGGCGTGTGGAGCTTTGGCCACGAACGAGGGCATACAACGACAACAGAAACAGGAGGCTGGCCAAAGACTCCATCCGCTGGACGATGTAAGTAACGGCCTGCGTTTGCAGCGGATGGACGAGCCAGAGTAGGGAGATGGCGAGGGCGAGGGTGGAGGCGTGATGAAGATGGAGTGGGGTGCTCACCAAGAGAAGTGTGCGACGAACCAGTCCATACAGCGTCAGTCCGGCGGCACAGTGAATGAGCAAATTGACGAGATGGTAGCTCCATACGTAGTTCTTGCTGAGGGCATAGTTGGCGGCGAACGAGAGCATCGCCACGGGGCGGCCGTCGCTGATCAGCATGCTCTTGATTCCCTCAAGACTCCTGATTTCTTCGTTGTCCCGAATATTCGGATGATCATCGAACAGGAACGGATAGCCCATCGTCCCGCCATACAAGCACCACGCTGCGGCAATGAGCATGACGGCATGCTTCCAGGTGGGGAGTGGGGCTGGTTCGAGGACGGAGGACATGGGGCGGCGGGCTGTAGGGAGTGGTGAGTGGTGGGAAGTAAGTGCTCAATGCTCAAGATTTCGGTGGCAAGTGTGGACTGCCAATGACTGCTCCTGCTGACTCCTGACTCCTGACCCCTGTCTCCTCGGCCTTCCTCGCCGCCGCCAGTAGCTCGTGCCACTCCTTATCCTCCTGGCCCGGCAGGGGGGGAGTTGCGAGCAGGAGTTCGATTGCCGCGGTTGGGTCGCGGAACTTGGGGTCGGCAGCGGTGGCGCGGACGCGGGCAATTAGCTTGGACGCTTCGCGGGAAGTTGGGTCGATCTCTTGCACGGCCGCGGCGGCGGCGAGAGTGCCGGCGTAGTCTTTCTTCAGGATGAGCAGCACTTTTGCCAAATGCAGGTGAGCCGTCACATAGTGGGGATGGATTTGCAAGGCTTCTTCGTACAAACGGATCGCGGCAGCGGTCTCTCCTTGTTTGGCGAACATGTCGCCGCGGAAGCTAAAGGCCCGCGGATACTTGGGCGTCGTTCGCATGGCGGCTTCGAGATGGGCAATCGCCTCCTCCTTCTTGCCGGCGGAGTCGAGCAGGAAGGCGAGGTTGGTGTGAGCGCGGGCATTGTCCGGATTCTGCTGGACAACTTTGGCCCACATGGCGTAAGGGTTGCTGTAGTCCTGATTGCGAACGACCGTCCGCACCGCCAGCGCCGCAGCGCAGCAGCCAGTGATGGCCAGGAACCACTTTCGCCGGGCCGCTCCATCCGCCAATTGCCGCGTCAACACCCTGTCGAGCGCGAGCAGAGCCAAAATGACGACGGCGGCGAGCGGCAGGTACATCCGGTGCTCAAACGCCAGGTCGGCAATCGGCATGAAGCTGGAGGTCGGCGCGAGGATGAGGAAGAAACTCAGACTGAGAAAGCCGAGCCTCGGCAGCTTCCACAGCGCCCACAGGGACAGCGCGAGCAGTGCCAAGACAATCGCCCCCGGCAGATAAATGGCCAACGGTGAAGTGGCCACCGGCCAGGCGTAGTCGAGGCAGAGCGAATCGGGCCAGAGGCTGAGCCGCAGATAGTGCAGGATGACGCCCCCTTGCGAGCGGAGGTATTCCCAGGGCGTCACCCCTTCATAGCCGAAGCCGGCGTTGGTTCCATCGTCGCCGAGCGTGCCGCGCATCGTCATCGCCAGCCAGGCCAGCGGCGGCAAGAACGCGAGGTAAAGCGGCCAGCGCTGCTTGAAAGCTCCGCACCAGGTTCCCGCCAGAAAGGACCGGTCATAGAGCAGCACTACCAGCGGGCAGACCGCGGCAACCTCCTTGGAGCCAATACTGCCGCAATAGGCGAGCCAGGCGACAACATACCACGACCACTGCGAGTTTCTTTCCGCGGCTGTTGCTCCGCGCAGCACGCCGTAAAGACAAAGCAGAAAGCCAAGACCCATCAGGGACTCGAACCGCTGGATAATGTACGTGACGCTCGAAGTTTGCAGCGGATGCACGGCCCAAAGCAGGGCGGCTGCGAAGGCCAGCCAGGTGGAATCGATGCCGCTTCGCGTCAGCGGCAATGACTTCCTGACCAACAAAAACAGCACCACGGCGGCCGCGGCGTGAATGGCGATGTTCACCGCGTGGTAGCCGAAGACTCCGTTCCCATGCACGGCGTAGTCGAGCTGCAACGAATAGTAACCGAGCGGACGGCGAGCGCTGGAGGGGGGCCAAAGAGTCCGAATGGCGGGGTTGTCCCGAATCCAGTAGACGTCGTCGAACATGTACGGCGTAGTCAGCCCGTTAGCAAAGACGCAGGCGACGATGACGACCAGAACAAGGCAAGCGTCGCGCAGCTTGAAGTTCGCGGTTCGGGCCTCCGGGTTCAAGGCGTCAGATGCCATCGCGCACACCTAACCCTGGACCTTGAACTGGGAACCGTGAACGCTGGCAGGGACTTCGCTGCGTTGCTTCGCCACGTCTGCATACGCCGGAGCCGCGTCACTGCGTGGCAATGGAATGGACGCCGGTGAAATTGCCGGCGTTTCCGCCACGAGCGGACCTTCACACAACGGTTCACGTGGCACACTCCGCAGGTCCTCTCCAATTGCCGAGAGGAGGATTTGAAAGCCCAGGATGATGAGCATGGCCGGAATGACTACCGTTCCTGTCGGCGCCGCGTCTCCCAAACGCGCGTAGGCCAGCCAGTTCCAGCCGCCGTAGCCGATGCCGACGGCGAGAAACAAGAAAGCGGCCACCAGATACAAGCTCTCCATCGAGAAGTCGTAGATGTAGTTCTTCAGCACCATCCGCCGGGCGAAGCTGTAAGCGAGTTTTGGCGGGAACTCCAGCAGCACACGACTGATCGAGAGGCTGGAGCGCTCGCCGGCGTAGCGGGCGGGCATCGGCACGTCCTTCACGACCGCCCCCAACAGATAGAGCCGCGACAGCATGGAGGTTTCGAAGAAATACGAGCGGTGGATTTTGTCGAGCGGCAAAGCGGCCAGGATTTCGGCTCGGATGGCGACGAACCCGTTGCACGGGTCAAAACAGTTCCAGTACCCGACCGCGGCTTTGGTGAGGAACGACAGAGCCATGTTCCCCGCTCGGCGGAGCGGCGGCATTTGGGAAAGGGCGCGGAAGTCGTGAAAGCGGTTCCCTTTGGCGTAGTCGGCTTCGCCGGCAATCAGCGGCCGCAGCAGAGCCGCCAAATGGTCCGGGTTCATCTGCCCGTCCCCATCGAGCTTGACCACAATCTGGGCTTCCAACTCCAGAGCCTTTCTGAAGCCCGTCACCATCGCGCCCCCCACTCCCTGATTCCGTTCATGCCGGATGAGCACGATGCGCGGGTCGAGTTTCGCCAGTTCCTCCACCACGTCGCCGGTCTTATCCCGTCCACAGTCTTCGACCACGATGATGTGCCGCAGCCAGGTCGGCAGCGAGCGGAGGACGCGGGCAATGTTGGCTTCTTCGTTGTAGGCGGGAATGACCGCGGCAATGCGGTAATCGCGCAGCGATAGCGGCGAGCGGGCGAGCGCCTGCGAATAGAGGTTGCTGGGGGAATCGAATGCCATCTGAAGCGGCCGCCAGAATAGTCTCGGGGAGACGAGAATTCGCCTCGCAGTTTTGAGACTAATTGCTGAACGTCTTGTTTCAATCCTGAAACAAGGTTCTCGGAGTCAAGCGGCCAATGCCCGCGGCTGCGGATGCAGATTGAAGCGAAAGAACGGATTTTGCGGGGCAAACCCTACATCCACTCCTTGATCGGCTCCCCTTCAATCAGCCGGACGGGCCGGCCGTCCTGGGCCTTGGCGATGAGGTCGATGGGGATGCCCAGCTTGGCGTAAACAGTCGCGGCGAGATGGCTGGAGTTGTATTCGTCCTTAGTGACGAAGCCTCCCTCATCGTCGGTTGCCCCCAAAACATGCCCGCCAGGAACTCCCGCGCCGGCCATGATGGCAAATCCGGTCGAAGCCCAGTGGTCACGCCCGCTGGCGGAATTAATTTTCGGCGTGCGGCCGAAATCGGTGAACCAGCAGACGAGCGTGCTCGCCAGCAGGCCCCGCTGCTCCAGGTCGATGAGGAGTTGCGGCAGAGCCTTATCGACGGGTGGAATGCGAGAGGTCTTCAAAGACTTGAAGTTGTCCGCATGCGTATCCCAACCGCCATCAGTGACCGTGACAAAGCGGACGCCCGCTTCGATCAGGCGGCGGGCTAGGAGGCAACTTTGACCGAACCTGTTGCGGCCATAACCTTCGCGGAGCTTGGCGTCTTCCTTTTCGATCTCGAAGGCCCCTTTCGTTTCCGGCGCGGTGATCATGTTGAGAGCCGTCTTGTAGTTCTCATCCAAGGCGGCGAAGGCGGCCGGCTGAGTATCGGCCTTCTTCTGCAGGTCGTCGATGACGGCCAGCATCTGCTTGCGGCGGTCGACGCGCTCCGAAGTGATGCCGCTGGGAGGCGTGATGTCCCGCACGGTGAACTTGTCCGCGTTGGGATCGCTGAGGATTTCGAACGGGTTGTTCGCCAGGCCGAGGATGCCCGAGCTGCCGCCGCCGAATCGTCGGTCAAGCGCGTTGCCCAGTTGAATGAACGGGGGCATCGCCGATTTGAAGCCCTTGTAATGACTGACCACTGAGCCGTACGTTGGATACGGAACGGCCGGATTGAAATTCCGCCCCGACATCACCCACTGGTCCGCCGTCCCGTGGCTGCCGTTCTGCGGATTCCAGCCCCGCAACAGGCCATAGCGTTTGATTTCCTTGGCGAACGTGGGGCAAATTTCCGTGAACTTGACGCCGGGGATGGCAGTATCGATGACGCCGAACTCTCCCTTCACGCTGACAGGGGCATTGGGCTTGGGATCGAAAGTGTCGTGATGGCTCGTCCCACCCTGCGTCCAAATCAGGATGCAATTCACATCTTTCGCGGCTCCTCCTGCCGCCATCGCGTTCTTCTTCGCCGCCAGCAGCATCGGCAGAGTCACTCCGACCCCGGCCAGCGAGCCAATCTGCAAAAAGCTGCGGCGGGAGAGCCCTTCGCAATCGCGGGAGAGGCCGGTGAGGAGATTGAGCATGGCGGATCTCGAAATAGGACAGGTGGGATATCGAGGCGGGGGATTGGCGTTGCGAAAGTAAAACGGAGGGAAGCCGTGGGGTAAGATGGGAAAAGGCGATTACGTCGCAACGTAACACTGGCACTTCGGAACGCATCAACACTCATTCATCTTAAACCCTTCTCAGCGGTGAATGCAACCTTGGTTTGAATCGTCGTGCTCAACGCAACTCATGTTCGTGAAGCACCTCCAGCTAACTACTGGAATCCTGCGAACCGCAGACCCCATGAAGCGATGATCGTAAATCCAGACGGATGGACAGCGCGCTGTCCTACTAGCCGGCCCATTGCCGTTCAATCACAATATCAAGCCCCTCGTAAACTTCTTCCTTTTGGCCCCAACCGCATGAGCACGACTCCCACCCAGGCTGCCAGCTCCCTTGAATTCAGTTGCACGAGTTGCCAGCGGACGCTCAAGGTCGCCGCCAGTGCCGCCGGTAAGCGGGCGGCGTGCCCGCAGTGCGGAGCGATTGTCCAAGTCCCCGCGGCTAGTGCGCCAGCGCCTGCGCCGGCGGCTTCTGCAGCGCCGTTGCCGTCGCTGGGGCCATCGCTCTCGGCGGGGCCGCCGATGAATTCGGTCGGTACTGGGATTCAGTTTGCGGGGGCGTCGGCCCCGCTCGCGCCGCCACTGCCGCCGAATTTCGCCCAACCGCAACCGCAGCCATTTTCCCAGCCGCAGTCGTACGCTCCCCAGCCGCAGACCTTTGCTCCGCAGCCAGGCTATTCGCCCGCTCCGCAAGCGCCCCAATATGCTCCGCAGCAGCCCCAGCAGCCGGTTCAGCCTCAAGCTCCCGCTCCGCAAAAATACCAAGGGCGCGATACACCGACCAAGCAGCTCTTTGATCGCCTGACCAAGGAAATTGCAAAAATCTACGTCGGCCAGGACGAGCTGGTGCTGGGGACGCTGGTCGCTATGTTCTCCAGCGGCCACGTCCTCATCGAGAGCGTCCCCGGCCTGGGCAAAACACTCTTCGTACGCACGCTCGGCAAAGTGCTCGGCTGCCAGTTCGGGCGGATCCAGTTCACTGCGGACCTGATGCCATCGGACGTGACCGGCGCGCCGGTTCTGGACATGAAGACGCAGGAGTTCCGCTTTCGCCCCGGTCCGATTTTTACGCAGCTCTTGCTGGCGGATGAAATCAACCGCGCTCCGGCCAAGACCCACGCCGCGTTGCTCGAAGTCATGCAGGAATATCGCGTGACGGTGGACGGCAAGAGCCACGTCATCGACCGGCCATTCCTGGTCCTGGCGACTCAGAACCCGATTGAATCCGAAGGGACCTACAACCTCCCCGAAGCCCAGCTTGACCGCTTCATGTTCAAGCTCGTCGCCAGCTATCCGCGGGAGCAGGAGGAATCGACCATCCTAAGGCTCCATTCCCAGCAGATCGACGTGGATAAGCGGCTGGATAACGAGCTGGAAACCATTTGTAACCCCGCTCAAATCATGCAGGTGATTCGCGACAACGCCCAGATTCGGGTCGATGAAAAGCTGGTCGATTACATCAACAAAATTGTCCGCCTCACCCGCGGCTGGCCGCAGTTTCACATGGGGGCTTCGCCGCGGGCTGGCATTGCCCTGATGCAGGCGGCCCGCACACTGGCGGCATTCCAGGGGCGCGACTATGCCGTCCCCGACGACGTCGCTCAGATTGTGTTACCCGCCCTGCGGCATCGCGTGATGCTGACGGCCGAAGCCGAGGTGGAAGGCCAGAAGACCGATGATTTGCTCACCGAGCTGGTCCGCTCGGTGGAGGTGCCCCGGATTTGACCGACTGGATCCTCAGCACGCTGCAGGAGCATGGGCCGTTCCTTTTTCGCATCGCGGGGCTGCTCATTGTCTTGATGCTTGCGCCGCTGCTGGCCTTGGCATGGTGGAAGCAGATTTTTCCGCACACCCCCGTCGTCATCGCCGTCGCTTTACCAGCGGTTCTGTCACTCGGCCTGCTCATTGACCAGCGGCTTTTGCCGTTCATTGTGGTGGCGGATGTCATCATCCCCCTCATCGCTTTGGTGGATATCTTCACGCTCGCCGGGAAAAAGTCGTTCTCGGTGGAGCGCGAGGCGATGCGGGTCGCCAGCATCCAGATGAACCACAAAGTCACGCTGCATATCAGCAATCTTCGCCGCATTCGCCGCACCGCCTGGGTGCGGGACGACATTCCCCAGGAATTTACCGTCGAGCCCAAGCAGTTCGTCCTCCGTCTCGGCCCTCGCAGCCGCACCACCGTCCACTACGATCTCAAAGCCAGCCGCCGCGGCAAGTTTTCGCTCCCCAAGGTGCACGTGCGGGTCCGCAGCTTCCTCGGCTTTTGGCAGCGATATCTGGAATACCCGGTGGAAAACGCGATTCATGTCTATCCCGACATGAAGCAATTGTCAGAATTCGCCATTCTGGCCCGCACCAACCGGCTCAGCCTGATGGGGGTCCGCCGTACGCGAAAGGTCGGCACCGAAAACGAGTTCGAGCGGCTGCGGGACTACACCCTCGACGACAACTACAAATACATGGATTGGCGAGCCACCGCCCGCCGCAGCAAGCTGACCGTCAAGGATTTTCAAACCAGCCACAGCCAGCGGCTCATTTTTCTGCTGGATTGCGGCCGGCTGATGACCAACGAATCCAACGGCCTCTCCCTGCTCGACCATTCGCTCAACGCCGCCCTGATGCTCAGCTACGTCGCCTTGCGGCAGGGGGACAGCGTCGGCATGGTCTGCTTCGCCGACCGGATTCTGTCGTATGTCCCTCCCAAGGGCGGCATGACGCAGATGAACCAGCTCCTGCACGCCTCGTTCGACCGCTTTCCCAACCTGGTCGAAAGCCGCTACGACGACGCCTTCCTGCACCTGGCTTCGCATTGCAAAAAACGCTCGCTGGTCGTGCTCATCACCAACATCATCGACGAAGTCAACAGCCACCAGGTGCAAAGCTACCTCGGCACGCTGGTCGGCAAGCACCTTCCCCTCGGCGTCCTGCTCCGCGACCACCAACTCTTCTCCGCGGCGGACGCCCCTAACACCGGCGACCCCGCTCTCTTCCGCTCTGCCGCCGCCGCCGAAATCCTCTCCTGGCGGCATCAGGTACTGCGAGATTTAGAGCACAAAGGCGTACTCGCCTTGGACGTCTTCCCCGAAGACATGACCGCGCCGCTGGTGAATTCCTACTTGCAGATCAAAGCGCGGCACTTGCTGTAAAGGCGGCCAACTTTCATTCCGCAAACGTCAGCGAGTGCTGCACTTCGTACGTGCGGCTGGGACATTCCCCTTTGCCGACGTTGTTGAGGGCGATTTGATAAAGCTCTTGCCCGAAGGGAGTGGGATACTTGCCGGTGATGCAGGCCTGGCAGAGTTGGCTGGGCTCTTTTTTGATGGCGCGGGCGATGGATTCGACGGGGAGGTAACGGAGGGAGTTCGCGCCGAGAATGTCGGCCATTTCGGCCTGCACTTCGTCGGTCAGGCCGCGGCCGCGCATGATGCGGGGGGCGAACAACTCGTCCACGGTGGACATGTCGATGCCGTAAAAGCACGGCGCGACAATCGGCGGGCAAGCGACGCGGACATGAATTTCCTTGGCTCCTCCCGCGTCCCGAATGCGTTTGAGCAAGACCCGCATCGTGGTGGAGCGGACGATGGAATCCTCAACGAGGAATACCCGTTTCCCTTCCAGCACCTCCCGCAGCGGCGTGTATTTGGTCTCGGCCTTCTTACTGCGGCCGGCTCCCCCTTCGATGAAGGTGCGGCCGCTGTAGCGGTTGCGGATCAGCCCTTCTCGCGAGGGAATTCCCAGCTTGTGGGCCATCGCGTCGGCAGCGGCTTTGCTGGTGTCGGGAACGGGAACGACGATGGTGTCTTCATCGATCGGCACGCGGCCGGATTCCACTTCCAGCCGGGCCAGCTCCTCGCCGAGGGCCGTGCGGGAGAGATAGAC
This sequence comes from Planctomycetaceae bacterium, assembly GCA_005778405.1. Lineage (GTDB taxonomy): Bacteria > Planctomycetota > Planctomycetia > Pirellulales > Pirellulaceae > SXOA01. The sequence goes on from SXOA01000173.1 coordinate 39,045, forward strand.
ACTGCGGCCATCGAGCGTGCTGGCGACATTGGCGAAGTAGATCCATTCGAAAAAGCAGTGCGAGCTGCCGGTCGATTCCGCGAACGGCTCAATCTCCATCTTCCCCTGCGTGATGGTGATGGCGTACCCCGGCTGCAGCGACTTGATGCTCTCCGGCCGAAAGCCCAGATTGAGCAGCGCCACGCTCTCGCTGGCGGCGGCAAAGAGCGTCCCTTCCTTGGCCCAGCAGAGGGGCTTGATCCCCAGCGGGTCACGGGCCAGCAGCAAATCTCCCTGAGCGTTGAGCATCACCAGGCTATACGCCCCGTCGAATTTTTTGCTGATATTCCGCATCATCTCCACCAGCCGCGGCCGGCGGTCGCCGGAAAGCTCGCGGCTGATTTCGTGCAGAATCATCTCCGTGTCGTTGTCGCGGGCCAGGTGATAATCGCAGTCGGCCAGCAGCTTGGCCTTGAGATCCTGATAGTTCGCGAGTTGCCCATTGAAGCCGAACGCAAACCACTTCCGCTTCTCAATGTGCGTGCGTTCAAAGGGCTGGGCGTAATTGCGGTCGTCCTCGCCGCAGGTGGCATAGCGAACATGCCCGATGGCGGCCCGCCCGGCATATTGCTTCATCAGGCTCTCGGCCTTGCCCTTATGCGACAGGCGAAACACCTCCGACACGGAACCAATATCCTTGTGTGTCTCCAGGAGTTGGTCCCGACCGGGATTGTACGACGTCATTCCCGCCGCCAATTGCCCCCGATTCTGAATATCCAGCAGCATGCGGGGCAACAGACGCGAAACCTCATCCGGCCCTCCCTCGGGGGCCAGCGGGTGCGAGTCTCCAGGAAGATGGCAAACCGCGGCAATGCCGCATTCGTGAAAGAGATCGCTCATAGGCGCGGAGAGAGCCTTTCGGCGCGAAGGAAGGGCCAGTCGCGAAAACAAACGGCAGCGAACCAAGAGCAGCATCCAGCTTCGTTCATTCTAAGGGTGATACCCAATTGCCTCAAGGCACCGCGGGAGTTCCACACCGCGGGAGTCCCGCCTTCAGGAGGCACTTTGGAACGAACCTTTTCCAGCTGCTCCCATTCCTATCTTCAACGGCAACAGGGCGTTACGTGCCCGCGCATCCTGGTTTCCGCCCTTGCCCGTTTTTTTGGCGTAAACTAAACTTTCACCTTCCATCTTCCCCTGTAGCGCAGTTGGTAGAGCAGCGGACTGTTAATCCGCGTGTCCCAGGTTCGAGCCCTGGCGGGGGAGCTTTTTGACCGAGTACTCGAACCAATCGAGAATCGGTTAACACGGCGGGGTCGCCTCCTTTAGGGAGTCCGGCCCCGTTACTCGTTTCGGGGCAAGGGTTTTGATCGTCCGGGCCGCCATTTGGCTCATCCTGACCCCAGTCGAACCCCCGATCTGGGCGTACCTCCGGAAAGAGCCGCAACGCATAGGTGCCGGTTTTCCCTTTTTCGTCGGTGGCGTGTAATTCCACGACATCCACGTAATGGCGCAAGAGGAGTGCCTGCTCCTCAGCTGTGGCGGCATCGAGAAGCTCGCCAACGTCGTCCCACGTCTGGATGAACGCCTTGGCATCACGGCTGATTCTGGTCATTGGCTCCTGGCGCTTGGCGATCTCGGCAAGCCCCTGCCGGATGCCGAGTTCCTCCTCCTCCAAACGCTTGAGTTCCGATTGCACGCTCGGGAGCCCGTTCACCCCCAAACTCTTCAAAACCTCCAACAGGCGGCCAATATCAGCCTTGGTGTTCTGCTGCTGGTGGCGGAGCAAGTCCTCATCGGCCTTCAATCGCGTGGACTCGGCATCCAGGCACTCAATGGCCCGTTCGACGATCTTCTCGCGTGCCTCGATCGCGTTTCCCAGTTCCCGAATGCGGCCAATGACCGCTTGCTCCAGGGCCTCGGCTGGAATCCGTGGAGCGCTGCAGGAGTACTTCCCACCCTCATGGCTCTGCCGGGTGCAGACGTAATAGGAATGTGTGCTAGTGCGGCCGTGGGCCTTTGCTCCCGTCATGTGAGCTCCGCAGGAGCAGCGCAGAAGGCCGGATAACAGGTAGATGCGGCTGGCGAGAGTCTTCTTAACTCGCAGGTTCATACGGCGCTTCAGCGTTTGGGCAAGCTGGACCTGCACGCGCTCAAATTGCTGGACCGAAATAATCGGCGGGTGATTGCCGTCGTAGACGGCGTTGCCCCAGCGGATCTTTCCGATGTAAACGGGATTGCTCAGGATGCCAGTGACTTTTTGTTTGGCAAACAAATTGCCGCCTCGTTGCTTGCCGGATCGGGTTTCGTATCTCGGATAGCGAATCCCCTGGTCGCTAAGCATGCGCGTGACGGCTCCGGACGATCCAAATTCCTCGAACTTGTCGAAAATCCGTCGGACCAAGGCGGCGGCATCTTCATCCAATTCGAGTTGCCCAGGTTCACGTGGCTTGGAGCGGTAGCCAAGAATGTGCCCGCCATTCCAGAGCCCGCGGTCTGCTCGGTCGCGCATGATGGAATAGGTTCGCTCAGCGGTCATACGGCGCTCAAGCTGGGCAAAGACCATGATCAACTGAACCATAGCCTCGCCGGTGGGCATGGACGTGTCGAACTTCTCGCGAAGCGAAATGACATCGACCTCGTGTTCTTCAAAGAGTGACCAGAGGTCGACGAAATCCTTCAGACTCCGCGTGATGCGGTCTAGCTTGAAGCAGATCACGATGTCGATGTTGCCAGCGGCGATTTCGCGTTTGAGCCGCTGAAGTTGCGGCCGATTCTGGTCTTTGGCCGACTTGCCGGCATCAATGAAGAACTCAAGCGACGCGACGTTCCAATTCTCGCGGCGCGTGCGAAATTCGACCTCCTGCTCGATTTCGTGTTGCTGGGCCACGAGGCTGTCGCCCTCGCTAACCTGGCGTTGTGACGAGACGCGGACGTAGCCGGCAATTCTCAGTGGCCGGTCGTATTTCTTCTTTCGCATTGATCACCTCGCTTACGGTGATTCTACGGAGGGCATCGTTTAAAGTGGATCGGTCGATTCGGAGTTTTTCGCAGACGGACCATTGGCCAAGCGCGCCAATATGGAAGCAATTAGCGTCTCACGCTGCTCGTTTCGGAGCGTGGGGTCCATCTGACCCAGTGGGTGGTGATCGTTTGCCTCAACGTCTGTGCGGAGTCGCAGGATTACCAATGCTGGCGCACGCAACCGCCGCCGCTTGGATTTTGCGGCGTTTAGCGCGGTAGTTTTGCGAGGTTGTTTGGCCATGCCAGCTACAGGGGAATTCAGTTGAGATGGCGGTTGAGCCAAAAGAACGCTTCCCCCAGCGCTAGACTGGCCAGCGGGAGGTCGTCGCGGCAGAGGCGCGAGGATTCTTTCCATTGGTCTCCGTCACGAAACAGACGCACGAGGGACACCGAATGTCGGATTCCGTCGCGAGTGCGTCTTCGCCAAATCCGCACCTTGATAAGCCCGTGCCGGATTTCATGTATGGGTCGCGTCGCCATCACTAGAGCCTTTCATCTGTCTTGAGGCGGGGGGGCGCCACACTCGCATGTGTCGTTGTCGACAGTGCTTGCTGTCTGATTCCAGAATTGGTCTAAGTCATCGGCCAGCCTTTTCAAAGAACCTCGCTCAACGGCTGTTAGGCAACCGTCGTCTGCAAGCACAGCAGCGAGGACTTGGGCCAGCTTGACTAAGTGAATCACGTCAGACGGTCGAAACAATTGTGAGATGCGTTTGCCGCGCCTATCCATTCGAAACAAGTTGAATCGATAGCGCCAGCCTGCGAACTGGTCACCATCTTTCCAAATCATGGAAGCAAGCTGGCCTGCACCCACCACTCCCATGGGTTTCGGCGTCGACATATCTGGGAAGGTCACTTTTTGTATGCTCCAGAGAAGATCTGAGTGATAAAAGGGAAGTGGAGAGCTGTTGCCCTCTCCACTTCGCCCGAGACCTACTCCGGCATGTCCCATCTTGCAAAGGCTTTGTTCAACCAGTTGTCGAGAAAATGCCACGTCGTAGCGATGTGAGTCTCGTCCCAACGTCCAGTTGTTTCAATCGTCTTTGCAAGTACACGTTGCGCTTCAGGGAGGTGGTAGTTGCGGGCTCGCAGTAGTGCGAGCCAGAACTCGTTATTGGTCTCAGGTATTTTGATTGTTGAAGGGTCGTAAAGGTCCTTCATGTTCATGTTGCCTCTTCTTGCTTTGGTAGCTGCCGATGAGCGGATCATTCCGCTGGGGGCGGCAGCCGCCGTTCATGCCCCCTGGTGATGGCTTTGAACCATCACAAGAAGAAATGAAGAAAAGGGCCGGCTGGCGAACCAGCCGGACTTAAAAACCGAGGATCAACCTCGCGTAGAACCGGTAAACACCTAGTGAGCGTTCGTCACGTCCACCAGCTCGACTAAGGTACGATCCGCATCGAATCGTGTAGCGATGCGAAGCTTCGTACCGTCCGTTGCCTCATGCGTCGTCTCCAGCAGAATCTGAGGACGCATGGTTTTGAGGTCGGACATGTAGTGGAGTGTTGGGCTAGGATGACCAAAGTGCTGAGCCAGAGCATCGCAGATCTCGTGCATCGACAATGCCTCTTTCGCACGCTGATCTACCCTTGTCGGAACGAGCCCGGCTAGGTCAAGCAGTTGTGCTTTTGGATTCGCCATGATATTGCCTCTCTTTAAGTGGGCCGACCGGGTTGCATCCGGTCGGCGATTTGTAATCCGTTACTCGTCAGCCTCGTTCTTGAATGCCTGTGGGTTCGATTTCGCCCACAGGTAAGCTTGAACGAGGTTCCACACTGCCATCGGGATGTCATTGGCACGCAGGTCGACTGTGAATCGTTCCTGTTTACCATTGATGTAATAGCGACCCACCCGATAGTTCGGCCATGTGCGACCGTCAGCGGCCTCGCGGCGAGTTACTCTGACGACCACTTCATCCCCTTCGTGGCGAAACTCCTTAACTACCGATTCTTCTTTTTCCATAAGTGTTCCATTGTTGGGTGATGTCCCGGATGTTCTTCCGAATCCCTCCAGGACGGTTTATTTAGCGACAGCCTTCCTGGCCGGCGCGCCTAGTGCAGGTGTGCCGCAAGGGCTCACCTGGAACCTGTTGGTCCCACGCCCTGGCAAATGCCAAGGCCAGAACCGCGAAACCAAAAAGCAAGAAGAGAAATGCATTGCGCATTGCACGCAGTGCTCTAGCTCGCTCCCAGTCGCGTTCTCGCTGCGGGTCCCACTCAGCGTCGAGATTTCGTTGCATGATTCGCATGTTGTTTTTCCTCCCGTTCGTTGTTAACAAATGACTCCGCTTGCACTGACCAACGACTTGACTAAATCGTTCGTAAGCGCAGGAGTGCATTGCCGTCAGGGAGCTAGCGATCATGTGGGAAACCTCGAACGGACGTTTGCCCGATGTTTTTCCGTGCTCCCGGGCCAGGAGCGATGAAACCCACTTTGGTGGGAATTCAGAGTGTGTTGGTGGTGACCCCCTTTCGCGGGATGGATGAAATGAACGAGAGCAGTTCCGGAATCGCGACGACTCGAACAGAGATGCGGCGCGCATCTGCATGCAACGCAAATCCGTCAGTGAGCCGTTGAGCCTTTTGTATAAACGTGGTCAACACGGTGATCTCAAAGCGGCCTGCTTGCGCGAGCTTGCGAAAGCCTGCTTGATTGCAGTGGCTGGAGATGTCTTCGCGGACCGATTGGATGACGCGATCCCAGCGACCGGTGTGTCCGGCATCCACGCGGATTAGTCCCAACGAACCCGCGCCATGCGGGTCAAAGTAGTAGCCAGCGGGAAGGCCTGGCCTCTGAAGATTCGGAAAGTGCTGCCCGAGCTCGGCACCGGTTAGCAAATGACGTGGTCTGTCGCCAAGGCAGCAAAACTGCAAGACCGCGTAGGCCTTGATCTTGGCCGGCTCAGAGAGTGGGCCGCTGTAATTCTCTGGAACACCACAACGGCGCGCTCCAAGTGCGGTAAGGTGCCAGTAGCGTTGACGCTGAACGAGCGGTGCGGCAGCTACCAGAGATCGGTCTGTTAGCGAGTTGAGTAGTGTTTCCATTTCGCGAGGCTTGGCAGTGGAAAACTGCCGCAGTCGCGAGAGGACGGCCGGCATGGTCAGTCGATAGCGCGCAACGTGACTTAGCGTGGAATCGACCAGTTCGCCGGACAGAGCTGATTTCGTTCCGATCGTCATGGAGTCACCACAGTTCGTAGGGGAGGTCGTGTTCGACACAGTGCTCGTGAAAACTCTCGACTTGCGCGGGGCTGTAGCTCCCCGACGACTCGACCACAAAAAGCACCTTGCCGCTCGGGTCGCGCAGAAACGCGTCTGGGTCTTTGATTCGGTAGCCCGCCTTGGGCAGCATGTGCTCGCCGATCCAAAGCTCGGCTACTGCTGCTCGTCGCAAGCGGAGTTGCAAATAGGCTGCGGCCAAAAGCAAGTCGTGATCTCGATGCTCCAGCTTGGGCAGTCCGCAGGCCGTGCTTCCCATGAGGTTTGCCGCGAGCGCTCCAGCGGTGCAAACCAGCGTCGGGGTCGCCGCGAATCGCCAGCGCCTCCGTGCTTTGCGCGCGATGGCAATCGGATCCGGTTCGGGTCCGTTGGGTTGCCAGGCAAACAGCGGACTAGTCGGATTCAGAACGTGGGCATTGATAATGTGCAACTCAATCAGACCGGCATTCGCCAGTCGGTTGAGGCGGTGACCAAAGGACCGCTGACCGCATTCAGGAACTTCCCAGAGCGCTTTCAACTGCGACACAGCGAGCAACCGCACTCGGCCGGTTAATGTCGTGATCAGGTCCAAGTCGCGCGATGATAGGGTCAGGCTCATTTGTCTTTTCCCTTTCGCCGGCGACGGGGTGGTTGTTCGATGTCGCCGCGCAGGGCGTCGAACAACGAGTTGAGATCCTGCTCACCTGCCTTGGTCAGTGGCGGATTGTCCTTGCCGCCGATCACCTCTTCCGACCACGAAAAGCCGGGTTGTGTACCAGGGGCGTTCATCGCCGTTGGCGGCGCACTTGGCATGTGAGCACAGGGCAGAAAAGCGCCTTCGGCGGTCGGCCAAGGCATCGCCTTGCGCCGCTGGTATTCTTCTTTGCTGATGTGGTATTGCGATTGGATGATCACCGGCATGCCGCCGAACTGGGCGTAGCCTGCACCTCGGCTGACTTTCAGAATGCTCTGAAACGGGTGGTCGTTCATGAGCAGGATGTCATTGATCGTCAGTCGCGGCGCGATATGCTCCAACGCGCTACAGCTGCTCGACGATTTGCCTTCGCTGTTGACGCTCTCCGAAGACGAAAGGAGCGTTTCGACTGTGAGCCCGCTGGATTCAATCAGGCGCTTTTGGTCGTCGGCGGATGACACCGAGAACCACTGCCGTAAACGGCAGTTGGCCTCGATTGCGGGAACTAGATCAACGTTGCCCTTACGCAGATCCTGCATCGACTGGTTGGCGATGAGGACGCCAACTCCCATGCTGCGGGCGAGTTGCAGCATGTATTCGAGATTGTTGGCCACCATACGCTGAAACTCGTCGATCACCAGAAACACAGGGCAGCGCCGTTCGGTCTGCGTCGATGCGGCCAGAAGCATGTAGGTGAAGAGCCTGCCGATTTCTGGCGCGCCGCTCGGCGACAGTGTCGCAGGTAAGTGGCAATAAAGCAGTTGCGGCTCGCGAAAGAGGTCCGTCAGGTTGATCGCTTGTTCCACTACTGGTGCGCTGCGGCCTGAAGACTCTGTGACGTTCAGTGCTTCGCAGGCTGCCAAGCGCTTAATGACCTCTTGGACGTGGACCCCGGCCTTGCGAATCTCGGGATGCAAGTCCTTTTTCTTGGCAACCGTCATCACGGTTCCGATGCATTCGGCCAGATCGACAAACGTCGTGACGTTGGGATAGGTCTTGAGGGTTTGAAAGAGAATCGCCGCATTGGCAGAGCTGAAATAGCCCGCACCGTAGTCGGTGCCGTAGGTTAGACCGTTTGCGGCACAGAGGATGTCGGTCTGGGTGAGCAGATCGAAATTGCGCCAAAACGGCTGCTTCATCGGGTTAAAGGCAAACGTGCTGTGGGTGCGCTGGTTGGAAAAGAACTTCAGTGGCAATGGGCGCCCGGTGCGCCTTCCAACAGCGTCTGCTGCGGCTTGCAGAGACGCGAGCAGTTCCAGGCTGTCCGCCTTGAGGTCGAGGACGACGATGCTGCAGTCGGCGAAGCTCGCAAGCTGCTCGATTGTCGGGCAAAGACACAGTGAAGTCTTGCCGCCGCCGCTGTCGCCCAGCGCATGGCCGTGCTCCAGATACACTTCGCGAGGCATCAGCACGGGGCTTCCATCGGCCACGACGCAGCCAAGTAACAGACTGTTTCGCTCGGTCCGGTCGGGCGAACTACGCAAGTCGGCTTCAACTTGCTGGTCGGTGCCACCTTGCGACTGGGCTGCATCGCGTTCTGCAGCTGCGTCAAGAAGCACCGGCATGGCGGCCGATGTGAGGATCGCCAGCATGATGACGCTTGGGCCGCCGACGATGTACAGGCCGCCGGCGATCATCGCGAGCAGAACGATGCCAAGGCTCGGTGTCTCGACGGAGCGTTCCGGAACCGTTTGTTTTACAAATGCGAGTGTCGTGGAGATTAACGGAAAATTGGCGTCATAGTTGAGTGCCAGGGAAGTGACGATGCAGCCGACGACGAGCAGCATGAGCCGCTGCCTGGTTAAGGCGATTGGTGGCTGGGCAAGTCCTGGAAGCCTGCGTGGTTCATAGGTGAACCACGAGAACAGGGCCTGGCAGGCGAGTCGATAGCGGTTGGTCCGCAGCTTTTGCGGAGGAGGCATCGAAATCGCCGCCAGCGGGAGGACGATCATTGCGATGCGACACACTGGCGACTGAGTCGCCAGAAACCCAGCAATCACAATCGCCAGAATCACGGCCCAGAACAGCAGTTGATGGCGGCATCGGCTGCGAACAAGGTTCGCGATGTCTCGGGACATCGGAGACGCGGTTGCCAGCTCGACCCAGTGCTGTCCAAAGACATACAGCAGCAGGCCTGCAAAGCCCGACAACAATCCAATTTGCACAAGCGGCGGTGTGCTTGAGCTGAAGCAGGCCACGACCAATGCCGCCGCGCAGAGTGGATGGCAAAGCGGTTTGGTGCTGCGTTTCCAGGCTGCGAGGGCAGCGGCGCCGACAAGCGTCGGCCAACAAAAGATCGCGTCAAATGGTTCAAACCAAGGAATTCCGCCGGGCCGGTAGATGGCCAGCGTCAGAAAGGTTGTCACGGCCATAATGAGGATGGCGATACAAGCTTCGCCTAAAATCCGTGAGTCAGCCGCAATCGGAGACAAGAGCCGAATGGTCGGCCACGTCAGTGGGAGGCGACTCTCTTGAACCGGATTCTCGGAGGACTGGTAGTAAGTGTCACGCATCGTGAGTTCTCGCTGTGAGGGATAGGAGGTCAGAAACGATCGAAAAATGGATCGGTAACTCCGCTGGCCAGTCATGTCGATCAATGGCCTGGCGAAGAGCGCGTGCCTTATCAGCAGTGGCCGTGACGACGACCAAACGAAACTTCCCGCTTCGCACGAAGGGCAGGAACTCTGCATGCCGGCGGCGAGCATTGATGTCGGCGATGCACTTGCGTGCGACGTGATCCGGCGGACCGCCGAGATCGATCCTCAATAGCTCAAGAGTTGCCTGCGATTCGTCGAGGCAGTGGATTGCCGTCGCAAGTGCCTGTGATAACCACGGGCAATGCACGAGGACTTCGCGTTGAAACAGCCGCTTGCGGAGCTGCTTGCCGTGGGTCGCGTAAACCAGAGTTGCGAATTCCGTAGGCAGCGATTGCGGCCCCAAAGGTAGCGTGCGGTGCGTTGCAATTCCGAGTGCCTGCGCCCCCGCAATGCCCAGCACGTAGTAGCGGCCCGGATGAACCAGCGGGTAGCCCTGCAAGTATTGGGAGCCGATGAGCCTCGCCACGATCTTCCGGACGGCACCCGCGGAACAGCCGCGAAGGTGAGTTCGGCGCAGCGCTGGAACGGTAGTCAGTCGATACCGCGCGACGTGCTCGATGATGTCTCGATCACGTGGCGTTAGTGATCCGCCAGTTCGTTCGGTCTTGGTCATTCGACTTACCACAGTTGATAGGGAAGGTTGCGCTGAGCACAGTCTTCGTGAAATGCCTTCACGCGATCCGAGTCGTAGCCGCCGCCGAACTCGATGACGCAGGCAACTTGCTGCTGTGCATCGACGATAAACGCGTCGGGAAGCTTTTCACCGACGCGGGTATGAGCGAGCAAGTCTTCGCCACGCCACGCGGCGGCCCATTTCGGGGCCGCCTGTCGAAGCCGCAGCCAAACCGCAGCGACTCCCAGGTCATGGGTGGCTTGAAGGGGATTCTTCAATGCACCGCGGCACGAAACCCCGTAGAGTTGCGCCGCTTTCTCGGTTGCGATCCAGACCGTGCAGGGTCGCACGGGTCGTTTGCGCCAGCGACTTTGGCAGCGATAGGCAACCTGACCAAAGTTTGGGTCGGAGTCGCCCGGCCGCCAGCTCGCCAGGGGCGACTCCAGGACCGGAACCGAGCGGGCCTGGACCGTGAGTCTGGTGACATAGTTGCCTTCTGCCAGGCGTTTCAGGCGGCGCTTGGCGTTTGGCAAAGCGCCTTCCCAAAAATCGTCTGCTACCTGACGTTGGCTAAACAGGCGGACTTTCTGGACCAGCGCCTGCAACAAGTCGGCATCGCGACTGGTGATGTTCAGCGCCTCGTTCACGACTGGGCCTCCGGTAAGGGCATCGTCGGATCAGTGACCTCAGTCGGCCGGCGCTTCTTGGCCGGCTTGGCATCGAAATTCGGCAACCCTCGCAGGTCGCCGTGGAGATTGCCTGTTTCTGGCAACACGACAGGTCGCCCGATGTCTGTCGTTTGCTGAATGACTTCCAAGGCCTCGGCGGCCAGGTTCGTCGATGTCAGCCGGAGGGCCCGATTGCGCAGGGTCCGCGCGATCTCCTCTTTCCCGTCCGCTTCATAGGCTCGGGCCAGATCTTCCAGCTGGCTTTGCTGCTCGGCTTGAGCGGCAGCATGGAGCCCTTCTACTCTTGAACTGAGTAAGCCCGCCATCAGGGCTGCGAATCGTTCCGCGAGTCGGTCGAGGAAGGTTGATACGACCTTGTTCATTGCCGTCATCCTTAGGAAAATTGGTTTTGTTCCAAAGCCTGACTGACCGAAGTCAGCGAACACGTTTATTCCTACCTAAGGGGTGGCAGCATTCGCCTGACACGGGCGTCGCATTCCTGGAGCAAGTTCTTGTGGCCGAATCGAGAGACCTGACTGAGCAGCAGATGGTGTTTTTGGATCCGGCCTTACTCGATCGGGGCCGGATTCAGGCGGGGCTGTCGTTGGGAGAACTGGCGGATAAGGCGCAGATTGACTACCGCACGGTGCGAGCTGTCTATCGCCACGGCGGGCTTCTCCCTTCCAAGGCCAAGGATTTGGCGGATACGCTTGGCTGCGATGTGCTTGAGCTACTGGCGCCTTGGGATCCGCGCTATGAGATTCCCAAAGGGGCAAGCCCGTGGCTGGGGGAGTCGGAGTGGGAGCGGGTCGCCCATCGGGAGCAGGGCCGCCAGGCCGCCAAAGGGCTCTATTACATCGTCTGCCAAATGCGGCATCGTCATACGCCGTCGCGCCGCGGCAGAGGCAAGTTCTACGTGCTCAGTTGGCTTCGCGGGGATCTGAAGGCCGAATTGAAGCACAAACTCTCGCGTCACGCCGAAGTTTGCGCCCTTGTCAAGCAGCATCCGCACGTCGCAACAAACTTGAGCTCCTCACCCACGGCGACGGATGATGGTTGGTGGGTTGTGGATGACTGGGTCGGGGAGCTGTCGCTGGCCGATAAGCTCGAAGAGCAAGCCTGGCCGCGCGAGCGTCTGCCCCGCCTGTTGTACGAAGTTGCGCTCGGATTGTCGGCGCTTCACGCTGCCGGAGTAGTATTTCGAGAGCTTGCTCCGTCGCGCGTGCTCATTGACGACAAAGATGGCCGAGCGGTGCTTACAGATTTTGAGCTTGCGAAATTACTTGGTGGTGTTCCCTCGGTACCACCCGACTGGCCAGAGGATCCGTTTCGGGCACCAGAAGTGGATGACGGCCTTACCACCGTCGCTGCTGACATCTACAGCTTTGGCCGTCTGGCCGCAGCGGCTATCGCCGGGACCGTTCCCGACAGGTGTCAGGAAGAGGCTGTTTTTTCGCAGATCGAGATGCCCAAACGGCTGGCCAAGCTGTTCAAAGAGTCAGTTGTTGAGGGCGGTTCAAAACGGCGGCGGCGGGAGATAGTCGGGGCGGTTCAAAATGGCGGCGCACATTGGTGCCTGACTGAGAAGTGGGAAGATGGGGGCGTCAGCCCCTATTTTGCCCAGCTTTACAGGGAGGCCCAGGA
>SXOA01000174.1 GCA_005778405.1 Planctomycetaceae bacterium
CCCGCGAAATCGGCATCCGGATGGCCGTGGGGGCCCGTCCGATTGACATCCTCACCCAGTTCCTGGTCGAGGCGGTGCTTTTGTCGTGCATCGGCGGAGTGATTGGCTTTCTGCTTGGCGTCTTCTCTTCCTGGGGCTTTATCAGCCTGATCAACCTTCTCACCAGTGGCACCAAATGGACCCTCACCATCTCCATTCCCGCCGCCATCATTTCCTTCTTCTTCGCCGCAGCCGTCGGCATCTTTTTTGGCTTCTATCCCGCCTGGCGGGCCAGCAAACTGGACCCGATTGAGGCGCTGCGATACGAATAGATGGGAGGCAGCCACCCTTCTTTTCCCGTTCAAATTTTTTGGGAAAGAGCCCAAGGTGGGGGACGCGCGAGATGCCGCTCTGGCGGTAGAATAAAAAAGTGGCCCGCAGGGGCGAGCTGCTGAGGAAAAAGTTGGGGGCTCTGACGTCCCAAAAACGATTTGGTGAGCGGTGATGGCCAGGGGCAAGGCAACCACGCCGCAAAACCGTCAGAGCCCCCACGGTCCTCTGTTCCGTGGCCACACTTGCGTGTGACCGGCGAGATGTAAAGCACGAACTGCGCCGGATGAAGAAAACTTTTTTGACGCAAGACGGCTTGCTCTATAACTCCCCAGTGATTAACGAGTTGCGCCGCGAAAGATCTTTTTTGGGACCTTCAGCCACCTCCTCGGTGGAATTCCTCCTCAACTAGCGTCTGTTTTGTTTCGCAACGAATCCCAGAGAAACGGTGGTCACTCCTGCCGCACGGTGCTCCATTTTGAGCAAGTCTGTTTTGAGCCCATTTTTCCGACATCTGCCCAGCCAGTGCACCGACGTGCTCATTTCGGTCAACCCGTCAGCCGGCCGCGGCCTCCGGGGCGGGTTGGTGGACGCGCTGGCCGAAGCTCTACGAGATAACTGGCTGAATGTCGAGGTCCTTACCAGCATCCAGGATGTGGAGGAAGCCGCCCAGGAAAAGTCGCGGCAAGGTCGATTGCGCGGGGTGATAGCAGCGGGGGGAGACGGCACCTTTCGCCTGGTTGCCGGACACACCACGGCGGAAATGCCCTTGGCCATCCTGCCGCTGGGGACGGAAAACTTGCTTTCCAAGTACCTGGAAGTCCCTGCCGAGCCGGCCGACATCGCCGCCGTCATCGTGGCCGGCTGCTATATCCAACTCGATGCGGGGGAGGCGAACGGGAAGCTATTCACGCTCATGGCGGGCTGCGGTTTTGATGCTGATGTCGTCCGGCGGCTGCACAGCGAGCGAAAGGGGAACATCCATCATCTCTCTTATGCCAAACCAATCCTCGATTCCATCCGTAATTACGACTACCCCCTGCTCCGCGTAAACTATGGGACCGGGGGGGACCCGCCGGGGGTGAAACGCCCCGGTGCCGAAGGAAAGTGGGTGTTTGTGGTCAACTTGCCGCGCTATGCTGGCGGGCTGAACATTGCCCCTGGTGCCTCGGGAAGCGACGGCCTTTTGGACATTTGCACGTTCAAGGAGGGGTCGCTGTGGAGTGGGCTGCTCTACCTGGGGGAAGTGATGTTCGGCCAGCATCAGTTGCTGGAAGACTTTACCCAGGTGCAGGCGTCCGAGGTGCTGGTGGAATCGGAATCGCCGGTCCCTTTCCAGCTTGATGGCGACCCGGGGGGCGAATTGCCGCTCGCGGTTCGTTCCCTACCGGGACGCCTGCGGGTGATTGTTAGCCGGGAATGGGCGGAAAGACATGGATACGTAGAAGAAAAGTAATGCAAGAAGCTCCCAACAATCCTGCTCAAATCGGACCCTACGCCTGCGGTCCCGGCCAGCCGCTGCTGCTCATCGCCGGTCCCTGCGTTATTGAAAGCGAAGAACTGTCTCTTTTGATTGCCCGGCGGCTGAAAGAGATAGTTGCCGGCCAGAGGGTGAACCTGGTCTTCAAAGCGTCCTTCGACAAGGCCAACCGGACCAGTGCCGCCGCGTTTCGCGGCGCGGGGCTGAAAGCCGGCCTCGCAGTGTTGGCCAAGATCAAGCAGGAGACCGGTCTGCCGGTGACGACGGACATCCACGAATCGGACCAAGCCGCTCCCGTGGCCGAAGTTTGCGACCTGCTGCAAATCCCCGCCTTCCTTGCCCGTCAAACCGACCTGCTGGTCGCCGCCGCCCAGACCGGCAAAGCAGTCAATGTAAAAAAAGGGCAGTTCATGGCCCCCTGGGATATGAAACACGTCGTGCAAAAACTCGGCTCCGCCGGCTGCAAAAATGTGCTGCTTTGCGAACGAGGCACCTTCTTCGGCTACGGACGTCTGGTCAACGACATGCGGGCTCTGATTCAAATGCGGGAGCTGGGAGTGCCAGTGATCTTCGACGCCACGCACAGCGTGCAGGAGCCCGGCGGCCTGGGGAGCGCCACCGGCGGCAATCGCGCGATGGTCGAGCCGCTGGCCCGCGCCGCCACGGCCATCGGCATCGACGGCCTGTTCTTTGAAACCCATCCCGATCCGGACAACGCCCCGAGCGACGGCCCCAACATGCTGCGGCTGGATGATTTTTCCGGCGTTCTCAAGCGCATCTTGCAAATTCGCCAAACCGTGGAGAGCCTTGCGTGAATTTCCGTCGTCCTACGCTAGGGTTTCTGCTCGGTGTGCTGCTGCCATTTTTGGCGCTGCTCTTCGTGGTCGCGCTGTTCTTTAACAGTTGCGGCAGCGACCCGCGCGACAACATTCCCGGCGGCCGGACCAAACAGGAAACGGCTCAGGCGGTCAGCAGCCTGGACCTGGCCATGCTGGCGGTTGCTTCCATGCCGGTTTCCAAGGACAACGAGAATCCCAGCCGCGCGCTGTTCTATCTCAACCAATGGATTGGGGAGCTCGAAGCGCCTGAGAAGAAATTCGAGAAAGATCCATTGCTTGCGCACACGCCCCGCGCTTATGACAACGCCCCGCCGCTGATGGATCTGGATCGCCGCCGATTCGAATCCCCCGACCTGTTCTACTTGCAACAATGCATCTGGCTGCGCGACATTGCCAAACGAGTCGCGCCACGTCCGGCCCCCGCGGACTTGCAGCCGTGGCTCAAGGACTTGGAAAAACGGATTGGCATTTCCGATTCGGAGCGGGTAAGGTCAGCGGAGCGGATGTTTGACTGGACGGTCTGCAACATTCAGCTCGACAAGCTGCCACCCCCCCCCAAGATGGCCGCGGCGGGAGTGGGCAAGGCCGATCGCTTGTCTCAGCCCGGGCCGATCCGCGGCGAGAAGGGCCCCGGCTATTGGCAGCTTCCCTGGCAAACGTTGCTGTATGGGCATGGGGACGCCTGGCAGCGGTCCCGCGTCTTTCTGCTGATGTGCCGCCAGGCGGGTCTCACCGCGCACATGCTCGGCGTGCAAGACGAAAGCGGCAGCGGCGCGGTTCGCCCCTGGCTGTGCGGTGTCCTCGTCAAAGACCAGCTCTATCTGTTTGATGCCGAGCTTGGCCTCCCCATTCTGGGACCGGACGAACAGGGCATCGCCACTTTGGAACAGGTCGTCGCCGATCCGGGGCTCATCCGCGCCATGGACATTCCAGGAGAATCGCCCTATCGCGTTTCCGATGCGGAACTTCAGGGAATCCAGGTTCTCATCGACGCCGAGCCCGAATCGCTCACCCTCCGCATGCAGATGCTGGAAGCAGCCCTCATCGGCGACAAGCGGCTGGTCCTCTCCTGCCGTCCCAGCGACGAGGAAAGGGAGGTTCGCAAATGCAAGCACATCAGCGGCGTCTCCATCTGGCGGATCAGTTTGGAGGCGGTCTTTTTTCAGATTGCCCAGGCCATGATGCGGCAGCAGAATCCTGCCTTGAACTCGGCCCACACCAAGGAAACCTACATGTTTTTTCCGCCGTACGGCCTGGCCGAGGCCCGGTACTTGCAATTCGAAGGGCAGTTTTATCGCCAGGCGGAGGACGATAAAAAGGGAGCCTGCCAGGTGTTTTCACAACTCCGCATGCCGTACGCCGCGATCGATTCCCTGGAGAACTCGACCGAAGCCCGCCAGTTGCTCGGCATGCGGGATGAAATGCTGCAGAAGGATGCCAAGCTCCGCGCGGAGCAGATCAAGGATTGGGCCGCAATCGCCCGCGTGAACAAGCGCCACGCCACCTACTGGATGGGCCTCTGTCATTTCGACGCGGGAGATTACCAGGTCGCCGCCGAATGGTTTCGTGATCGCACGATCAACGACAAGGAGAGCAAGGATTCTCCGTGGCTGCCGGGTGCCCGCTACAACCTGGCCCGCTGCTACGAAGCGGAAGGAAAGTGGAACGAGGCCCGTGAGCTGTACCTCGCTGACGAATCGCCGCAGAAGATTGGCAACTTGCTTAGGGCCCAGAGAATCGAAGGGCGGAAGTAGCCACCTGCATCTGCGACTACCCGTTCAGCATCACTCGGAGGATCGTCAGGATGATCTGCAAAACGAAGCAACCTGACCAGAGCCCCATGACGGGAACAATTTCCCATTCCCAAGCTTTGATCCAGCCATAGACGAACGCGACGATGACCCCCAATCCCAAGACGCATGCGCCGACGAGGCAGACAATGCCGATCACCGACTCGGCGTTGTTGAACATCGTGTAGATCACGAAGAGATAGCACAGCAGACTCACCAGCCCGACCGCGATGGAGATGCCTTGGAGCAAGGTTCTCGCCTTCTAAACGACAGTATTGTTGTTGAAAAACTTTGCGCTGCCTGTAAGTGGCTTGGATTGTAGTTGCCAATTTTCAGCTTTTGAATCAGGGGAGGTTGTCCCAGCGCGGCCAAGGCCGCCATCGCAGGGAGTGCAGTCAAGGTTGACTGTCGGCTTTTCCTGCCTGTTCATTTCTTCCGGCGTTGGCGTTACGATGGCGTTGATGGTCCGGACGCTTTGCAATGACTGAGGTCGAATATGAAAACGCGAATTCTAATTGCCGCATTGCACTTGGGCCTGGCATATAGTTTTGCCCTTCACGCCGACGAGCCTAAATCGGACAAGCCCGCAGAGCCTCTTCCCGAAGTCTTCTCCCCGCCTCCCTTTGAAGTCCCGCCGGGCTTCACCGTTGAAGTCGCTGCGTCCACGCCGCTGGTCAAGCATCCCATCATGGCCGGCTTTGACGACAAAGGCCGGCTGTATGTGGCCGAGAACGCGGGGATGAACCTGCCGCGGGTGGATTTGGAAAAGCAGTTGCCCAACGGCGTCGTGCGGCTGGAGGACAGCGACGGTGACGGCAAGTTCGACAAGCAGACGGTCTTCGCCGACAAGATGACCTTCCCGCAAGGGGCCCTCTGGCATGATGGCTCGCTTTACGTCGCCTCCTCCGGCGGCATCTGGAAATTGACCGACCACAACGACGACGGCGTGGCCGACGAGCGGCAGCTATTGGTCAGCAAATTCGGCTACACCGGCAACGCGGCCGACGTGCACGGCTGCTTCCTCGGCCCCGACGGCCGCATCTACTGGTGCGAAGGGCGGCACGGGCACGAAATCACGGACAAGGACGGCAAGCTCATCAGCAAGGGAAAGGCGGCTCGCGTCTTCTCCTGCAAAACGGACGGCAGCGACGTGCAAGTCTTTGCCGGCGGCGGCATGGACAACCCGGTCGAGGTCGACTGGACCGAAGAAGGAGAGATGCTTGGCACCGCCAATATCTTCTATCACAAGCGGGGCGACACGCTGGTCCACTGGGTCCGCGGCGGCGTCTATCCCCGCCTCGACCAGCCGGAATGCCTGGCGGAATTCCCCCGGACCGGCGAGCCGCTCGACGCCGTCCACGACTTCGGTCACGTCGCCGTCAGCGGCTGCATGCGGTACCGCTCCGGCTCGTTCGGACTCGGCGAAGCGTACGCCAACAACTGGTTCGTCACCGAGTTCAACACCCACAAAGTCAAACGCTGCGTCCTCGAGCGCGAAGGAAGCACCTTCAAGGCCACCGTCCACGAATTCCTGAAAGCCAAGAGCGACGACTTCCACCCCACCGACGTCCTGGAAGACGCTGACGGCTCTCTCCTCGTCGTCGATACCGGCGGCTGGTTCCGCATCGGCTGCCCGACGAGCCAGATCGCCAAGTCGCATATCTTGGGGGGGATTTACCGGGTGCGGAAGACTTATTCAGAAAAAGTGGAAGACCCGAGGGGGCTGGCAATTGATTGGAACCAGAGAATCGACACATCCTTGTTGAAGATGATCGTTAATGATCCACGGCCGGCAGTTCGTGCGCGCGCCATTCAAGAACTCTTGAAACGGCCAAATGGCGGCAATCGAATTACGGAAAAACTAGGTGCATTTTCGTTGTCAGAACGCGTGGAAATCGTCTGGGCGCTATCACGATTTGAAGCGCGGAAGCCAGGGAGCCTCTCGCGTATTCCAAAGACGGAAGACCCTCGTGTTGAGCAGACGATTCTGGCAAGTTTTGGACCTGGATTTAACGACTCGCAGGCGATTGAACATTCGTACTCCAGGTTTGAGGATCCAGCATTTCGCAGGGAATTAGTCGCCTTTCTCGGACGACGTCGGCCGATTAAGGCTGTTCAGGGACTCCTAGATGAATTGCGGCTGGAGAATGATCGAGTCTTGGAGCATGGCATCATCCATTCTCTTATCGAAATCGGCGATCGGCGAGAAACCATTAAAGGTATTTCTCGCGGAAACTCCGCCGTCCGCCGCGGCGCTCTCATTGCCCTCGACCAGATGAAGGACGGCAACCTCACCCGCGACGAAGTCGTGGCGCTGCTCGATACGACCGATGTCCGGTTGCAGACGGCTGCAATGGAGATTATCACGCGGCGGAAATGGACGGACGACATCATCAGCTTCGTCGCCACACTGCTGGAGCCATTGCCGCTAGAGGAACCGGAGGTCACTGCCGCGCAGCAGGTGATTGTCGCGAATGCACTCACTGCGCTCGTGAAGGAGAAAAAGGTGCAGGAGCTGATTGCGACCATGCTTGCGAAGAAGACTCTGCAAAACCCTCAACGAAAGCTTCTGTTGGACGTACTTGGGCAAGGGGATCTGCCGGAGCTATCGCCCGAATTGAAGGTCGCCGTGCTGACTGCTTTATCCGCTCAAGACCCTGCGGTCCTGCACGCCGCCGTCCTGGCTGCCAAGGCTGATGCCTTCGCGGAACCGCTGCTGATGATTGCCCGCAATGATAAGAACGTCCTAGATACTCGCCTCGCCGCTTTTGCCACCGTTGCCGGTCATAAGAAGCCGCTTGGCGAAACGGACATTGGCTGGCTCAAAAACCTGGTGACACAAAGCGAATCGCCACTCTCGCGCATCTCTGCTGCTCGCGCCCTCGGCACTGCCGCATTGACAACGGACCAGCTCAAGGTCGTCGCCGCCCTGATTGCCGAAGTCGGCCCGCTGGAACTTTCGCCGTTACTGGCCGCGTTCAACGGCGTCACCGACGATGCAGTCGGCAAAGAACTGGCCGCTGCACTCGCCAAATCCCCCGGAGCCGGCAGTCTCTCGCTCACGCAGATCGAATCGCTGCTCAAACCCTACTCCGAAGATGCCCGCAAACCCATTCAGCCGCTGCTGGAACGACTTGCCAATGCGGCGAAGGAACAACGGCAACGGCTCAAAGGTCTGCTCGCCAATCTCGACGGCGGCAACGCCCAGGCTGGCCGCGATATCTTCGTCAACAAACGGGCCGCATGCGCTGCGTGCCATAAGGTCGGCACCGACGGCGGCAAAATCGGACCCGACCTGACCAAAGTCGGCGAGCGCCGCAGCCAGCGAGACCTACTAGAAGCTGTCCTTTATCCCAGCGCCAGCGTCGGCCAGGGCTATGAGACTTACGTCATCCAAACGACCGGCGGCCAGACCGTCACCGGCCTCGTCACTCGCCGCACCGCGGACGCCCTCTTCCTCCGCACTCCCGACCAGAAAGACATCCGCCTCGCCACTGCCGACATCGAGCAAATGAAGCCCAGTCCCGTTTCCATCATGCCTGGTGGCCTGGAAAACACGATGACGAACGACCAACTCCGGGATTTGATCGCCTATTTGCGAAGTTTGAAATGACAGTCCTTGTTTCCACGCGGAGCCTGGGAACCAGGAGAACCCCCATGACCACTGGCGATTGGCTCGGCCTTGTTTGTCTGGCGGGATTGGTTGGCTTCTTCGCCGGAGGCTTCTTCGTTTGGAACCTGTTCTTCAAGCGGCAAGAGCCGGACGACGATGATGAGGATGAGATCGGGACCGAATCGCCGGACGAAGAACGCCACTCCGATGAGGAGCACTGCGGACGTGATATTTAAGCGGTGACTTTCCACCGAGCGCCGTAGCTTCCGGCGCTGAAGCGGGTGATAATCAGCCACACCTTTTTCCAAGGCAATTCGCCATGAGCCAACCGCTGTCCGATTTTCGTTCCCAGTCCTCGGACGGCGCACCGCAAACACCAGTCGGACAGCCTGCGCCGGGGTCCGAAAATCCATACCAGTCGCCGGAAACGCCGGAATTGCCCGAGATCGAAGTGGAGCAGGCTCCCGAGATCTCGCCCCTGGAGTCACAGATTGCCGTCCTCATGCAACAGGGGCGGCGCGGGGCGGGCTGGTTTTATTCCGTCGCTGGGTTTTCCCTCATCAACTCGCTCATCATGCTGGTGGGGGGCGGAACCTTTTTCGTCATTGGGCTGGGAGTGACGCTCATCGTCGATGTGGGAGCCGTCGAGGCCGCGAAACAGAACCCGGAGCAGGCGATCGTCCTGAAAGGGGTCGCGTTCGCTTTCGACCTTTTTGTGGCGGGAGTCGTCTGCGGCTTCGGCTGGCTGGCGGTGAAGCGCTGGCAGCCCCTGTTCTTTTTGGGAATGGTCCTGTACCTGCTCGATGGGCTATTGTTTCTGATGTTCGGCCAGATCATGGCTGTGGCGTTCCATGCGTACGGCCTCTACTGCATGTGGAGCGGCTTTCAGGCCTATCGCAAGCTGGCAGTGCTGGAGCGGCAACTCATGGATCCCATGCATCCGGCTGGAGTGTTCAATCCGCACCAGCCGGCGAACTTGGCGTAGCCGAGCCGCTATTCGAGTTCGACAATATCCCCAAGCACTCCCCGCGGGATGCAGACGGTGAGCACCGTCAGTTTGCCGACCGCCTTGTGCTTGACGCCGCGCGGAACGTAGACCACGACACCAGGATGCAGCTCGATTTCATCGTCATCCAGCACCATCGTCCCGCTGCCGGCAATGACGTAATAGAACTCGTCGGTCCGAGCGTGATAATGCAGCTTGGCGTGGTCGATCTCCACGTGATGCACTTCCGCAGCCGCCTCGTCCTTCTCTTCGACGAGCGGGCGGATTTGTCCGCAGGTCTCTCGCCAGGGTTCAACTTCAGCAGGGTCTCGGCGGAAATATTTGGTTGCGGTGGCGGTCATGTGGTTCTCCTGGAAATGACGAATGTCGAATGTCGAATTCGGACGCGATCTCTTTCATTCGCCATTCGTCATTACTTACCTGATTCTGTCATCTCTGTCCTCAAATAGCCAGTCGACACTATGACCTTTGATGTGGCTCTGCGATAATAGCCCCATGCTCAACCTGGGCCGGCAAATCGCGAAAGTCTGCGGCCGCACCACGCGGCGAGAGCTGCTCCGCGCCGGCGGCATTGCCGCGGCCGGGTTGTCGCTGGCGGATTTGCTGCGGCTGGAAGCGCGGGGACAAAACGAAACGCCGAAGAAAGCAAAGTCGGTCATTCTGCTTTGGCTCTGGGGAGGGCCGAGCCATCTCGATACGTTCGATATGAAACCCAAGGCCCCGGTCGATTACCGTGGGCCGTACGCGCCGGTCCCGACGCGCGTCCCCGGCATACAGATCTGTGAGCTATTTCCACTGCTCGCGTCCCGGGCGGACAAATATTCCATCTTGCGGTCGCTACACCACACTTCCAATGATCATGGCATCGGCGGCACCATAGGCCTGACGGGCTCGGATAGTGGGGCCATCAGCCTCAGCGGGCAGGTCTTATCGGGTCAGGTCAAGGCGACACACGGCTCCGTCGTCTCGCGGGTGCTCGGCTTTTCGCCGGAGATGCCCCGGTTCGTCACGATGGGAGGGACGCTGCATCAGGGGAAGAAGTCCATTACCGGTGAAGGGGCCGGCCCGCTCGGCGCACTCTACGATCCGTTCCGTCTCGACTATGACGTGCAACAAGGGGTTAAGATTCCGTCGCTCGACCTCATCGACGGCAATTCCGCCAGCGGCCTCGCTTCCCGCGAAGGGCTCCGGAAGCAGATGGACTCCCTGACGCGGGACCTCGAATCCTCACCAGCAGCCGAGCGGCTGGACAAGTTCTATCAGCAGGCATTGTCGCTCCTCACCGCGCCGAATGCCCGCCGCGTCTTCGACCTGAATGAAGAGCCCGAGAAACTTCGCCGGGCCTACGGCAAGTTCCGCTTCGGCCAGTGCTGCCTGATGGCCCGCCGCCTGGTGCAATCCGGCGTCCGCTTCGTGCAGGTCAACTGGAGCTCGCACGTTGAGCCAATCGAGGACACCGGCGACGGCGGCTGGGATATGCACGACCGGAACTTTCAGCAGATGCAGGACCGTCATGCTTGGATGCTCGACCAGTCGCTCTCGGCGCTGCTCGACGACCTGGAAAGTCACGGCCTGCTCGATGAAACCGTCGTCATCGCGATGGGAGAATTCGGCCGCACCCCCAAGATCAACGGCAAAGCGGGGCGGGATCATTGGAACCAGTGCTTCAGCGCTCTCGTCGCGGGTGGCGGCCTGCAGCAAGGCATTGTCATCGGCGAAAGCGACGCCCGCGGCGAACATCCCGCCAGCCGGCCTGTCACCCCGGCCGACCTGTTCCGCACCGTCCTCCATCAGCTCGGCATCGGCACTACGCAGCTCACCACCGCCGGCCTGCCGCTGCAAGGGGAAGTGATTGAGGAACTGGTCGGATGAAATCGGTAGGGTGTATGAGCGCAGCGAAATACACGCGTCGAGCGGTGTCCATTACGCGTGCATTTCGCTGCGCTCATGCACCCTACTTGTTTTGTGCCTTTTTGTGTCTTTCGTGGCCATCCCCGCCCCTGGTTTTTGGTCAAGCTTCAGCACCCAGTCGCCTCACCACCGATGGCCATTTCAAACAGCGGCCAGTCTGGTCGCCCGATGGGAAGTCGCTGCTCTTTACCCGGCATCAGGGGGCGACGATCTTCCTCTTTGTCCTCACTACCGAGAACAAGACCGAACGCCGGCTGACGGCCAACACTTATCCAGAGTTCGACGCGGTCTATTCCCCCGATGGGAAGCGGATTGCCTTTTCGTACGACAAGGCTTCCCCCAACCAGGGAGACATCGACGTTAATAGTTGCCTGACCGATGGAACGGACATCAAGGTAGTGGCCGGCACCGAAGGGAAGCTCTCGCACGAAGAGTGGCCGAGTTGGTCCCCCGACGGCCAGTGGATCGCGTACTCCTGCACGAAGCACGACAACCAGGAAATTTACATCGCCAAAGCGGATGGCAGCGAAAAGAAGCGGCTCACCACCGACCCAGCTCTCGATGCCCATCCAGCCTGGTCGCCGGACGGGAAGAAAATCGTCTTCGCCACCAGCCGCTGGGGAGATTTGGAACTGGCCGTGATGAACGCCGACGGCAGCGAGCTAGTCCGATTGACCAAGAGCCCCGGCCTGGACGACTACCCCGCTTGGTCGCCGGACGGCAAGCGGCTGGCCTTCACCAGCAACCGGGACGGCAGTCTGGAAATCTACACCATCGACCCCGATGGCCAGAACCCACGCAACGAAACACAGAGCCCCGCCATCGACAACTTCGCCTCCTGGACGAAAGATGGCCGGCTGACGTTCGTCTCCAATCGCGAGAATGGGTTTGATGTGTACGTCGCGCCGCTGCCCTAACGCCAGCGGAGTTCCAACTGGAGTAGAATGTAGGAATGAAGAACCTGTTCACACCCACCCGCCGCGAACTCCTCTCCGCCGCTGCCGGCGGCTTTGGGGCGATTGCACTGCGCGGCATTCTGGCGGAGGAAGCTCCCCCTGCCAAAGCTCCTGCCGCAGATCCGCTGGCGGCTCGACAGTCCCATTTCGTCCCCCGCGCCAAGTCCGTCATCTTCCTCTACATGACCGGCGGCGTGTCGCACGTCGATACGTTCGACCACAAGCCCAAGCTGGCGGCGGATCACGGCAAGTCGATCACGGTCGATAACTGGCAGGGGAAGCTCGGTAAGTTCACCCGCTTTCTCAAGGGGCCGGGCTGGAAGTTTGCTCCTGGCGGCACATGTGGCACCCAGGTGAGCGACTTGTTCCCGAATGTCCGCACGGTGGTCGATGACCTCTGCGTCATCCGCTCCCTTGAATCGAACCACACCAACCACTACGAGGGAACGCTCGGCATGCACACCGGCTCCTGGTCGTTCGCCCGCCCAAGCATCGGGGCCTGGGTGAGCTACGGCCTGGGGACCGAGAACCGTAACCTGCCGTCGTTCATGGTCATCGCCCCGAAAGCGCCTTATGCCGGCACCCAAACCTGGGGCTGCGACTTCCTCCCCGGCTGCCACCAGGGGACGCACATCGTCCCTGGCCCGGTCCCCATCGCCAACGTCAGCCGCCGCTCGCCGACGGACGAGCTGCAGAAGTTGGAGCTGGCCCGCATCGCTGCCGCCAACAAGAAGCACCTGGAAGAACGTCCCGGCGATGCGGCCCTGGAAGCTCGCATCCGCGCGATGGAAACCGCCTTCGGCATGCAGCAGGCCGCGCCGGAAGCATTCGACCTCTCGAAGGAAACGGAAGCGACACTCCGCCTTTACGGCCTCGCCCGCGGACAGACAAACGGCTTCGGCTGGCAATGTTTGCAGGCCCGGCGGATGGTGGAGCGCGGCGTCCGCTTCGTCGAGCTCATCGATGTCGGCTCATCCGGCAACTGGGACTCGCACGGCAACATGCAGGAGCACGTCGCCCTCGCCAAGAACGTCGACCAGCCGATCGCCGCTCTCATCACCGACCTCAAGCAGCGGGGCCTCCTCGACGAGACACTCGTCGTCTGGACCACCGAGTTCGGCCGCACTCCCTACCACGAACAAGCCGCCCACGCCGGCCGCGAGCATCATCACCAGGTCTTCTCTTCCTGGCTCGCCGGCGGCGGCATCAAAGGAGGCCTCGTCCACGGCTCTTCCGACGACTACGGCATCGGCCCTGGAGAAGACTCCGTCCACGTCCATGATTTCCACGCCACGATCCTGCACCTGCTGGGATTGGACCACGAACGGCTGACCTACCGGCACGCGGGAAGGGACTATCGGCTGACGGATGTGGCGGGAGAGGTGGTGGGGGAGATACTGGCTTAGTTTAGTTGCGATTTGGGTGATATCTTCAGGGTGTAACTCGCAAATCGCTATGCCGCGGTTGGTCGACATAACGCAGTCTATTCAGCTTGAATGCGGCAAATCATGTAGGGATTACAGTCGCCGTGGAGGTGGATCGCACAAAGGTGGAGCAAGGCCTGGGCTCCGTTGAAGGTCCAGCGCATGGATGCTCCCGAATACCGCCGTCTGGGTCTGCCGGTCAGCAGCGCACCGGTGGAGTCGACGATCAAGCAGATCAGCCGTCGCGTGAATGGGAGCGAAGAATTCTGGCTGACCGACGGCGCTGAAGCGATGCTGAAATTACGCGAGGGCCAATTGAGCCACGACGAGCGCTGGATACGGTACTCCTCCCGTCCCCGCCCCCACCGATCCGCCGACACCCATCGCCTCGCCCAAGCCGCATAACCACGCAGATACGCGAATGCACCCCGCGCCGTGCTTCTGTTGGGAAACGCGCCAGCGAGTCCGTCCACTTTCTGAACAATTCTCGCCGCTCCCAGCGAACCGCCGCTGTTGCTATCGCGTCTTGGCTGGTGTCAACCAAAGCTCCTCCAATTTCGATGAAGAATCGTGGAAATACGGTTGTCTCGCGCCCTGACTTCGTAAACAATAGATGCGTTGGCGTTTCATCTCACCCAGATTCCAATCCCCAGCCGCGAGTCCCTAACCCCCCAGCCCCCGTCCTTCACATGTCACGCGTCCTTGAGCGTCCCACCCTGGTGCTGAACCGCACCTGGCAGCCAGTGCATGTCAGCTCCGTGGCTCGCGCACTCATTCTCGTGTGGAATGGGGCGGCCAAGGTGGTGGACCCGCACGACTTTGCCCAGTACGACTGGGCCGATTGGTCGAAGCTGCGGCCCGACACCGACGAGCTGTTCGTGCAGGCGGTGACGATGCAATTGCGGGTTCCCGAGGTCATTTCGCTTACCACATTTGACCGGGTTCCTCGCGGCGAAGTCGCCTTCAGCCGGCGGAACCTCTGCAAACGGGACGGCTACACTTGCCAGTACTGCCGGCAGAAGATGACCGGCGACGAGCTGACCATCGACCACGTTACTCCCCGCTCGCGCGGCGGCCAAAGTACGTGGGAAAACTGCGTGCTGGCCTGCGTGGAGTGCAACAAGCGGAAGGCGGACAAGACCCCGGAGCAGGCCCACATGCGGCTGCTCCACAAGCCCATCCGCCCCAAGTGGAAGCCGCTCTACGCCACGAGCCATTTGCCCATCGCCAGCTGGACGAAGTTCATCAGCGAGGCTTACTGGAGCGTGGAGCTCGAGCCGTAACAGGAGCGGTAATTGCCGCTAAAGATTGTCCTCAAAAGGCGGCCTGGCCAATTATCTTGGCCGGGCCGCTTTGTTTCTTGCCCGGCGATTCGGACTATACTGGCAAACCGGATTTCTTTTGAAACTCTGCTGGGAGCCTCCTTTGCCCATCTCCGTCACGTGTCCTCAGTGCAGCACCACGCTCAAGGTCAAGGATGAGCTGGCGGGAAAACGCGGCAAGTGCCCCAAGTGCCAGGGAGCCGTGCAGATACCCGCGGCGAGCGCCGCGGAGACGAAGCCCGCACCCCCATTCGCGCCACAACCTGCGAAAAAGACTTCACTATCGGCGGAAGAGCGGCGAGCGAGGGTTCTCGGCCTCCTTTCCGGCCCGATGGAAAAACTGTCGGCCCCATTTTCCTTCCGCTTGCGGATGTTCATGGCGGCGACGGCGACTTGCCTGTTGCCGGCGCTCTACGCTGTGCTGGTGACGCTGTTTCTCGGCGGCGCGGTGATGTGGTTTCTGTATGCACCTTCGATCGTCGGCAGTGGCGCAGTGCTCCTCTATGGTCCGGTAGCTGTGCTGCTCATCATCGGGCTCGCGCTGCTCAAGCCGCTGATCGCTCCGCGTCCCGCGAAGGGCAAGGTCAAATCACTCGCGCGTGACAAAGCGCCGCTGCTGTTTGAATTTGTGGACAAGATTGCGGCTGCGTTGAATGCGGAAGGACCGAAGCAAATCACCGTCGATGGCAACCCGGATTTTCACGGTTCAAGGTCGCACCTGCACATCGGCCTGCCGCTCGTGGCCTGTTGCACCGTAGACCAGTTGGCGGGAATGATCGCCCATGAATGTGGCCGCCATGTCAAAGGAACCGCGTCTGGAACAGCCAGCTTTGTCCGGGGCATCAGCCACTTCTTCTTCCGGGCCGTCAAGCAGCGCGATGCCTGGGATGAGTCGATCTATGCCGCCACAACCAGCCGCCGCTCTGTATTGGGCAAGCTGCTCTGGCCGCTTAGGATCTTGTTTTCGCTCGTCAAGATCCTGCTCTGGCCGCTAATGTACTTGGGGCAACTGTTTTCTGGATTGCTACTGCAAAAAACCGAGTTTGACGCTGACCTCTGTCAAATCCGTCTCATCGGCAGCGGTCCTTATGAAGCCACGTTCCGCACGCTGCGGGTCATCGATTTTGCCTGGAAACAGGTCCAGGCGGATCTTGTCTTCCAGCACAAGGAAAACCAGCTTCCCGACAATCTGCCTCGGCAACTGGAGAGCGCCGTTGCCCAAATCCCGGACGAATTCCGTGCTGGCCTCGCCGTTGAGGCTGATACCACCGAAACGGCCGATTTCGCCCTCATGCCCGCCGAGAAGGACCGCCTTGCCGCCGCAATTGCCGCTGCCTCGCCTGGTATTTATTCCTGTCCGCTCCCCGCGACAGTCCTCTTCGACGACTTCGACTCTCTCGCCAAGGACGTGACTTGGGACTACTATCTCGTAGAACTCGGCCCGCCCCTTGAACGCCGCTTCCTGCAGCCGGTCGTGTCGGGTGCATGATCGTCAACGAAATGCACGCGTAATCGACTCTGCTGTCCGCATGATTGACAATTCCCGCCTCAGGGCCGCCTACGAAACCGCCAAGTCCGAACTGCTGGCGGAGCGGACGCCGGATGGACATTGGGTGGGAGAACTCTCCACCAGCGCACTCTCGACAGCGACGGCGGTGAGTGCCTTGGCCATTGCCCAAAAGCATGGTGGAACAGGTCGCTTTGATTCTCTCATCTCGGGCGGCATTGCCTGGCTGGTCGCTCATCAAAACGACGACGGCGGCTTTGGCGATACCGACAAGAGCTACTCGAACATTGCCACGACGATGCTCGTGGTCGCAGCGATTCATTTAGCTGGGCACTCAGAACAACACAAAGAACTTCTCGTTCGTGCGGAAGAGTACATCGACGCCAAAGGCCACCTGAAAGGACTGCGGGACCGCTATGGCGTAGATAAGACGTTCGTCGTCCCCATCATGACGAACCTGGCCCTGGCGGGGCTGGTGGAGTGGAAGGAGGTCTCGCCGCTGCCATTTGAATTGGCGTGTGTGCCGCAGTCGTGGTATCGCTTCATGCGGATGCCGGTGGTCAGCTACGCTATCCCCGCCCTCGTCGCCATCGGCCAGTGCCGCTACTTCCACAAAAAACCGTGGAATCCGGTCGCACGAATGGTGAGAAGCCTCTCCATCAGCCGCAGCCTGAGCGTCCTTCGCCAGATGCAACCGGAAAGCGGCGGCTATCTGGAGGCGGTGCCACTGACGAGCTTCGTGGTGATGAGCCTCGCCTCCACCGGCCGCCAGGACCACGCCGTGACCCGCGAGGGAATCAAGTTCCTCGAGGATTCCGTCCGACCCGACGGGAGTTGGCCCATCGACACCAACCTGGCCACCTGGGTCACCACCCTCTCCATCAACGCCCTCGCCAGCGGCGGCGAAGACGTGGCCGCCCTCCTCGGCCCCCAGTGCCTCGATTGGCTCCTCTCCTGCCAACACCTCACTCGCCACCCCTTCACCGGCGCCGATCCCGGCGGCTGGGGCTGGAGCGATCTATCAGGGGCGGTGCCGGATGCGGATGATACGCCGGGGGCGCTGCTGGCACTAGAGAATTGGATGATCAGCGACCATTGCAACAAGGAAGATCGTGATCGTGTTGCCGATGCATATCTGGTGGGTAGTGCATGGCTTGACTCATTGTGGAACCGAGATGGAGGATGGCCGACGTTCTGCCGCGGTTGGGGTAGGCTTCCCTTCGACCGCAGCGGAGTCGATCTCACTGCTCATGTTCTTCGATCGTTCTGTGTGGTCGATCGAAGTTGGCACATGATCGAACCCGGCCCAAGTCGCAAACGTCCACTGCCTGAATTGCTGCCATGGCCATTCAAATATCTTCGGCGTCACCAACATAGCGACGGTTCTTGGTCTCCCCTCTGGTTCGGCAATCAAGACCATCTGAACGAAGACAATCCCGTCTACGGCACCTCCAAGGTTCTCGCGGCATATCGCGACCTCGACATGATGGATTCGAGTGAGGCCAAACGCGGTCTGGCTTGGCTCCGACAAAACCAAAACCCCGACGGCGGCTGGGGGAGCGGCGTGTGGGGGAAGAGGGGAGTACCGAGTACTCAGTACGGAGTGCAGAGTGCAAAGTGCAAAGTGAAGAGTGAAGAAGACGGAGTCCCCGGTTCTTCCCCCAGCCCCCAGCCCCTAGCTCCCAGCCCCCTGCATTCCTCCATTGAAGAAACCGCCCTCGCCGTCGAAGCCCTTCTGGCCGCGGCTGGCGAGCTGGAATTCCAGCAGACAATCGAAAAAGGCTTGACTTGGCTCATCGAGCGGGTGGAGCGGGGGGAGCACCGGAATGCGGCTCCGATAGGTTTTTACTTCGCCAAGTTGTGGTATTATGAAAAGCTCTATCCGCTGGCGTTCACCGTCTCGGCCCTGGGCCGAGCCGTGCGGACGCTGAGCCCCGCCTAACGACGAGCCCGCCACTAGGATTTGCACCTTGGACTACGCATCCACGACTTCCGATTCCGGACAGCACGAGGGAAGCGACTCCGTTGCTTTCAGCGGCCCGGCCGCTGAGTTTGTGCCCCCCGAGTTTGCCGGCGAAGCTCCCAAGCGGAGCAAGCGACGACAGACGGCGCATCTCAAACTGGTGCCGGAGACGCGGGAATTGCGGGACAAGCTCCATGCCAAGTGCCGCGAGGTGGCCGGCACGTTCGATAAGGCCCGGCCGCTCGGCAAGGACGAGATGGAGAAGGTCGTTCGCGATACGCTCGCGGAGCTGAATCTGGCCGAAGGATACGTCGGCTGGATGATGGTGGTGCTGGCGAGTGAATTCTGGCGCGACCAGGTTGCCGCGGTGCCGCCGTCACGTCGCCTGTTCCTACTGCCGCACTGTTTGAAGCATGCGGAAGGCTGCCCCGCCGACTACGACGAGTTCGGCCTGGAGTGCAAAAAGTGCGGAGCGTGCAGCATCGCCGATTTCCGCGGCCTGGCGGACGAGATGGGGTATAAGGTCCTCGTCGCCGAAGGCTCCCCCATCGTTCTCAAAATCATCGTTAGCGGCTATGTGGACGCCATCGTTGGCGTCGCCTGCCTGAACGTGCTCGAAAAGGCGATCGACAAAATTCTGCTCGCCGGCATCCCCTGCATGGCGGTGCCGCTCCTCTCCAGCGATTGCCGCAACACCAGCGTGGACGAGGACTGGGTGCTGGACATCATCAAGACCCAGCCGGGCCAGGCGACGCAGCAAACCGCCAGCTACGTCCACCTGCTCCGCTCAGCCAGCAGCATGTTCAAGCCGGAAGAGCTGGACCGCATTTGTCCGCGACTGCGGGGAGGGCCGAAACTTTCGGAAGTAAATGGCCAGGGGATAGCAGCGCTCGACCCCATCGCCGCCACCGAGGCCATCGCCTACGACTTCCTCGGCAAGGGGGGCAAATACTCCCGCCCCTTCATTACGCTGGCTGTTCACGATGCTATGACGGGCGGCAAGGGAACATTGGCCGGCGGCGAACAGCATCTCGCCACAAACGTCAACGACTCCGTTCGCCGGGCGGCGATGTCCATCGAGACGTTCCACAAGGCCTCGCTCGTTCACGACGACATCCAGGACAACGACTCCTTCCGCTACGGCGAAGAGACCATCCACAAGCGGTACGGCATCCCCACCGCCATCAACGTCGGCGACTATCTCATCGGCCTCGGCTATCGGCTCGTCAGCCGCGAGTCGAAGACGCTGGGGGCGGACGTGGTGGCCGACATTCTCGATAACCTGGCCGACTCCCACCTACGGCTCTCCGAAGGGCAAGGGGCCGAGCTGCTGTGGCGCGACGCCCGCGACAAACGCCTGAAGCCGCTCGACGCGCTGAAGATTTACGCCCTCAAAACGTCCCCCGCCTTCGAAGCCGCCATGTTCAGCGGCATTCGGCTGGCCGGGTCCGCAGAAGAATACCGCGAGCCGGTGCGGCAGTTCGCCCGCAATCTCGGCGTGGCGTTCCAAATCCTCAACGATCTAAACGACTGGCAGGGGGACGAACACAACAAGCTCTCCGCCGGCGGCGACATCCTCGGCGGCCGCCCGACGGTTCTGTGGGCACTCGCCCTCGAAGGCATTGACTCTGCTGCGCAAGAAGAACTCCTGTCGCTGGTGAATGGTGACCATCGCATGGCCGGCGAGCGCATTGCCCGCGTCCGCCAGCTCTACGAAAAGGCCGGCGTTTTCGAAAAGGCGGCCCGGCTCATCGACAAGCATCAAGAGCGCGCCGAGGCCATCGCTGACAAGCTCCAGCCTGAAGAGCTGCGGCGGCTGATGTACTATCTCATCGACAGCGTTCTTGACGGGCCGCGGGGTGTCCCGCAGTCACCAGAGCGCGAGCTGCTGCCGCTGCAGATCCAGACGTAGGACAACAGCATAACCTACGGCTCGATGCTCACCTGGAACGCGATGACTTGCACGTTTCCAAAGGACTGCTTCTTGATGATGCCAAAGCTATCGAGCTCTTGAGCCATCGGCTCGGCATTGTCCGCCGACTGCCGCAGGATCACGACGGCTCCTCCTGCCTTGAGCACCGCGTCGCGGGTTTGCTCCGTCAATCGCTCCGGCCCAGTCATGGGAAGCGGGATCAGGGCGTCTTCCGGAGCATCGAGGTTGTAGCGTGCTCGCACCGGCAAAAGTCCATATTCCCTCAAGGCGGGCGTGGGGTTCTCACCTAAGTCATCAGTCTCGATCAGTCCCGAGTGCACCAGGATTTTCCACCGCGGGTGCTGTTGGTGGGCCTGATTGACGGCAGCAATCGCCGCGCGCCAGTCTTCCTGACGGTCGACAAGAAGCTTGCCGTGATTCACGCCATTCTCGACAAGGCCGCTCCACCAGACTGCCACTGCCAAAACAACAATCGACGCAACTTGCCGCACTCGCGGCTGATCCGCGACCTGGCTGGCGGCAGCGATGCTGACCCAGAGCAGGGGAAACGTCACCACGATATACCTGGTTTGAAAGACGGCTGCGAATCCCCACCAGGTGAGCCCAGCGGCGGCCAATGTGGGAATGAGGCAAGCCGCAGCCGTGAGGAGCACTCGCCGTGGTGGGAGCGGACTCCAAAGGGCAAGGAGAACGACGAGGGGAATATACACCTGGGCCGGCGAGAAATCGTCGGCAAACCCTGTCCAGTTGCTTCGCCGAGCCGCGATGTCCAGTAGTTGGTAGGCAGCCGGCAAAGCGCACACCGTGATGACACTCCCGATGATCAGCCAGACCTTCCTGTCGGACGGCTTTCCTTCTCGATCGAAAAACGAATAGACGAAGCAGCAGCCGATCAGGCCACCGATGTAAAGCGCCGTCGTGTAATGCAAATAGAATAACGCGATGAGAGTCGGCACGAGCGCAGCAGGCCAGAGGAATCCGCCGCGCAGCGATTCAATAGCCAGAATCATGGCCCCCGCACTCGCTAGTTCGACGAGGGCATAGGGGCGGGCCTCCGTGGAATAGAAAATCGACGTACGATCCACACAGACCAGGAGTGCCGCCAGGATCGCGGCGAGAGAGGTCTTCTCTCCGAGTTCCAGTCGCCGCACGAGCAGCCACGCCATCGCGGGGAGAGCGATTCCCGCGAGCACGCTCGGCAGCCGCAAGGTGAACTCGCTTTCGCCGAGCAGTCGCGTGACTCCCCAAACGAGCCAGAAATAGAGAGGGGATTGGTTGCCCTCTGCGGCCCGCTGGGCCACTTGATCCAAACCGGCCTGCACACACCACGAAGTGTGCAGCTCGTCAATCCACAGACTCTCGTTGACTTGCCACAGGCGCAGCATAGCCGCGAGCGCCGTTATGCCGGCGAGAATCATCCAGTCCCTCAATGAAGAAGAAGTGCGGCTCATCTTCCGCATCATAAACTACTCGGCTGTCACGCCGGTAAGTTCTTCGGAGATGGCGGCGATCTGATCAGGGCCGATGGAAGTCAGCTCTTCCGCAAAGCCGACGAGGAGGGCCAGGTCGCAGAGTCGGTTGATCCGCCGTGGAATGCCGAGTGTTTCCTGATGGATGGCTTCCAACGCCCCATCCGTGAAGATGGCTTGCTTCGCCCCAGCCGCGGTCAGGCGGTGCTGAATGTATCCCATCGTCTCTTCCGGCTTGAATCGCCGCAGCAGGCACTTCACCGCCAGCCGCTCTTCCAAATCGGGGTGACGCTCAATGGCCAGGAGCAGCGAGGTCTGCCCCGTGAGCAGGAACGAAGCCAGCGGCCGGGCGTCCTGTTCTAAGTTGAGCAGGAGCCGCACCGTTTCCAAGGCCTGCGAGTCGTCGAGCAAATGAGCTTCGTCAATGACGATGACTGCGTGTTTGCCGGCCTTGGCATTTTCCCGCAGTCGCGTTTCAATTCGCCGAAGACTTTGTTCGACGGTCAGCGAAGTTCCACCACCGGCACTAAGCTGGTCCGCCAAATAGGCCAGCAGTTGACCCGGCGGCATCTGCGGAAAGACCAGATGCACTTTCGGCGACAGACTCTCTCCTAGCTGCCGCGTCAGCGTCTGCGCGAGCATCGTTTTGCCGAGGCCCGCGGCACCCGTCAGCAGCGCGGCACCGCGGCGGTTTTCGAGAGCATAGCGGAGCTTGAGGAGCGCCCCTTGCTGGGACTCGCTCGGGTAATAGAATCTCGAGTCGGCCGAATGGTCGAATGGGCGGGCGGCAAGTTGCCAATGCGTCTCGTACATTAAGCCACAAGCTTCTCTTGGGGGACGAAGTTTTCCGCGATGCCCACCGCCTCGATGCCGCTCAGGCTCAGCCGCTCACCAATGGCCTGGCTCTCCGAGGGGGTGCAGTAGCGAAGATCCCGCACGACGATCGCTGCATCCGCCGGCGGAGCTTCATTCTCGGGGAACAACGAACCATCTCCCGCCGCGGTTGGGCCCAAATCCAACACCAGTAAGTCGAATGCACTGGCCGCCTCGCGGAGCGTCTTGGTCAGCCGCGGATCCGCCAGTGACAGCGGAGCGGCTGCGGTGGAGACGTCGAGCGGCAGGACCGTAAGATTGTCGTCGAGGGACTTGATGGCGGCTTCGGAGAGAGTGGTTTTTCCCAGGGCCGCTTCGTGCCAACTGCCGGCAATTTCCAGTCCTAGGCTCGCGGCGAGCTGGGGGCGGGCAAAGTCGGCATCGACGAGAGCCACCTTCAGCCCCGCCGAGGCCGCACTCCGAGCCAGACACAGTGCCAGAGTCGTCCGTCCCTCACCCCGCCGACTGCCAGTGATGGCGAGAGACCTCAAGCCGTCCCGTACCGCGGCGACAATCTTTTCGCCAGCCTGCGCAAAGTACGACTGTTCGTCACGCAAGAGCTTGTCGCACAAAGCCGGCCAATGGAACCGGTCGACTTCCCAGGCAGGAACCAGCTGCTGACCATGGTGGGGCGCGGTGGTGATTGTCTTAGCGGAAGCGGCGGCGGCCATGGCAGGGGCTTGCGCAACTCCCACGAGCTCAGCAGCTTCTTCTTCCGTAACTACCAGAGGGCGATCTTTAATCTTCGCTTCGGAAGGTGTGGCGAAGGGTGCTTCCGCGGCAGGCTTGATGAGGTCTTCTACCGAGGGCTGCGGCGGCTGATGGGGCCCGGCGACCGCGGCATGAGCGGCGTCGAGGCGGTAGCTTTTGGCCGGCGACTGTTCCGGCACCGCGGCCTCCATGACCCTTTCGTGTACCAGTTCCGTCACCGCCGCTGGCTGCTCGGGCATCGTTTCCAGGTCGAGCGAAATCAGCGAACTCGCTTGTGCGGCAGCCAGATCTTCCTGCTGGGGCCAGACGGCGAATGCCGAGTCAGCCACCACGGGAGAATCTCCCAACAATTCATCCCACCGTTGGCGGACTTCCACGGCGTTCGCTAAAGCCAAGAGGGGAACAACCTCGGCTACGACAACCGGAGCCTTCGCTTCTACCTCTGCCGGATTGACCACCGCAACCACTTCTTCCGGCAGTTCTTCCACTTCATTGCCAGCACTCGTCGTTAACTGCGGAAGAGGCGGAATCTGCGCCTTCCTGGCTCGCTTCGGCTGGGACGCGATTGCGGCGGGCTGAACCACCGGCTTCGGCAGGTGCTGCAGAACAGGTGCGGCGGTCTCGACCACTTCCATCTGCGCCAGACGATATCGCAAAGGGAGACGGCGGGAGGCACGGCCAGCGAAGTGCGGCGGCGGCACTGACACAGGCTCCGCGGCCCGCGGAGTTTCCAGGCGATACAGCGTGCCGGCGGCGTAGATGTTCTCAATCTGCGCGCTGGTCGCGTGTCCAAGAGGCGCGCGTGCGAACCGTTCGGCCACGGCTGGCGCATGGGTTGCCTCGGCATTGTTCGTTGCCGCTTTTGCCGGCGGTGGCTCTTTGGCGTACGCCTTAATAAAGGCCTGATCCAGTGCGCTCATGACGGGGTCCGCTGGTTCTGGTTGGGGGGACGTTGTTTGGGGTGCCAGGCTGATTCGAAGCAGGCGCGGCTCGCGGCGGCGAACTCCGCGGCTGGGCTGGTGCCGTCCGACTCGGCGGCGGTTCGAAATCACGATAGGTGCCGGGATTGGTCACCGGATAGCTTTCTGGTGCCTTTCCTTCCGGCGCTTCGCTGGTCGCCTGGCGGACCACGGGATCCTGCGGAGCGCTACTGGGAGGTCCGTAAACGCTGGGCGACTCCTCTGACTCTGAGATCGCCGGCAGTTTCCCTTCTTTGGCTTCCGGCTTCGCCGCAACCCGCTCATCCGCCGCTTCTTTCCAGGGGAAGAGGGATTTGGAATCGGCAATCTCCGTGGGGAGCGCGGAATCTGGAATTGCCGAATCGGACTTGGATCCAGGCAAATCCGCGCTGGCCTCCGCGGATGCAGTCCTTGCCGCGGGGCTGGTCTCCTCCATCAAGGTCGGCGATTGATGAGGCTCGCTGGCCGAAACCGATTCCTTCGCCGTGTGGGCGTCGGTGACTTTGGATTCCGCTTCGGTCGGCGTCTTGCTCAGGGCCTCCTCGTGCGATGTCGCGGCTCTGTCGGGGTTGGCCGGGGCCGGCTCATCGCCGTTCTGCGCCATGTAAATGGTGGCAATCAAGGCAAACACAAATCCCACGGCAATGACCTTGCCATGTGTCCCCATCCAGTTGTTGTTTTTCGCGGGAGCCGCCGGCCGATTTCTGGCTCGCTGCTCTGTCCGATGGCGAGGGGAAGGAGCATTAGACTCTTGCGGCGGAGTAATGTCCGTGGCCATCACCTTTCCCTTGGTCGGCGCGGCGGGCACAGTATCCTCCGCAGTTGCTTCCACAGCAGGAGTTGCCACCGGCGGTTCAGCGGCAACGGAATCGGAAATCTTGCTGATCTGCGTGCTCTCGGTCTGACTCGGTTCGGCAAGGGTTTGCGGAACCACCAATTCCGGCTGCTGCTCGACCTGGGGAATTCCTGGTTTCGGCCCTTCTGCCGCAGGGGGCTCCAGACTATCGGCCGCTGGCTGCGGAACCTCGGCTTGGGGGGGCTCCATGGTGGCCGGGCTTTCGGCAATCGGCGCGGGGGGAGCCATCACTTCCGGAGTCGCAAGCGCTGCATCAACGGTGACGGCCTCTGGAAGCGCGAGCAGCGGAGTCGACAATGTTTTCGGTGGTGCAACCCGGCCTTGCAGACTCAGGTCTGCAAGCTGAAACAGGACCGGCATTTCCAGCGGCGGCCGGCCCGGCTTGCGGAAGGCATCCCGCGCGGTGCGGCGGGGATCCGTTTGCAATGTGGTCGTCATGCGGGGTCCTTCCCGAAATGTGGGGCGGGCTTCCTGTCTGCCTGTTTCCAACTACCTTCGCATCGTGCGCCAACACCTTCAGCGCATCGAGCGCAGCCCATGCCGCCCCTCTGTTATCGGTTCCGCCTGCATCAATCTTGATACGTGGGCGAACTTTACCGCCTGCGGAAGAAATTCCCCAGAGGGAAAGCGGGCGGGATCGCTGCTGGTGCTAGCAGGCTAATGTCCGAACTTGTCTCTCGCTCGCACAGGGTAGCCCCGGAGGAACTCAGCAACCTCCATTACTCGCTTTCCTGCGGGTTGAAGGGCGTGGATGAAAAGTCTGCCGCTGCCGGTGGCAATGAGAAGTTGCTTGCTGTCGCTCAGTATGACCTCGCCAGGTGGGAAGGAGCACTGCTCCGTCCTACTATCCACGGACACCTGGTCGAGCAGCAGCCGCAGCGGCTCGGCGCCGGCGCGGAGCCAGTGGGTGTAGGTGGCGGGCCAGGGTTTGAAGGCGCGGACCTGGTTGCGGATTTGCTCGGCGGTGCGGGTCCAGTCGACCGCGCCGTCGGTTTTTTTGAGGCGGGGGGCTTTGGTGGCTTGCGATTGGTCCTGGATTTCGCCGATGGGGGAGACTCGATCCCAGCGGGAGAGTTTTTCGATGGCTTCCTGGACCGCTTCGACTCCCAAGTACGACAACTGCTGTTCCAGATTCGGCATCGTCACATTGCTGCTGATTGCCATGCGCCGCACGGCCAAACAGGGTCCGCCGTCCAGCCGCGGCGTCATGTGGATGACGGTCACACCGGTCTCCGCATCGCCGTTGTAAACCGCCCAGTGGACCGGAGCCGCCCCGCGATACTTCGGCAGCAGCGAGCCATGCAGATTGATTCCCCCCAGCGGCGCGACCGCCAGCAGCTCGCGCGAAAGAATCTGGCCGTAGTCGCAGACCACGAGCAAATCCGGCTGCCAGGAAGCAAGCTTCTGCCGGGCTTCTTCGGTATTGATGCTGTCGGGGGCGTAGACTTCGAGGCCGCGCTCTTCGGCTAAGTCCCGCATGGGGTTGAGGGATGTCTTTTCACGGCCTTTGGCCGCCTGCGTAGGGCGCGTCACGAGCGCCGGCACTTCGTGTGAAGAATCGAGCAGCCACCGAAATGTTGGAACGGCAAATGGACCCGTTCCCAAGGGAAGAATACGCATAATTTGAGGTTCTTTGCCAATGCCGACAAATCGCAATCATCCTTCTCTTGCCAGTTCTGCTTGGAATCCCCACTTTGTTAACAACTCGTCGGTATCGTCGTGGTAATAGAGCACGAAATTGCTTTGCTTACCTTGCTCGTTCTTCCAAAGAAAATAGTTCGCAAATCGCCGTGCCACATGCAACTCAACATCCGCTTCATTAGTCTGGCTTTCATAAAGCGGTAGAAATATTCCAGCGAACAGCTTCATAAGTCCATCGCCCGAGTCATTGTGATTATTCCACTGTCTCGCCTTAAGTGCTCTTCCGATGAGGTCTCCAAAGTCTGGGGCGGTCACCAATCCGCTGTCGAAGACGCCGTAGATTGGAATGTGCAGCGGAATGCCTGTTTGTCGTCTATCCCAGCTTTGCTGGAGCTTTTTCCAATGAATCAGCAGACTATCCCTTGCTGATTCCGGCAATCGGCCCCAAACACGCGCCGACACGCGACCAACACTGTCGCGTTTCGGTGCCAAGCAGATGGATAGGTATAGGTTGGGGACACCGTCTACCGGCGATGCCTCCCGATAGACTCGTTTCCAGCGTTGCTTCCGCGTAAAGTTTGTCCACCAAACTTTGAGATCTGAAAACATAGCTTTGCGCAGGGATGTTAAAACTCCGCACTCCCCGGCGTCCTCGGAAACGGGATCACATCCCGGATGTTCGCCATGCCGGTGATGAACTGCACCGCTCGCTCCAGGCCGAGGCCGAAGCCGCTGTGGGGGACGGTGCCGAAGCGGCGGAGGTCGAGGTACCACCAGTAGTCTTCGGCCCGGAGGTGCTGCTCGGCCATGCGGGCCTCCAGCACGTCGAGCCGCTCTTCGCGCTGGCTGCCGCCGATGATTTCGCCGACTTTGGGGACGAGCACATCCATCGCCCGGACCGTTTTGCCGTCGTCGTTGCACTTCATGTAGAACGGCTTGAGGGTCCGGGGGTAGTCGTAGAGGATGACGGGGCCGTCGAATTTTTTCTCGGTCAGGTAGCGTTCGTGCTCGGATTGCAAGTCGATCCCCCATTCGACCGGGAACTCGAATTTCTCGCCGCTCGCTTTCAGGATTTCGACCGCCTCGGTGTACGGCAGGCGGCGGAACTCGGTGGCGACGATTTTTTCCAGCGTGGCGATGGTCGTTTTGTCGTAGTGCTCGTTGAACAGGGCCATGTCCTCGCCGCACTGGTTCAGGGCGTCCTTGAAGAGCCGCTTGAGAAACCGCTCGGCCAGGTCCATGTTGTCCGTCAGCTCGTAGAAGGCGACTTCGGGCTCGACCATCCAGAACTCGGCGAGGTGCCGCGAGGTGTTGCTGTTCTCCGCCCGGAAGGTGGGGCCGAAGGTGTAGATTTTGCCGAGCGAGCAAGCGAAGATTTCTCCGTTGAGCTGGCCGCTGACGGTGAGGTAGGCGGGTTTGCCGAAGAAGTCGAGCTCCGTTCGGACCTTGCTGCCGCTCAGGGCGAGCTTGTCGAGGTCGAGCGTGGTGACGCGGAACATGGCCCCCGCCCCTTCGCAGTCGCTGGCCGTGATGATCGGCGTGTGGATATAGAGGAACCCTTCTTCCTGGTAGAAATTGTGAATACTTCTGCTGACGCAGTTGCGGACGCGGGTGACCGCACCGAAGGTGTTGGTGCGGGGGCGGAGGTGGGCCCATTCGCGGAGCTTTTCCAGCGTGTGCTGCTTCTTTTGCAGGGGATACGCCTCGGGGTCCGCCCAGCCGTGGACGACGATCTTCGTCGCCCCCATCTCCGTCGGCTGCTTGCCGCCGCCGGAGGCTTTGATCGTCCCTTCGATGGTCACGCTGCACCCGGCGACCAGCTTTTTGATCTCGCTCTCGTAGTTCGCCAGGTTCGCGTCCGCGATCACCTGCAAGTTGCCGAGCGAGCTGCCGTCGTTGACTTCGATGAACGAGAAGCCCCCTTTGGAATCCCGTCGCGTCCGGACCCAGCCCTGCACCACGCCGGTGCTGCCGATAGCCGGGGCGAGGCGGGCGTCTTTGACCGAGATGCGATTCATGGTGGATCCTTCCGAAGGGAGGAGAAAAATGAAAAGCGGAAAGTGGAATGCGGAAAGCCGAAGTGATGCTGGGTTCATTCTGGCGTTTGGCGGCGGGACTGAGAAGTTCCCCTCACTGCGACTCATGAAACGACCATTATTCGCTCACCATGCTCGATTCTCCGGCAATCGCCGCATACACTCTGAGTGATTGCCGCAGATTTTTCGCATCCTTGAACTTGCAACCCCGAGTGCCGTTATGTCCCAACATTTCCGTCGAGTAAATTCCCCGCGTCGCCTCTTTTTGGAGCAATTGGAACCGCGCGACCTGTTCGCGGCCGACATGGTGATTCAGTGGAATGACCATATCTTGGCTGCGATTCGCGTGGATAAGACTCCGCCTCCCAAGGCATCTCGTAATCTGGCCATTATTCAGGCGTCAGTCTACGACGCGGTGAATGCCATCGACCGGACGCATGCACCCTATGCGGTGGATGTTCCCGCACTTCCCGGCACTTCTGCGGAAGCAGCCATCGCCGCCGCCGCTCATCGGGCGCTGGTGGCGCTCTATCCCGCGCAAACGGCGACGTTCGACGCCCAGTTTACGGCCTCACTGGCGACAATCACGGACGGTGCCGCGGAAACCAACGGGGTCGCCCTCGGAAATCTGGTCGCGGACAAGATGCTCGCACTGCGGGCCAATGACGGCTCGGCAACCGTCGTTCCTTATGCTCCTGGCACTGGCCCTGGCGTCTGGATTCCCACTCCACCGGCCTTTGCCGCCGCGCTCCTCCCACAATGGCCGAAGGTCACCCCTTTTGCCATGACAACCGGCAGTCAGTTCACACCGCACGACTTGCCGACGCTCACAAGCGCTGAATACACAGCGGATTTCAACGAAGTAAAAGACCTCGGCTCTTTGACAAGCGTCACGCGGACTGCCGACCAAACCGCGATTGCAAAATTCTGGGCTAACGGCGGAGGGACCGCTACGCCGCCGGGACACCTCAATCTCATGGCTCAGGCAGCAGCAAATTCGCAGGGGAACACCCTTTCTCAGAATGCTCGGCTGTTTGCGGAAATCAACGTGGCCATGGCCGATGCCGCCATCATGGCCTGGGACGCCAAGTACGCCACCAATTTCTGGCGGCCCGTGACGGCCATCCAAGCGGCGGATACCGACGGCAATGCGGGTACCGCTCAGGATGCGGCGTGGACACCACTTCTCACCACGCCCCCTTTCCCCACCTACGTTTCCGGCCATTCCAGCTTCAGCGGAGCCGCGGCAGCGGTGCTCAAGAGCTTCTTCGGGCGCGACAACATCGCCTTTACCTTGGCTTCGGAAGATGCCACCGTGGCCAGCCGTTCCTTCACCAGTTTCTCAGAGGCTGCCCAGGAATCCGCCGACAGCCGGCTGTATGGCGGCATTCATTTCCGGTTCGACAACGAAGATGGACTCGCGGCCGGCACCAAACTAGGTGCCTTCGTGGCCCAGAACTTCTTTCTGGCCCAGGAACATGCTCCCTCCGCCGGCTTCATCGGCTCGGTCCTCGTCATTACTGGCACCAGCCGCCTGGACAGCATCACGATGTTTCGCAGCGGCACCAACTTGATTGTGCAGAATCTTGGGAGGCGACTGGGCTCGTTCAGGTTGAGTTCGATTGCCGAGCTGAACATCGATGCTCGCGGTGGGAACGACTATGTCCACGTCGGCAAAGCCATTCGCATCCGCTCCACCATTTTCGGCGGCGACGGCAATGATGTCCTGTTCGGCGGGGGGGCCAGCGACAGCCTGTTCGGCGGCGCGGGGAACGATTTCCTGTATGGCCTGCTGGGAAATGACCAGCTCGACGGTGGCGACGGCAATGACTGGCTCTTCGGCGGCCTGGGGACCGATACCCTGGTCGGCGGCAAGGGCAAAAACCGCCTATTCCAGACGTAACCCATTGAAGTCAATGGACTTGTGGTCGTCATGTGCCT
The DNA here is from genome assembly GCA_005778405.1 of Planctomycetaceae bacterium. Taxonomy (GTDB): domain Bacteria; phylum Planctomycetota; class Planctomycetia; order Pirellulales; family Pirellulaceae; genus SXOA01. Next base: position 30,540 of record SXOA01000174.1, read on the forward strand.
TCCTGGCTTAGCTCGCATACAATGAGCAGCGTCAGTCTGCACTTACTTTGGAACGGAGTCGCCCATGCCGCGCAACAGTCTCATTCCCCTCGTCGTCCTCGCTTGCAGCTGGCTTACCTCGGTTTCGCATGCCCGTGTGGACGCCGAGGCCATCGCCGGAAAGCCCTTTGGCGTAGCCCGCGTTACCTTTACTGCGGCGGATACTGGCGGACAGATCGACGAAAGCCAGGTCCTCACCTACGAACGAGAAGGACGTATCCACTATCCGGCGGTCAACGGCGCGGGGATCGGCCGCGCGCTGGGACAAATCCTCGATGGCGGCGGCAACCAAGGCGCGGCCAGCGTCACGGTGACGTTCCTGTTCCAAGGAGACGCGCCGCTCAAGATCAGCCTCTTCACACCGCAGCGCCTCGAATTCACGCTCCCTGTTGCCGCTGATGATGGCAAGCAGCACACCCGCTTGCTGGCCAGTTGGTGGAAGGACTATTCCCAGCAAGCCAATCGTCTGGAAGAAGCGGGGGACCATCCACAAATGGTGCAGAACTATCTCACGTCCATGCTCGCCCAGCGGCTGCGGGTGGATGCCCTTCCCGCCGAGCCAGCCGCACGACCGCCTCGCGAAGGCCGCCCCGACCGTCCCCTCATCGGCAAGCTCAAGTCCAAGGTCGGCGAGTTGATCCGGCCTGCGCCCCAGGAAGCAAATGGCCAACCTGTTCCCCAGACTCAAAAGTCGCTGGAGCTTCTGCTGGGGATGGAGCGGCTCCGGAGCGAAACGCTCAAGGAGACGATGCTCGGCCGGGGAGATTTTGGCGAGCCGCTGGAATTCCCCATTCCCAAGGCTCTGAAATGGCCCGACTTGCCGCTGCCGACTCTCCCCAAGGATATCGCCGTCGAGCCGCTGGCCATGCATGTGCCGCAGGAGTGCTTTTACGTCCGATTTGACAAGTTTTCCAATTACCTTTGGCTGAACAAACTGCTGGAAGACTACGGCGGGGACATCAGCAGCATGGTTTCCCTGCGGGGTTACATTCCGCCCCTGAGCAAACGGGCTCGCGAGCAACTCGCTTTGGAGCAGAATGCTCTGGCCGAGATTTTCGGTAACCAGGTGATCGCCGACGTCGCTCTCATCGGGCGCGACACGTACGTCAACGAAGGAGCCGCCATCGGCATGCTCTTTGAGACCCGCAACGAACTGTTCGCCAGCGACGTCGCCGGACAGCGCAAGCGGGCCTTGGAGCGCGAGAAAGCCAACGGCTCAGCGGCGGAGACTGTGAAGATTGCCGGGCATGAGGTCTCGTTTATTTCGACGCCGGACAATCGGCTCCGTTCGTTTCATGCGGTCGATGGAAAATTTCATTTGGTAACCACCTCGCGAGCGATGGTCGAGCGTTTTTATGAAGCGGGGGCCGGAAACGATTCGCTCGGCCAGTCGGAAGAGTTCCGCTTTGCCCGCTCACAAATGCCGCTCAAGCGGGAAGACACGATCTTCGTCTACATGTCCGCCAGGTTCTTTCAGGGGCTCCTCTCGCCGCAATATCAAACGGAGCTGTCGCGGCGGCTGAAATCGGTTACCGATATTGAAGCCCTTACTCTCGCCCGCCTGGCCGCCCGCGGCGAAAACTCGTCCGCCGAGTCCGTCGAGGACCTCGTGGGCGGCGGCTTTCTGCCTAAGGGCTTTGGCCGGCGACCCGACGGCAGCGGACTGGTGATTGCGGGGGACAAGATTCTCGATTCCCGCCGCGGCGCTCGCGGCACTTTCATTCCCGTCCCCGATGTGGAGCTCCAAGGGCTGACGACGAGCGAACAGGTTCACTACACCGAGCTGGCTCAAGCCTATATCCACGACTGGAAGCAGTTGGACCCGCTGATGATCGCTTTGCGGCGGTTCGCCCTTGAAAAACCGGGGCAAGAACGCTTGGTCATTGACGGCACCATCGCCCCTTTCGACGAGAGCAAATACGGCACGATCGCCTCGATCCTTGGCCCGCCGACGGACACGATGATCACGCCCGCGCCCGGTGATGTCATCAATCTGCAAGGTTCGGTGCGCGGCGGCTTGTTCTTTCCCACCGTGCCGCCGAGCACGATGTTCCTGGGGGTGCAAGACATGGTCCCGCTCAGCGACCTGCCGCCTAAGGGGCTGATGCAGACGCTGCAACTCATGCGGGCCACGCCAGGGTATCTCGGCGGCTGGCCCAAGCCGGGTTTTCTCGACATTCTGCCGCTGGGACTGGGTGGAACACCGGACGAGTACGGATTCTCCAAGCTGCTGTTTGGCCTGTGGCGACGGCAAGGGAATGGGTTCTCCGTCCTCTCCTTCGATCCGCAGCTCTTGGCGGATGTGACGCCCCATCTCCGCCCCGTCGAAGCGGCACAGCCCGCGCAGATTCGGCTGCACGTCAGCGACTTGTCGAAGTCCAAGTTTGCGTCCTGGATCAACACCACCTGGTTTCAGCGGGCGGTGGAAACGGTCGCCGGCAATAACCGCCTGCTCCATGCGCTCAATCAACAATTGCACGTGCCGATGGATGACTGCCGCACCGTGGCGGAAGACCTGCTCGACGCCCGTCTCCGCTGCACGCTCGGCGGCGATTACGCGGTGGCGGAACTTCCCGGCGGCGGCAAATACTGGCAATCGACCGCGTCTCCCAAACCGGGCCAGTGGATGCCGGAGAACTATTCCGCGCCGCTCCTGGAGTGGTTCCGCGGAGCCGATGCCAGCCTGATAAAGCTCGATGACAAAGTGGTCGCCCACATCGAAATTGACATGCAGCGCAAGCCCGCCAAGGCCGGTGAACTGCCGAAAATCGAGATTCCCAAGATCGACGTTCTCAACCTCTTCGGCGGCGGCCAGAAAGCATTGCAGCCCAAGGCAAAGAAGGACGATCCGAAAAAACCGGCGGCGGAAGAACGTCCCCCGCCACTGCCTCCGGTTCCGCGCGATGCCCGGCCGAAGAGTAGAGAGTTCTAAGTCATCGCCAAGCAACCACTACGGTGATTTCGCCTCTTTGGCCGCCGCAGGCTTATCCAGCGGCGGTCGTTTGAGATGGGCTCCGCTGGCCTGCTGATACGCATGCGCGAGGGCCAGAAGTTTGGACTCGCCGAATAGGGCTCCGGTGAAGGTGATGGTGTCCGGCTGGCCGCTGGGGCTGCCGGGGCGGTCGCCGTCGGGGACAATGACCGTGGGATGGCCGGTAAAGTTGGTGAGGACGAGGTCGTCGCCGCCGACGTAAGCGTCGATGCCCATCATGGCCTCAGCCATCTCCCGTATCACGAGTGTGCGGATGCGACAGGCCCGGAGGTATTCGACGGCGGGAACGAATTGCCCTTGGCGGAACGTAGTTCCCCATTTGCCGATGCCGTCTCGGACGCCGGCCCTGGTTAGATCATCGAAGGCGGCTGCAGCTTCCGTATTGAGGATGAGGGTGAGCGGGCCGACGGGGTATCGTTGCGGGAGTTTCATGGGGACGAGCGTGACTCCGAGCATTCTCAAGCCAGCAATTGCCCGCTTCTCTTCGGGCGGACGGTCCCCTTCGAAATAGCCGACCTTGAGCGACTTGATATCGATTGGCGACGGCCATGTGAAGGGGCGGTCAACAGCAGTCATGTCGCCGGGATCACTGCCATGAATCGCGCCGAAGACGAGGGCACAATCCTCCAGCGAACGGGCAATAGGCCCGATCTTGTCCATGCTCCACGAAAGGGTCATGCAGCCGAACCGGCTGACGCGGCCGAATGTTGGCCGCAGGCCGGAAGCGCTGCAGCGGCGGCAGGGGGAGACGATGCTCCCTAGCGTTTCGCTGCCGAGGGCGAAGCCGACGAGACCGGCCACCACGGCGGACGTGGAACCGGCGGACGAGCCGCTGGAACCCTCTTCCGGCTTCCAGGGATTGCGGGTCATGCCGCCAAACCACTCGTCCCCAAGTGCGAGTGTACCAACGGTCAGTTTCGCAACCAGGACTGCGCCTGCTTCCTGCAACCGGCGAGCCACGGTCGCGTGCACATCGAGAGACTGATCCTGATAATGCCCAGCCCCCCAGGTCGTCTTGTAGCCGGGGACCGCGATGATGTCCTTCGCCCCCCAGGGAATTCCATGCAGCGGCCCACGATATTTTCCGGCGGCAATTTCTTCGTCCGCCCTTTCCGCCTGTCTTAGGGCGAGATCTTCCGTCAGGGTCACCACGCACTTCAGCAGCGGGTCGTACTTCTTAAGCCGAGCGAGGTAGAGCTTCGTGAGCTCGGTGGAGGAGACTTTCTTGGCCCTGAGTAGCGCCGCGAGCTTCGTCACCGGCAGGAACGCCAGGTCTTCCTCCGCAACGGGTTTCTCCTCCGCGACTTCCATCCCTATCGGCCGAATCTCGTCGCGATTGATCTTCGCCTGCGCTTCCTGTGGCGGAGCGGCAAAGAACGAGAGCGCCGGCGGGACGCTGTTCTTCAAATCCACCTTCCGCAGGACCTCAAACTTTTGCTGATCCCGTTGCACTGCGCCTGCCACCGACTTGCGGTCCTCCTCCGTCAGCGTGATCCCGGCGATCCACTCGGATTGCTGGATGAGTTCCGGCGTGATCTTTCCCGCTTGCTCGGCTTGTGCAGCCAGCGCCCGCTGAAAAGCCACGGTCCCGACGCCGATGCCGGCGAGCGTCGTAAGAAGATTGCGGCGGGTGAGGAGTGGCTCGGTGTCCAAGGGGAGTTGTTGCATGGCGTCCATCATCGCGAATTCCGTGTGAAAGGTGACTACGCTTCCAACCCCGTCATCGTTCCGGAGCTCGATGCGAATTTGTCGGTTTCGATGCCGAGCCGCTGGAGCATGGAGACGAACAGGTTCGGCAGCGGGTAGTTGTTGGTTTTGTCGAAGCCCAAGTGCTGCCCGTGCTTGAAGCCGCCGCCGGCCAGGATGATCGGCAAATTGTGGTTGTCGTGGCTGCTGCCGTTGCCGAGGTCCGACCCCAGCAGCACCATCGTGTTTTCCAGCAGCGTTCCTTCGGCTTCCTTGGCTCCCCGAAGCTGGCCGAGGAATTCCGCGAAGGCTTTCATTTGCTCGAGCTCCACCACCTTCAGCTGGGCGAGGCGCTCCGCGTCCTGGCCGTGGTGGGAGAGATTGTGGTAGTCCTGCGTGACCCCCTCAATCGGCGGGACGGCGTTGACGCCGGGATTGTACAGGGTGATGAGGCGCGTGGAGTCGGTTTCCAGGGCGAGGTGCATCATGTCGAACATCAGTCGCGCTCCGCCAATGACATCGGCGGAGTTTGTCACATCCTGCGGCGGCTTCGCTGTCACGTGCGGCTTGGGGCGATGTTCCCATTCCTCCGCCTGCACCAGCCGCTGCTCCGTCGCCCGCACGGAGCTGAAATACTGATCGAGCTTTTCGCGGTCGCGCGCGCCGACGCGGCTTTGCATCGCCTTGGCCCTGTCGAGCACCGCATCCATCACGCTCTGTCCATCCTTAAGACGCTGAATCTGCTGTTGCTTCTCCTCCGGCTTGCCGCCCAAGAACATTTTGGCGAAGAGTCTTGAGGCTCGGCTCTCTGACGGGATTTCGACGCCGCTGCGGGAATACGCAATTCCCCGTCCCGCCATCAGACTAAGCGTCAAGCTGCTGAACCGCGTTTCCAAGCCGATCCGCTCGGCGGCAGATTGGTCCAGCGAGATCGAGTTCTTGAAGTTGGCGCTCGTCGGTTTGGGAGCCCCGGTGAGGAACGACTTCGCCGCAAAATGCCCGCCGTCGACGTCCGGGTGGGAGGTGCCGGAGATGATGGTGTAGTCGTCCCGGAACTCCTTCAGCACATCCAGGTAAGGAGTGCTCTCATAATCCCGCCCCGTCTTCGTGGGAAACAGGTTCGGCGCATGCAGCCCAAAGCCGAGATCAATCAGCACCATGCGACGCCTGGCCTTCTCGGCCTCCGCGGCTTTGCTGGATTCTGCCAGCATCGCGTCGAGCAACGGTAGGGAGAGGGCGACTCCGGAGGCTCGCAGAAATGTGCGGCGATGAATGGTACCCATAGCTTCTTTCCTTGTCACTTTTGCCGAAACGTCTTGCTTAAGACAACCTCATGAATCAGCGAACGAAAGCCATAATTCTTCTCGCGGTCCTTGTTGACAATCTCGCTTACCGCGGGACGATCCGCAAATCTAAGCCCTCTGCCAAGGCCATAAGTCAGCAGCTTTTCGGTCAGGCAGCGGGCCACCTGGTCGTTATCCTCCAGCAGCAAGTCCTTGAACTGCCGAACGTCCGCGAACTCCTGGCCATTGTCCATGTTGCCGCTCGGATCGACAGCTGGACCCTTTTTATATTGCACCCGGATGCGGCCGATTTCGAGGTCCACTTTTTCGCCGGTGCCGAGACTCCGATACCAATCCCGCCAGCCGCCGATGGCGTCAAAGCTTTCCAGCGCGAAGCCGGGTGGATCGATCCGTTTGTGGCAGACGGCACAGGACTCGATATTGCGGTGCTTGTCGAGTTGCTCCCGGATGGTGGTTGCTCCACGAATATCGGGCTCGATGGCACCGATGCCGGGAGGCGGCGGGGGAACCGGTTTGCCCAGGATGTTTTCCAGCACCCAGACGCCGCGGATGACCGGAGACGTGTTGGTGCCGTTGGCGGTCACTTTCAGAATGCTCGCTTGTGTCAGCAAGCCGCCCCGCGGGCTGCCGGCGGGGAGCGTGACGCGGCGATAGTGCTGGCCGGTCACTCCGCCGATGCCGTAGTGCTTCGCCAGCCGCTCATTGAGAATCGTCCAGTCGGAATCAACGAAGTCGAGGAGCGAATGATCCTTCTCCAGGACCTCGCGGAAGAACCGCTCCGTTTCCTGGACGATGGAATAACGGAGCATTTCGTCGAACTCGGGATATTGCCGCGCATCGGGCTCCGTGAAGTCGATCTCGCGCAGCTTGAGCCACTGCCCGGTGAAGTTCTTGACGAACCGGTCCCCCTTGGGATCGCGCAGCAGGCGCTCCACCTGGCCGCGCAGGACATCGGGCTGACTCAGCTTCCCTTGATCGGCGAGGGTTAGTAGCTCATCGTCCGGCATCGAGCTCCAAAGAAAGTACGAGAGCCGCGAAGCGAGAGCATGATCGGAAATGGTGGCCTCTTGGTTCTCCGCGGCGGGCTCTTCACGGAGCAGAAACTCAGGCGAGCAGAGAATCCCCGTGAGCCCCACGCGCAGAGCATCGGTAAGTGGCCGCTTGTCGTCGAGAGCTTTCTGCGTCAACAGGGCGTAACGCTTAACTTCATCAGGCTCGACCTTTCGCCGGAAGGCCCGCGGAAGGAGCCGCGAAAAGACTTCTTCGGCGTCAGCGAGCGTTCCCTTCTTGACATCGACCTTCCCCAACAGCTTCGTGCGACTGGGCGGCGGCCAGGCTTCAAGCGGGCCTTCGACCGAGACTTCGCCAATCATCAAGCCGGCCCCTTTGAACTTGTTCGGCCCCTGAGTTGGGGCGCTGAGGGCGTAAGGTTTCATCTGGTAGCAGCCGTGCATCTCCAGCCAGTCCTCGAAGGCGATCTCCGTCCACTTTTCGCCGGGCTGCACGTCGTAGTATCCAACGAGATGGGTCGGTAATCGGCCGACGATTGTATCGCCACCGTAGACCGCCATCACCACCGGTTTGTCGGTCTGATACGCCTTGGCCTTAATGCGAACGCGGTAAGTGCCGTCGACCGGGGCCTGGCCCGAGAGAAAAACGGACGGGCACCAATGTCCTTGAAAAGTGACTAGCGAATCATCGTCTGTCTTCACAAACAACTGTCCGATGGAGCGGCTGGCGAATTTGTCGAGGCCCAGGGGCATCTTGGCGGCGACTCGCTTGGGTTCCTTGTCCGATCCAAAAACCTGATCGAGAGCTTTGCTCGCCGCTTGCAAATAGACTTCCATCTGTTCGGGAGAAATCGCCAGCACCTCCCCGACCGTGTCAAAGCCGTGGGCGGCGGGATCCTGGGGAAGCATATCCTTGAGGTCGACCCGAATATTGAATAGGTCGCGGACGGTGTTCTCGTACTCCACCCTGTTGAGTCGCCGGAGAACGACGTGGCGGCGTTGCCTATCCGCTGTCGTGAGCGATTTGCTCAGGCTCGACAAGAAATCTTGCGCTGCTTTCGCCGTGGGCCTGGGCTCATCCTTGGGGGGCATCTCTCCGCCAGCTACGCGGTCGTGAATCTGTACCCAGCGGCGGAGCAAGTCGGGGTTGTCCAGATCGGCACCCAGCTTTTTCAGGTCGAGGCCGCCGGACGGCTTCTCTCCCATATGGCAAGCGAAACAATGCTCCTTGAGAAACGGAGTCAGCGGTCCCTGCGCATCGGGCTCCGCGCCTGGGGACGGAGATACGACAGCGGCAAGGAAGAACGTGAGTACGGCGAACCTGAGTCCGTGTTTACACATGGAAGATTCCTGCACCAGATTGCCTTCCCCGTTGAGACATCGTCAGGCTGCGGCGTTGATTGTAACTGAGAATAGCCAAAGTACCAAAGGACTCTGAAATACTTGCGGCTGGGCGAAGAGTCTCTTACGATGAGACGTGTGTCGGAGACAATTTATGAACAATCGAAAGGACCCAAGTCTAATAGGCAGTGGGGCCGCTGCATCCCGCGATTTGGCGGAGACGGTCACGTTCTCAGGCACCGATCCCAAGCCGCTGATCCCCCCCGCTTTCGAACACCAGGCACTGGGCCGTTACCAGGTCGTTCGCCTTTTAGGGAAGGGGTCATTTGGCTCCGTTTATCTAGCGGAAGATTCGGCCCTTGGCCGGCAAGTGGCAGTGAAAGTGACCAGGCCATCTTCACAAGCAACTGCGGAGGGGAGCAGCCAAGAAGAGGCTCAAACATTGGCCCGCCTGGACCATCCTGCCATCGTTCCGGTTTTTGACTTAGGAAGCCTTCCCTCAGGTGAGCATTACACCGTCGCCAAATACATCCGCGGTCAGTCGCTAGCGGATCGCATGATGAGCGGGTCATTGACGCCCGCGGATGCGGCGGCGATTCTGGCTCAAGTCTGTGAAGGGTTGCATCACGCTCACCAGCAGGGCATTTTCCACCGGGACATAAAGCCTGCCAACATTCTGCTCGACGACAAGGGACAGGCGCTCGTTGCGGATTTCGGCCTGGCGGTTAGTGAAGACCAACAGCAGACGCACCGGGGAGAAGTTTCCGGATCGCCTGGTTACATGTCTCCGGAACAGGTGCGCGGTGACGTCCACTTGCTCGACGGCCGCGCCGATATCTGGGGAGTTGGCGTCATCCTGTACGAAGCCCTGACCGGCAAGCGGCCGTTTTCCGAGTCTTCGCGCCAGCAGCTCTTTGAGGAAATTCTCGGCAAGGAGCCGAAGCCTCCGCGGCTCATGGACGCGGCAATTCCGGTCGAACTCGAATGCATCACGCTCCGCTGTCTGCGGAAGGAGATTGCGGATCGCTATGCGACGGCGTCGGACGTGGCGAAGGATTTGCGGCGGTGGCTAACCGAACAAGGAGCTGCCGCAACGCTGGCTGTGAACCGCTCCCCTGGTCAGCGTGGCCTGCTAGCAGTCGGGGTCGGCATCGTAATGCTGCTGGTAGCGGCCCTAGTCATCTGGCGATTGGTCGGGAATGCCGCCGAATCGACTGCCGATACGAAGGGGTCCGTCGCTACTTCCCTTTCCCCGGCACAGCCCGCGGCCGAGCCTGTCAGCGGCCAAATCAGTCTCCGTATCTGGTCGCCGCAGCAGCCCGAGCGGCGCGGCAAGCTTCTCGATGAGCCCGGCATGCTTCCCCTGGCGGCCGACGATCAAGTGCGCGTCGAGGCGGAGCTGTCTCGCCCTGCCTATGCTTACATCCTTTGGGTAGACGGCCAAGGCAAGGTCAGCCCCGTATATCCTTGGACCCCCGGCGACTGGAGCCAGCGGCCGGAAGTGGAGACCAAGGTCGCCAGGCTTTCGTTGCCGGAGCAACTGGACACCGGCTGGGAATTGGAACCCAGTACCGGCATGGAAACGCTGCTCCTGCTCGGCCGAGACGAGCCGTTGCCGCGGGACGTCGATTTGCAATTGCTGCTGGCTGGTTTGCCGCTGCAGGTCCGGCAAGACCCTCGGTCGCTCGCCTGGTTTGACAACGGTGTTCCTCGGCAAGATACCGTACGTGGCCCGCGGTTTTTCGATCCCAAGAAGATCGACGACCCGCTGTTGGCGACGCATCAGGCCCTGCAAGAGCGTCTTGGAACCAGGTTCACTTTCCTCCGTGCCGTCAGCTTCGCCAGCCGTGGAGAATAACAAGCAACAATGCTCCATGCCCGAACAATCCTTGTGCTACTCTTCCTCCTCGGTCTAGCGATCACTCTGCACGCGGAGGACGCTCCGCCCAAGACCCTTCCCGAACTGAAATCCGCTGCCGACTCGGATGAAGGGGCCGGCAAGTTTGACGCGTCCTTTCCACTCCGCGAGAAGATCCTGGAACTAACTCGAAAGGAGAAGGGAGAAGACTCGCTGCTCACCGCCGAGGCGTACTACCTTCTGGCAAACAACTACCGCCAGAGAAACAAGCTGAAGGAAGCGGAATCACCGGCCCGCAAAGCCTTGGAAGTCCGCCTGAAAGAGGTGGGGGAAAGAGATCCAAGCACGATCGGGAGCTACGCCCAAGTCGTTGACATTCTCAATCACTCCGCTAAGTATCAAGATGCCGAGGTTCTGGCCCGAAAGCTCCTCGTGCTTCGCCAGGACGTGCTTGGTGTCGACCACGTGGAGACCGCTAATGCCCGCATGATGCTCGGGGGGGCGTTATTCTTTCTGAAGAAGAACGACGAAGCGGCTCCGCTATTCCAGCGGGCGTTTGAAATCCACTTGAAGGAGTATGGCCCCGACCATGCGATCACCAAGAGAACGGCCCAGAGCTTCGCGGATAACCTCAATGGCTCCCTTGGTAACGTCTACACCGCCGCTCAAAAGAAGTATCCCAACGACCCAATTACTGCTCAGTACGTCACTTTCGAGCACATGCTCGAAGTGATGAAAACCTGTTTCCCTGAGTCACGCTATCCCGATGGCCATCGGCGGATGGCTCGGACTATGTTGCAACTCGGAGATTTGCGGAACATGCAGGGGCGACGGGCCGAGTCCCGGACTTGGTATGAAAAGGCCCTCGCCATTCAAGACAAAATCATCGGCAAGGAATTTCCAAACGGACACCAGGAGTGGGCCCAGACACACACCCGCCTTGCCCGGACGTTGCATACCCACGGCGAGTATGAAGAGGCAGGCAAGCACGCCCAAAAGGCTGTGGCGATGTACCGGCACCTCTACAACGCCCAGGAATTCCCCAATGGACATCCCGATCTGGCGGCTGCCCTCGTCGATTCCGCGTTTATGAAGGGGGGCGGGATCGAAGGGCGGAAGCTATACGAAGAGGCCCTGGAGATGCAGAAAAAGCAGTATCCGGACGGTCACCGCGACGTGGTGGCGACGCTGATGAACCTGGGAAACGTCCTCATTGGCTTGGGTGATGCTCGCGGAGCCGCTCAGCGCCTGACCGAGGCTCTCGAAATGAGCCGAAAGGTGGACAAAGAGCCGACCTACGAGCAGGCGTCGACGCTTCAATACATCGGCCGGTTACACAAACGACTGGGAGATGCCGAGGAGGCGGAAAAATATCTCACCGAAGCCGTCCTCGCGTGCGTCGAGCTTTATCCGAAGCATCTCTATCCGCTCGGGCACGACCATCTGGCCACGACCCGCAAGGAGCTGGCCCTGGCTCTTTACGATCATGGCAAAGGACCGGAGGCGGCTGTCGAGGCGGATCGCTCCGAGAAGATGCAGTTCGATCTGGCCGCAGCTCACATGCCTGATGTTTCGGAGGCGGAGGCCCTGAACTTTGCCGTGTTGCACCTCAGCACGCCCGATTTGCTGATCAGCACCTGGATTTCTTGCGGGCGTTCCGACGACGAGCTTTACGAGCACCTTTGGCGGCGGCGCGGTTTGATTCACCGGGTCCATACTCTCCGGCAGCAAGCGGCTCTGAAATCGTCGTCCCCCGAAGTGAAGCAGCTCGTGGCCCGCTATCAGGAATCGCGGCAGAAGCTGGCACAGGCTGCCTTTGCCCCCGCCGCATCGACGGTTCAGGAACGGACTACAGCCGGCGAGCGACTGGCGGCTCTGACCAAATCGAAAGAGTCGCTGGAACGCGAGCTAGCCAGTTCTCTCCCCGAGCTCCGTCGACTTGCCGCCGAGGCCACGCCGCCGGACCATCGCCAGCTGGGTGCGAAACTGCCGCCGCATGCCGTGTTCATCGACCTCGTGCAATTCTATTACTTCCCGCCTGGAAAACCACAACAAGTGCGACGGAAAACGCCGCTCAACAATCTTTCGAAAGACACCGTTTGTTACGCGGCGTTCCTACTCTCTAGCAATGGGAAAGTCACCTGGATCGATCTCGGTCCCGCGGAGCCAATTGACAAGCTCGTCAAACGCTGGCGAGAGGAAATCGTCGGCGATGCCGCCGGTGAGCGGGTCACAGCCGCGGAGCTCGGTAAACTTCTCTGGTCGCCACTGGCGAACAACCTTCCGCAGGGAGTGAACACTGTTTTTATCGGCCCCGATGGAGCGCTCTCCGCTGTCCCGTGGTGCGCCCTGCCGGGAACGAAACCGGGTTCCATTTTGCTGGAAGATCTGGCCATTGCCACGGTTCCGCACGGGCAGTTCCTGCTCGCGGAGCTTTCCGGCGCGAAGTCGCCGGTGGCGACAGCGGGACGAGTGCTGTCGGTGGGGGATGTCGACTTCCGCCTGGCGACGGGAGGCAAGGCTGTCCCGAATTCTCCCCGCAGCAAAAGCGACGGGCTTTGGCCGGAGTTGCCCGGTACCAGGCAGGAGCTGAGCGATCTGGCTGCAATCGGCGGGGAACGGGTGACGGCGCTCCGCGGACGCGAGGCCACATCCAGCCACGTCCTCGCAGAGCTGCCAAAGGTCCGCTTTGCCCATCTGGCCACGCATGGTTTTTTCGCCGATCCCGAGCTGCAATCAATCCTCCAAGTGGATGAGAAAGCGTTTGTCGCCCGTAGCGGACGGGTGCCCATTCGCTCGTCGGTCGCGGCCCGCAACCCACTCCTGTTGTCCGGTCTGGTCTTCGCCGGCGGAGAAGCGAAAGCAGGCGTACCGGCGGCGGACGACGGCCTTCTCACGGCCGAAGCCATCGCCGCGTTGCCGCTCGCCGATCTGCAATTGGCGGTCCTTTCCGCCTGCGAGACCGGCCTAGGAGACGTCGCCGGCGGCGAAGGCGTGTTTGGCTTGCAACGAGCCTTTCATCAAGCGGGGACCAAGAACGTCGTCGCCAGCCTTTGGAAAGTGAACGATGAACCTACCGCCGCGCTCATGCGGCTCTTCTACCGCAACCTCTGGGAGCAGAATTTGCCCCCGCTGGAGGCACTGCGGCAGGCACAACTCGCCCTCTATCGCCATCCCGAGCAGGTGACCGCCCTGGCCAGCGCCACTCGCGGCCCGAATTTCAACAAAGTCGTGAAGCTGGTCGAAGGGGGTGCCGTGGAACCGACAGCTCCGCGCAGCTCGCCGCGACGCTGGGCGGCGTTTGTGCTGTCAGGGACAGGGCAATAGTGCCATCCAAATCTCGAGAACGGAACCTATTGGTCCAATTCTTCTGTGGCGCTTTGATCCCAGTGCTTGTCGAGATTTCCCGAGGCATTGAACTCGATGCCGTGAGTCGAGCGAGGCCCCATGGCAAGCGGACTATTCAAATGCGCGTCGTGAATCCTGTCGCATCCGTCATTTTTCCCCCTTAATCTCCTTGATCCGCGTCGTCAGTTCCGTCGCCTTCTTCTCCGCTTCTTCCAGCGGCAGGCCGGCGGTGATGCCGGGGCGTTTGTGGCCGGTAGAGGAAAGCCAGGCATCGCGGAGCAGGTGGTTGCGCTGCTGGGTGAGCTTGAGGATTTCCAGGCCGTGCGGGTAACTCTTCAGCAGCTCGTCGGCGGATTTGGCCTTGTTGATTTCCGCGGGCGGGGCTTGGAGAGCGAGCAGGAGCTGCTGGGCGGCGAGCCAGTGGCCGGTGGCGTTCATGTGGACGCCGTCGCCGGCGAGCGTGAACTTGGGATCAGTCTTCCGCTGCTCGGCGAGGTAGGCATTCATCGGGCCGTGCAGGTCCGCGACTAGCCAGCCTTTAGTTCGCTGCTCCAGCAGCCACTTCGAGAACTCGTCCAGCACTTCGTTGTAGCCCACGTACGGCTGGCGATATTCGGCCTGGCCGGCGGGAAGGGTGCGGCTTTTGATCGGCTCGGAATCGAAGGTCGGCGGGGTGATGTGCAGCACTTTGGCCCCCGCTTTCTCGGCCGCTTCCCGCAGGCGAAGGATGCCGCTCTGAAACTTCTCCAGCCGCTCCTTGCTCGGTGGATAGTACATGCCGCAGTTCATGCCATAGCAGGCGACGACCAGGTCCGGCTTCGTTTTTTCCAACACCCGCCCCAGCCGCTCATGCACATCGGGCCTGGGGAACGAGCCCCCCGCGTGCCCCGGCTCGGAGAGCCCCGAGACCGTCTCACTGGGGAGGCCGAGATTGATCAACTCGCACTTCTGGTCGGGATACTTCACCGCCAGGTACGCACCGACCGCGTCGATGTATTGGCCGCTGTAGGTGATGCTGTCCCCTAAAAAGATCACCCGATTGTGACCCTTGAGGCCAGGGAGCTCGTCGGCGTACAACGCGGTTGCAAGCAGCATGGATAACGCGGCAACGATGGGAAGGATCTTTCGCAACTGGGCAACGCACATTGATCGAGCTTTCAGTTTGGTTAGTGGCTTCAGTAAACAGGTTTCACTGCCGCTTCTCATTCGGCAGCAGCAATTCTACGGTTTCGCTCACCCACCCGCTGTGCCAGTCATGTTTCCGCTCGGGGCCGTCCTTGTAGACGTGCGGGATTCTCAGTTCGTTCATCAGGGCGTGCATTCGGACATGCTCGTCCCGAAAGCCGCCGTAGCCGATGAGGATCAGCCGTTCGCTTGTGCCAAGTTCCTTACTCTTCGCCCGGAGCAGCAATTCAATCCTGTATTTGGCGAAGTTCTCCTGCGTCCCAAAGATTTGTCCCGAGCCGAACTTGCCCGATTTGTCCATCATCAGCGGAGCATCCCAGGCTGCGGCTTTGCCGAACATATCGGGATGCCGCAGCAGCAGGCTCCAGGCTCCCCAGCCCGACTTGCTGAACCCCAGCAGCAGCCGATGGTCGGCGTCGGCCTGTACGGCATAGGTCTTTTCGATGAAAGGGATGACTACCTCCAGGAAGTACGACTCCTGCCGAATTTCCAGTTTGTCAGGATGGTCGGCATACCAGGGAAGGTGAGAAAAAGTGGGAGCGACAAAAGTGACAGAATGCTTGTTGTGCAGTCCATGCTTCTTCACCTCCGCCAGACCATCGCCATAGCGTGATTCCGTTCCCGCTTCGACCGGCAGGAGGTAAATCACGGAGAGCTTCTCACCGGCGTTGCGACCATCGGGGAGCAGTACGCGGATGCTCGTCTTGCCGGCCTGAAAGGGTGAGCTGACCTCGTGGACGAAAAAGCCATTGGAATCTGGCTTGGCTTCGGAAATCGTGACCAGTCTCTCCGCTTTCTGCTCATCTCCGCTCGAAGGGTTGCCACCCTGTGCCATCAAAACGGCCAGCGCCAGTCCGAGCCAAGTTGATCGCCTCATCCGCATGGTATTCCTCCAGTGGTGGATTGTACCCTCTGGTGCCCCTTGGTTCTGGCGCAGAAATGAAGGTTGCCGGACATCTACTCTTGCCCGACGTTTCCGGCGGCACGACGGGCTGGAATCCGACCTCGCCAAAATCAGGCCCGTGTCGTTGCCCGCATCCGTCATCCGCCCTAAAATCGGGCTGTGTTTTTGTGTCTCTCCGGCCGACTGGCCGCTAACCAAGGAGTGAGGTATGCGTTTGCAATTGACAGGCGGCGTGGTGGTGCTGGGATTGTTCCTCTTGCTAACGAAGGTTTCCATAAGTGCGGATGAATCAAAAGAAGTCGCTTTGCCGGAGCTTCCCAAGGGTGCTGGCAAGGTGGACAAGGATGCGGCGAAGAAATTCACGGCCACCGATTCGGGGCTCAAGTACCGCATCCTCCGCAAGGGGACCGGCGACAAACCCAAGGCGACTGACTCCGTGAAGGTCAACTATCACGGTTGGCTGGATGGGGGCAGGGTCTTTGACAGTTCGTATAAGCGGGAAGAGCCAATCTCCTTTCCGCTCAACCGCGTCATCAAGGGGTGGACCGAAGGAATGCAGCTTGTGGGTGAAGGGGGAATGATTGAGTTGGAGATTCCCTCCGACCTGGGCTACGGCGACCGCGGTTCACCCGGCGCGATTCCCCCGAAGGCCACGCTACATTTCCTGGTGGAACTTTTGAAAGTGGAGTGACCATGCGACTCTGCCGTTTCCGTCATCAGAATATCGTGCACCTCGGCTTCTATAGCGAAGAAGGGGTGATTCCAATTGCGGTCGCTGCGGCGGCCTACGCGGACGCGACGCACGAGAAGCTCGCGCTACCTGTGGGGGATAGTCTTATCGATTTTCTGCCACCTGATGGCAAGGGCTTTGCAGCGGCATTGAAAGTGGCTCATTGGCTGGGTGGCCACCCGGGGGCGGCGGCGAAAAGTTTGTTGCCACTCGCCAAGGTGGAATTGCTGGTTCCGATTCCGCGGCCCAGCAAGCTCTTTCTCTTGGCGGGGAATTACGCCGCTCATATCATCGAAGGCGGGGGCGAAGCGCCGGAGCGGAAGGAGACCTTTCCTTACGTCTTCATGAAGCCGCCGACCACGACGTTGACCGACCCCGGCAAGCCGGTGGTTGTGCCGAGCATTTCTCCCAAGCACGTCGATTGGGAATGTGAGTTGGCGGTCGTCATCGGCCGCGGCGGCAAGCACATTCCAGAAGCGGACGCGCTGAAGCATGTCGCCGGCTACGCGGTCGTCAACGACATTTCGGATCGCAAATTCCGCCCCAATCCAGATCGCAAGATGCGCGAGAAAGACAGTTTCTTCGACTGGCTGCACGGCAAATGGCACGACAGCTTTTGTCCGATGGGTCCGTGCATCGCGTCGGCGGACGCGATCCCCAATCCGCAAAAACTGGCCATGAAACTCAGCGTCAATGGCAAGCTGTTTCAAAACGCCAGCACTGGCCAACAGATTTTTCCCGTGGCAGCGGTCATCGAGTTCATTTCCAACAATTGCACCCTGGAACCAGGCGACATCATCTCCACCGGCACTCCTGCCGGCGTCGGTAACGCGACCGGGACGTATCTTGGCCCCGGTGACAAGGTGGAAGCCTGGATTGAGAACATCGGCACGCTCTTCTCGCCCGTAGTTGCCGAAAAGGCATAGTCGATGGAACGCGTCGGCATCATTGGCATTGGGCTTGTCGGCAGCGCGCTGGCGGAGCGGTTGCTGGCGGCGGGCTTTGAAGTTGCCGGATTCGACGCACAGGCTGCTCAGAATGACGCTTTGAGCAAGCTTGGCGGCCAGCCGCTGGGGAGTGCTGACGAGGTAGCGAAGCTGTGTGAGACGATTCTGCTCAGCTTGCCGACCAGCGACATCTCAGCCGTAACGATCGAGGAAATCAAGCTGCACCTGGCGGGGAAGACCATCCTGGATACCACCACTGGTCAGCCGGAGGCGATGGCGTCGCTGGGTCAGCAGCTCGCGGATATTGGCTGCGACTATCTCGATGCCACGATCGCTGGTTCGAGCAGCCAGGTCCGAGATGGGAACGTGATTGTGATGCTTGGAGGGACGAAAGCAGCGGTATCGCGATGCGAGAAACTGCTTACAGCGTTCGCCAAGCAATGGTTCCATCTCGGTCCATGGGGAAGCGGCGCGAGGATGAAGCTGGTTGTGAATTTGGTGCTTGGCCTGAACCGCGCGGTGCTGGCGGAAGGGCTGTCCTTCGCAAAATCAGTAGGTGTCGACCAGCGACAGGCTCTGGAAGTCCTGAAAGCTGGCCCGGCATTCTCGCGCGTTATGGAAATTAAGGGGGAGAAGATGCTGGCTCGCGATTTCTCGCCTCAGGCGCGGCTGGCGCAGCATCACAAGGACGTGAAGTTGATTCTGGCGGAAGCAGCGCGTGCGGATGTGACGTTACCACTCTCTCAGTTGCATAACGAACTGCTGGCCAGTCTGGTTGCGGCGGGAGACGGCGACCTGGACAATAGCGCGATTCTCAAAGCGTTTGCTTAGCCGCCTCGTCCACGAGGCGCTGAATCGCCGCGAAGTTGAACGCATTCCCCGCGTGGACGCGGGGGGCTAAGCTCTCCTTCCATGCTCTACCGCCCTCTTGGCAAAACCGGCATTCAGGTCTCCGCAATCGCCTTCGGCGCGGGGCCCGTGGCGGAATTGATGACGAACGCGGGGCGGTTTGAGGACCAGTGCAAAACTCTGCAACGGGCTGCCGAGCTTGGCATCAATTGGATTGATACGGCGGCGACCTATGGCGACGGCCGTTCGGAGGAATCGCTGGGTTGCGTTTTGCAGGCACTCGATCTGCGGACCAAGATGCATGTGGCGACGAAGGTTCGCGTTCCGCCGGAGGCGATTGGCGACATACCCGGTTACATCCACAAATCCGTCGGTGCCAGCCTTGGCCGGCTGCGGCTGCCGAAGGTGACGCTGCTGCAACTGCACAATTCGATCACCGCGGAGCGAGGCGCTCAGCCGACTTCGCTGACTCCGGAGGACGTGCTCGGACGCGGTGGCGTGCTGACGGCATTCAATAAACTGAAGTCAGCCGGCGCGGTGGAGCACTTTGGTCTGACCGGACTTGGAGAGCCGGCCGCGCTAATGGAAGTTCTTTGTAGTCACCAGTTCGAGACGGTGCAGACGCCCTACAACCTCCTCAATCCGAGTTCCGGGCGAGAGATGCCAGCGGACTTCTCAGAAGCCAATCTTGGAAACTTGCTGGCTACTTGTCGGGAATTCGGCGTTGGCGTCTTCGCCATCCGCGTCTTCGCCGGCGGCGCTTTGGCCGGACAAAAACCTAGCAGGCATACACTCACTACCAAATTCTTCCCCCTCGACCTCTTCCGCCGCGATGAAGAGCGAGTCGCTGCGCTTGCCAAGCGCCTTCCGGAAGGAATGTCCCTGCGTGAGGTTGCACTTCGCTTCGCCATCAGCCATCCTGACGTAGCCTCCGCCATCATCGGCTTTGGGTCAACGGCCGAAGTGGAAGAATCGGCGCGGCATGTGGCTAAGGGGCCGCTCAGTAGTCCGCTCACTCCGTGAGCGGACATTCCTGCACACGGAGTGTGCAGGCTACTTTTATGAAACCAGCCGAATTATCCCCGACAAGCCGTTACATCATCCTGGTGGCGGGCTTTCTGGGGTGGATGTTTTCCGGCGTGCAGATGTCGCTGATGAACCTCGCCTCGGGTTCCGCGACGGAAGAGTTTGTTCGTAGCGGACTGTTTGAAGGCGGCGGCTCATTCCAACTCCAGAGGCTCCTCGTCGCGCCGAGGTTTCAGTCCCCCCCTAAACCAATTGCCGTTGTTCCCGCGACGCCCGAGCAGAAGGCTCAATTCAAGCAGTTCAAGCCGCGGTGGTATGCCTTTTACAACAGCGGTTTCCTGCTCGGGGCGGCAGCCGGCGGACTGCTGTTTGGCTGGATTGCGGATCGAACGGGACGGGTGCGGGCGATGGGGGCCAGCGTCCTCTGCTATTCACTGTTCGCTGGGGCCGGGTATTTTGCGGCGACTCCCGAACAATTGCTGCTGTGCCGGTTTCTCTCCGGCATGGGGGTCGGCGGCATGTGGCCCACGGGCGTTTCGCTCGCATCCGAAGCCTGGTCCGATGTGTCCCGTCCCACTCTGGCCGGCCTGCTGGGACCCGCGGCCAATGTGGGCATCGTGCTGATGAGCGTGCTCTGCTGGTATCAGCCGCTGGACTGGACTTCCTGGCGCTGGTGCCTGCTCGCGGGAAGCTCATCGATCATTCTAGGCGTCTTGGTTTTCCTCGCCGTGCCGGAGTCGGTTGCCTGGCTGAAGACAAAAACGGACACAAGCAAAAGCAAACCGGCGGGGGCTCTCACCAGCCTGCTTTCCCCTCCGCTGTTGCCGCTCACTCTGATTGGCATTGCCCTGGGGACCATTCCGCTTCTCGGCGGCTGGGGAGTGACAAGCTGGCTCATTCCCTGGACAGAGGCAGTCCGCGGGGCGGAGGACCAAAGCGCCAAAGCCCTCACCGCCATCATGCGGGCCAGCGGCGGGGCGGTCGGGAGCCTGTTCGGCGGCTGGATTGCCAACCAACTCGGGCGACGGACGACGTACTTTCTCATCAGCCTCGGTTCCTTCGGCCTGAGCGAGTTCATCTTCCTGCGTCTGGACCCGAGCATGACCGGATTCTCCGCCGCCGTCTTCGCCGTCGGCTGTGTCAGCACAGTCTTCTTCGGCTGGCTCCCGCTCTATCTCCCCGAACTGTTCCCCACCCACGCCCGCGCGACCGGCTCAGGCATCTCCTTCAACTTCGGCCGCATCCTGACGGCGGTCGGCGTCTTGGGAACCGGCACCATCACATCCTGGTTTCAAGAGGATTATGCCCGCGCCGGAGCCATCATGAGCCTGATCTACGCGGCCGGAATGCTGGTCATTTTGTTGGCTCCCGATACGACGAAGAACCGGGTGGGGAGCGAGTGAAAGATTTGTCAGGTTTGCGACGATGTTGCTTTACCGGGACGCCAGCCGATACAATACGAACAGGAGAAGCGATGCCATGAAGCGAACGAATCTTTTGCTGGTGGGCGCATCCCTGGTGATCTCTTTCGCCATTACCATTATCTCCTCTGCCCAGCCTCCCACCACCGTTCAGCTTCCCACCTTCAGCTTCTTCACGGTGAACACCAGCGTCTCCGTTCCGGATAGTGGCGGGACGTATCTCGGCGGCCTCTTGCGGGGACGAGATTCGAGCACCATGAGGGGTCTCGCTCCATTTCCTGGACTGGCGAACCGGGGGATTGGGAGTGAGCGGAGTTCGGGAGGCATGAGCATTCGGGCCTGGGTCCATGACTTCCGCAAACTGGACGATGCCTTGCTTGCCGAGGCCGCCGCTAAGAGGCGAGAATCCGATCCGGCGGCGCTCCGAGGGGAAACTCTAGCGGGTAGTCTGGAAAAATCATCGGCTGGCAATCCCGCTGCCGAAGCCCCACTTCTCTCCGTCGCAGATATCCGCCGCCAGAACGAGCAGCAGGACGCGGCTCAGCGGGAGGAGGCCCTCGCATACTTCACCAAGGCCGAAGAATATCGCATTGCCGGAAAACTGGGCCTCGCCAAGCTCAACTATCAGCGAGCGGCGGCGCGGGATGGGGGGAAGGTGAAGGAAGCGGCGCTCGTGCGGATTCGGGGGATGGAGCAAGAACAGGTAAAGAGGTAAGGGGATGATGGGATAAGGGGAAAGTTCCTTTCCCATCTTCCCGTTACCCCATCATGCCCTCATCTCGCCCCTCTGCTCCCCGTCTTCCTTTCACCTCGCCGCGCGGGTTCAATAGTGGCTTCTTCCCGTGGCGACACGCGGCACGCGTGTCAGCCGTTTTTGCTGTGCGATTCCTAATCACCATGAAGCCGACACGCGGGCCGCGTGTGGCTACGCATTTTGTCGGAGAATTAACATGAGCACCAAGAAAGTCAACGTCGCGATGGTCGGGCTCGGGTTCGGAGCGGAGTTCATTCCTATCTATCAGCGGCACCCGAATGCCAACGTCTACGCCATCTGCCAGCGAAACATGGAGAAGATGAACACGGTCGGCGACCGATTCAAAATCGAGAAGCGGTACACGAAGTTCGAGGACGTGCTCAAGGATCCGGGCGTCGACTTCGTGCATATCAACTCACCGATTCCGGACCATGCCTGGATGAGCATGGAGGCCCTCAAAGCGGGGAAGCACGTGATGTGTACCGTGCCGATGGCGACGACCGTCGAGGATTGCCAGAAAATCTGCGAGTTGGTGAAGCAGACGGGCCTTAAATATATGATGGCCGAGACTGTGGTCTACAGCCGCGAGTTTCTGTTCATCAAGGAGCTGTATCAGAAGGGGGAACTCGGAAAAATCCAGCACTTGGCCGCTTCGCACCCGCAGGACATGGACGGCTGGCCGGATTACTGGGAGCGGATGATCCCGATGCACTATGCCACGCATGTCGTCAGCCCGTGCCTCGGCCTCCTCAACGGACGGGCCGACTACGTGAGCTGTTTTGGCAGCGGGACGGTGCGGGAGGATATCGCCAAGAAGTCGGGCAACAAGTTCGCCGTCGAGTCGTGCCACATCAAAATCAAGGACAGCGATGTCTCCTGTCACATCTGGCGGTTCCTGTACGACGTCGCCCGGCAGTACCGCGAGAGCTTCGACGTCTACGGCACCAAGAAGAGCTTTGAATGGACGCTTGTCGAAGGTGAGCCTCATGTGCTCCACACCGCCAAGAAGCCGGAGCATGAAATCGCCTCCAAGA
Organism: Planctomycetaceae bacterium; assembly: GCA_005778405.1. Taxonomy (GTDB): domain Bacteria; phylum Planctomycetota; class Planctomycetia; order Pirellulales; family Pirellulaceae; genus SXOA01. The sequence continues at coordinate 52,968 of SXOA01000174.1, forward strand.
TCGAAGTCCCCGACTTCGCCCATCTGCTGCCCGAGCCGATCCGGATGTTCACGAAGACGATCCAGGACGCGGACCACCTTTCGTTCATTCAAGGTGGCGGCCACGGCGGCTCACATCCCCACCTTGTCAACGAATTCGTTTCCGCCCTCAGCGCCGGCCGCGACCCCTGGCCGAACGCCACCCTCTCCGCCAACTGGACCTGCGTCGGCATCCTGGCTCATCAGTCCGCCCTCAAGGGGGGCGAAATCGTCCGGCTACCGGAGTTTACGCTTACTTAGACTCGCATCGAAAGAACTACCATGTCGCTCCCCGTCCGCATTCTCGTTGCCGGCCTTGTCGGCGGAATTCTCGTGTTCTTCATGGGGGCCTTTGAGCACATGGCGCTCGACTGGGGGGGCAGAACGATTTCCCGCATCCCGCGGGACGCGACATTTCGGGAGCACGTCCAAGAGCAGAGCCTCCCTCCCGCGATCTACATGTTTCCCGAAATGCCCAAAGAGGGAAGCAACGCGGAAACAAAGCGGTTTGGCGAGCAATGGAAAGCCGGACCAAGCGGCCTGCTGATCATCGCACCGCCAGGGGAAGACGTGATGCCTCCTAAGACGCTTATCCTGGAAGCTCTCAGCAACATCATCGCCGCTCTGATCGCCGCCTGGATTGTCTCGCTGATCTCGGCGGACAAGCCGTTCCTTTGGCGTTGGAAGGTGGTCGTGCTAATGGCCATCTTCGCCTGGGTTTCTCTCGTCGCCTCTTATGGCATTTGGTACCACTTTCCCTGGCCGTTCATTCGGGACGATCTGCTCTGCACGATTCTGGAATGGTCCGTCGGCGGTGCGGCGATTGCGGGGCTTGTGCCTGGCGGAACTAAAGACAATGCGTAACAGCAGGATCGTGGGGTAGGCTTCCAGCCTGCCACGAACTGGCTTGCAAGGCAGGCTGGAAGCCTACCCCATAAAAAATCGCCCCGGACAAGTCAGATCGACTGATCCGGGGCGAGTGAAAACTCGTAGCCACACGCGGCCCGCGTGTCGGCTTCTTTTTCTTACCGGGCCTTACCAGCAGAAGGTCGCGCCGACGTAACCGCCGTGCAGAATGAGGCAGTCGCTGGCGTGAACCCGCTGGGCGTCGGGCAGGTAGGCGAAGTTGTTCGGAATCTGGCCATCCGTCAGGGCCAGGCCCGTGACGCCGACCATCCGGTATCCGCCGTCGATGCTCCAGCACTTGCTCATCTGGTACTTGCCGCCGAGGTCAAGCTGGCCGAGGAAGGCCAGGCCGGTCTGGCTGCTTTGGAAGCGGTAGGCGGTGGTGGCATAGGGGCCGACGTTGACCACCGCGTCACCTGCCGCTCCGTACACGGCCTGGTTCACGATGGCATGGTTGCCATAGATGCCGGCCTTGCCGATTCCGTACAGCGAGAAGCAGTTCCACACCCGGTAGTTCAGACCGCCGCCGACCTGGAAGCCCAGGAGGTTGTTGCGGGTCCGGACCAGGTACTCGATTTCGTTGGGGGAACCGTCAAACACGTTGTCGGCGTTGTCGCTATAGAAGCGGAAGTCGTCATTCATCTGAAAGTAACGGACGCCAACCATCCAGCCCGCACCCAGCCGCGGGCCGCAGGGGCCCGAGTAAGGCGAGCAGCCGAATAATCCGCCGCTGCAGCCGCAGTTGCCGAGCAGGTTCCATTCAACGCTGTTGATGGCCTGGTTGGTGATGACCCGGTGGTGGAAGGCGTTGTTCCAATAGCCGGTGGCGGGGTTGGCGTTGTAGTCCAGTCCGGCAAAGTTGACATAGCTGCCGATGGGATAGTTGGTGTTGTAAACGTCGGCCTGCTGGGCGGAGGGATAGATGCCCCAGTAGGTGAAAGCCGCACCCCAGTTCCCACATCCGAACATCTTACCGGCCGTGACATCCACCCCGCCGCTGAACTGGCCGTTGGTGTCGCCAGTCTGCATCACCGGCAGGTACGTATTGGTGTTATAGGTGAGGTACGTGCTGCCTCGCGTTGGCGAGCCAAGGACCAAGGCCCCGACCGACCCGAACCAGTATCCGCCGCGGCAGCCGTTGTCCACGCAGCCGGATGTGCAGGGGGTGTCACTGCCCCATTGCTGCATCGCGGTCTTATAACTCGGAGGAGCTTGCAGAGGAGCATCGCTGGGGCTGGGAATGGCGTCCGGCGGGGCGGGATTATCGCCCTCGGCGGCTTCCACGATCACGCTGTCTTGATGAGCGACCGGCGACGCCATGATGCAGTCGGAGTCGGTCGGAATGGGAAGTAGTGCTGGCAGGCCATACTCCTGGCCACGTGCCATCGTCGCCACACCACCCGCCAGGACAAAGCCCAGCGTCAATAACACGCCTCGTGCGTAATAGGATCTCATCGCATACTCCTTACTGGACAGATCCATCATGGTCGCGGCACGCGGTCCGTCGCGCATGCCGAGGATGGTCTAATGGGTTGGGGGTAGATAGAGTCAGAGGCATCCTGCCCCATCGCGATGGCATCCAGTGCCGCAGCCGCGCATCCTGGCGCGGGTCGAACCCCCGTCATCAATCCGTTGCGGGTGTCCTAACAGGGAAAATCGGTCGCTCTGCCGCTCCATGCTTGCTGAAAGCACCAGCCACGCTGCAATTGCTGACAAGCGGCAAAGCACAACCGGCAGCCGCGGCGCAGGCGTTCTGGCCGGACATTCCGCCTGTGCGGACTAGTGGCGTGATGCGGTGGCAGAAGCGGTGCGAAAGGAATCGTCAGAATAAATGGACCGGCGCTGGCGAGGGCAAGAACCAGAACCGCAAGTTAGCTCACACTTCACAAACGGCAAGTCGCTCGGCTAGATTTTTTTCAGGGAGCGATGCCGCTGACGGGCACGACTTGCCCGTTTTGCCGATTGGCCGGAGTGGACGGAGGGCCGGCCGGGGGGAGCGTGGCCAGCCGTTTGGGCTCTCCCTGAAAATCGATGCTCGCCGAGTAGGCCTCCAGCGGATCGAGCTTTTGCAGCCCCTGGTCCCCTTTGACGAGACTCGGCCGGTCGTTCATCGAAGCCTGAGCGGCTTTATAAACTCGCCCCCGCTGGAACGGGCCTATTCCCATCACCCACAATTCGCGGGCCTGGCTCGCGCCGGTCGAAACCCCCGCTTGCCAGACTCGCTGCTGGCTGGCCCGGTCGTAGGCGAACAAGCCAACCTTGGCCGCACCCCACTGATGGTTCCGCCTTCCCAAGGAAAGCTCGGGCAAAGAGCCGGCCGGCGAAAAGCCGGTGGCAAAAGCCGCCGCCGCGCTCACGGCCGCGCTACCGGGAATTCCATACGTCGCTTCGTTGCCGTCATTGCCCAGCGCCCCGACACGGGCTTCCACCACCAGGTCCGACTCCTCCATCTTCTCCGTCAGCCGGCAGTCATAGGCCAGCATCTGTTGGCGGAGGGAACTGGTGAGATACTCGACGTTTGGATTGCCGCTGAGCTTGGCCCCGCTCAGGTACTTGGTATCGAAAAATACCTTCTGGCCGGAAAGCGGGCTGAAATCGACCTGGGCCACCACTCGGTCCACCGCATCGGAAACCACCAGTTGTTCCGTCGCCATCCGGGACTTATTGATGGTGCAGCCCCCCAGCGCAACAGCGGCCATCAGCAGGAACAAACGAAGGTACAAAGATAGACGCGGCATAGGAGGCGGATAGTAGCGATTATTCACCGACTGGCAAACGTGGATTCGTCGCCTGCTAGCAGGCATCTCTCACGCACGTTTCCGTCACCAGCCTGAAGCACAAGCGAAGGAAACCACCGCGATTCCAAACGATGGATTTGCCTAAAAACCTAAGTGCTTGCCCCATCTGTTGCGATAGCAGAGTCAGCCAGCTTCTAGGTTCAGTACCCTAGATAAGGTTTTTGGGCAAAGCCTCGATCCCATCGAAAAACTGCCTCCCACTGTTCGCTCTATACCTGATAAACCCCCACCTTAAACGGCTCGTCGCTGGCGTGGCGGGTGACGAGGGTTAGAGTGTCGATGAGCGTTTCTCGCGTGGTGGCGGGGTCGAGAATGGCGTCCACCCAGCTGCGGGCGGCGGCGTAGCGGACGTCGGTTTGCCGCTCGTAGTCGCCGGCCACTTGCTCGCGGAGCTGCTCCAACTCGGCGGCATCGACTTGCTGCCCCTGTTTTTTCAGGCTGGCAACCATCACGTCGAGCAGGGTGCTGGTGGCCTGGACGGGGCCCATCACGGCGCAGCGGGCGGTGGGCCAGGCGAAGATAAAGCGGGGGTCAAAGGCCTTGCCGCAGAGGGCGTAGTTTCCCGCCCCGTAGCTGCCGCCGGTGAGCAGCGTGATCTTCGGCACGCGGCTGTTGCTGACCGCGCTGACGAGTTTGGCCCCGGCTTTGATGATGCCGGCCCGTTCGCTGTCGCGGCCGACCATGAAGCCGTTGACGTCCTGCAGGAACAGAAGGGGGAGCCAGTCCTGGTTGCAATTCATCACGAAGCGGGCGGCTTTCTCCGCGGAGTCCACATAGATGACGCCGCCGAACTGGTACTCGCCGCGGGCCGTTTTGATCCGGTGCCGCTGGTTGGCCACGATGCCGACGGGATAACCGCCGAGGCGGGCGGTGCCGCAGACGAGGGTCTGGCCGTACTCCGCCTTATATTCATCGAACGAGCCAGCATCGACCAGGCACTGGAGCACGTCGCGGACTTCATAGTTGCGCTGCGGGTCGGCATTGATGAGGTGATGGAGGTCGCTGCCGGGGCGAGCGGGCTCGGCCGGGACGTGGCGGACGAAAGGATGCGGCGGCTGGGCATCATCGGGACGATGAGCGCCGACGAGACAGCGAATGCGTTCAAGGCAGGCTTCGTCATTGGGCTCGTGATAGTCGATAGTGCCGCTGATGGCGGCGTGCATCGCCGCGCCGCCGAGATCCTCGCTGGAAGCCTCCTGCCCGATGGCGCTCTTCACCAGTGCCGGTCCGGCGAGATACAGCCCCGAGCCTTCCGTCATCAGCAGCTTGTCGCAAAGGACCGGCAGGTACCCGCCGCCGGCGACGCAGTTTCCCATGATGGCCGCGATCTGTCCGATCCCCGCGGCCGAGAGGACGGCGTTGTTGCGAAAGATGCGGCCGAAGTCGTCCTCATCGGGAAACACATCCTCTTGCAGCGGCAGGAAGATGCCGGCCGAGTCCACGAGGTAAATCAGCGGCAAGCGATTGGCAAACGCAATTCGCTGCGCCCGCAATACCTTCTTCGCCGTTGCGGGAAAGAACGCTCCCGCCTTCACCGTAGCGTCGTTCGCCACAATCATGTGCCGCCTTCCGCCAACATCGCCAATGGTCGTCACCACTCCGGCGCACGGTGCTCCCCCCCACTTCTCATACATTCCCTGCGCGGCCCAAAGGCCAACCTCCAGCGGCACGGTGCCCGGGTCAATCAACTTCGCAATTCGCTCTCGCGCCGTCAGCCGGCCCTTGGCATGCTGCCGGTCGATGGCGGCTGGGCCACCGCCGAGCAGAATTTGGTCCTTTGCCAAAGTCAATTCCGCCAGGAGGGCCGGAATCCTCAAATCTGCGTTCGAGAGAGCTATATCGCTGGTGGTCACAAAGGAGTCCCGCTGGGAGGGAAGGCACGGCGCAATTTGTTTGATAATTGTAGCTTCTGGCGGGGGGCGTGGAAAAACTGACCGGCCGCTACGACTATTTCTGGCGGTTCTTTCCTGCCCCTGACTCTTCCCGCTATAACAAACGGTCTCGACACCTCCCATTCCATGATTCGCGGTAACTATTATGCCCATTCAATTCTCCTGTCCCGCCTGCGGAAAACAGACAACGGTCGCCGACCAGTACGCCGGCCAATCTGGCCCCTGCGCGGGGTGCGGCAAGCCCGTCACCATTCCGTTTGCCGCGGGCGTTGCCCCCAAGTACCCGGCGTATCAAAGCTCGGGCTCCGGCGCAGCAGCCGCGGGAGCCGGTGTTGGCATCGTGGTGATCCTACTGGTCGTTGGCGGCGTGGTACTAGTGTGCGGCGGAATCATGGTCGCTCTGCTGCTCCCCGCGGTGCAATCGGCCCGCGAAGCGGCTCGGCGGATGCAGTCCGCTAACAACCTCAAGCAGATCGGCATCGCCATGCACATGTATCACGACATTCACAAGGAATTTCCCCCGGCAGTCGTGAAAGATGCGGATGGGAAGCCGCTCTACAGCGGCATGGTCCTCCTGCTGCCGATGCTGGAGCAGCAGCGACTGTACGATCAATTCGACAAGAGCAAGGCCTGGGATTCTCCGGAAAACCTTGCTCTTTCCAGCATAAATATGGCGGTCTTCATGGATCCTTCCAACCCCAGTACCGCCCTTGGGCGGACGGACTATCTGATCATCACGGGAAAGAACAGCATTCTGGAAGACGTCCCCGGAATGAGACATGGACTGGAAACCGTTGTAGATGGGACCAGCAACACCATGCTGGTGATTGAGGTCAAGGGCAACGCCAGTTGGGCGGCCCCGAATACCTGGGATATTTCCAAACCCTTTGACGGCAGTCACCCGGGAGTGGTCCAGGCCGTTTTTGCGGACGGGAGCGTGCATGCGATCAGCAAGACGATCGACCCGGAAACGCTTCGCCGCCTGGTGGAGCGGAACGATGGCCTCGCGCCTGGCGACTTTTAATCGAACGAACCCGCAGTGCCTTTAGATTTGAGGAATCAACATGCCCATTCAATTCTCCTGTCCCGCTTGCGGTAAGCAGACCACGGTCGCCGACCAGTACGCTGGCCAATCGGGCCCCTGCGCAGGGTGCGGCAAGCCCGTCACCATTCCTTTCGCAGCGGGGCAGGCGGCCTATCCGGCTTATCAGAATTCCGGCGCCAGTGCTGGCGCAGCTGCCGGTGCAGCTGCCGCGGGGGCGGGACTCGGCATTGTCGTGATCCTGCTGGTCGTTGGAGCGGTGGTCCTGGTATGCGGCGGGGTGCTCGTGGCTTTGCTGCTCCCCGCGGTGCAAATGTCCCGCGAAGCTGCCAGGCGGGTGCAGTCCACCAACAACCTGAAACAGATCGTGCTGGCGATGCACATGTATCACGACGCACACCGCGCGCTTCCCCCGGCCGTCGTCAAGGACGCCAATGGCAAGCCGCTTTACAGCGGCATGGTCTGCCTGCTGCCGTACCTGGAACAGAAGGCGCTGTACGATCGGTTCGACAAGGACAGAGCCTGGGACTCACCGGAAAACCTCTCGCTCTCCAGCGTCAGCATGCCCCTCTTCATGGACCCCTCCAACCCTCGCATCGCGGATGGGCACACCGACTATCTGCTCATCAGCGGCCCCAACAGCGCTCTCGAAGATGCGCCTGGGAATCGGCGAACCCTGATGGACATCGTCGACGGCACCTCCAACACCATCCTCGTCATGGAGGTCAAAGGAAGCACCAGTTGGGCCGCGCCGAACACCTGGGATGTGACGAAGCCACTCGACGGCAACCATCCCCAGGTGGTGATTGTCGGCTTCGCCGATGGGAGTGTGCGGACGATTCGCCGCGATATTGATCCGCAAACACTTCGCCGACTGGTGGAGCGGAACGATGGACAGGTCGTTGGGGAATTCTAGGAGCGGGGTGCCAAGACTCAGCTATGGCAGACGAATACTTGTAAATCACTTTGAGGATCTCACCATGCCCATTCAGTTTTCCTGTCCGCAGTGCGGCAAGCAGACCACGGTGGCCGACCAGTATGCCGGGCAATCCGGCCCCTGCGCCGGCTGCGGCAAGAATGTGACGGTGCCGTTTTCCGCCGCACCGGCCTATCCCGTCGCTGGTGCCGCTGGCGGCGGAGCGGGGACGGCGATGATTGTGATCGGCGTCGTACTGCTCGGCGGGCTGTTGGTGTGCGGCGGAGTTGTCGCGCTCATCGCCATTCCGGGTGTCAGCCGCGTCCGTATGTCGGCCCAGCGAGCAAATTCGCAAAACAATCTCAGGCAGCTCGGCATTGCCATCCATAACTATCACGACACCTACCAGGAATTTCCCCCGGCCGTGGTGAAGGATGCCAACGGCAAACCGCTCTACAGCGGACTGGTGCTGCTGTTGCCGTTCATGGAGCAACAGAACATTTATCAGCAGTTTGACCAGTCCAAAGCTTGGGACGATCCGGTCAATCGCAATGCGTCTCGTCAAATGATTCCGGCCTTCACGAACCCCGCCTCGACCGACAACCGCATGGGGCACTCCGACTACATGTTGGTCGGCGGACCCAACGCCATACTCTCGGAAACGGGAAAGAACACGTTTGCCAATATTCTCGACGGCACCAGCAACACCATCATGGCCGTGGAAGTCGGCAGCGGAAACACACTGGAAAGCTGGGCCCAGCCCGTGACGTGGGATCCCTCCAAGCCGTTCAATGGCCCCGATCCGACAATGGTCAACGTGCTGTTCGGGGACGGCTCGGTCCGAGCGCTCCCCAAGACGACACCTTTGCAAACGCTGCGGCTAATCAGCGACCGGCAAGATGGTCAGCCGGTGAATATCCCGTAGGGCCGGCGGCCAGATTTTTTGGCCACGGATTGAACGCGGATGGGCACGGATTGGTTAAGGCGCAGCAATGGAAAGGGACAGCCATTTACTTTCCGTGTTCAATCCGTGTTTCATCCGTGGCCTGCTATTTCCTAATGCTTGTGGCCGGCGTGTCCGTGCTCGTCATGCTCTTCGAACTTCCCTTCATAGGCTTTGCCGTTCACATCGACGCGGATTTTTGCGGTGACCGTCTTGCCCACGGTTTCGAGTTTTCCCAGCAGTTCCTTACTGGTCAATTCGAACTTGAAGGCGCTGGCCTTTTCGCCGGTGGTGCGGTCCACGGCGGCCAGTTCATACCCCTGCGTCTTGTCACCGGCCGTGATGTCAATGAAGACGCTGTCGGCACTGATAGGCACCGTTTTCTTGGCCGCGCCGTCGAGAATCCAAACGGTGATCGCCCCGTTTTCCTCGTGGTCCCACTCCACGTGGTACTCCTCCTTGATGGCTTGCCCCGGTTCCGCCAATTCCACCAGGTGCCCGCCGTGCGGCCCGGATTCCGCATGAGCATGGTCATGGGCATGCTCCTCGGCCTTGCCACCGCCGTTTTTGGCAGGCTTGTTTGGTCCGCCACAGCCGAAGAGCGATAGCCCAATCAACACCAAGCCGGGGATGATCACAAAATGATAGCGAGACATAAGTAGCTCCGTGGTAAAAACGCTTCAAAATCCGTTTTCAAAACTGATGTCGCTCGATGTAAACACAGGCCAGCGCCAGCATCACAGTCACAAAAATAGCACTGCTCCAGACCGGCTGCCAGGGATTCAGGTTCCCGCGGGCCTGGGACAAGTCTCCTCGGAAAAGCCCTAAATCCGTGGTCTCCTTTTCGGTGATCAAAAACTGGACCGTATTATCAAGCTCTCCCGGCTTGGGAAAAACCGTGTAAATCGGGGAAACCAAATAGTAGTAAACACTTTGCGAAGTTGTCATGGCAGGGGAGTATACCGTCTGCAACTTGAGATCCGCGATTTGGTAATCCGAAACACGGTTGATTCGGTCGGCCACGAGCAGCCGTTCCCCCTGGAAGGTAAAGCCGGAGATGTCTCCCTGGCCGCGAACGCTGGCCAGGCGGCAATCGCCGGACAGGGTATCAATCATCCACAACCGTTGGTTGTGAAACAGAATGCCGACTTGCTTGCCATCCGGAGAACTGGCGATGGTCCGCGGCTGGCTGTGCGGCTCAAGCGGCTTTTCAGCGACGAGCGTCAGGTCTTTTGGCGACAGCAGCACAGCCTTGCCGTCCTCTCGGGAAACGACGACGTTGTTGCCGCCAATCGCGATCAAGGCCGCTTGATTCTCGTCGCCGGAAAACTTGTAAGTACCACTCTGGGAATAATTCCCCTTTTTGTCTTTGCTGAGCAAGTACGCCGTTCCGCGACTATAAACGGCGATATCCCCGGTGATAGGATTCAGTGCCGCCGAAAGGGGCTCGGGAAAATTTAGCTTGTCGTCGGACATGACCCGGACAAACGGAGCGCGACTTGCAAAGGGAAGCGGCATCCCCAGAAACTTCATTTGGTTTTCCGCGGGCGAGGGCTTCCCTTGAAGACGAAAAACTCCACCCTTCGCGACGGCCAGCACAGACCCTTCGTGATCGACCAGAATCGCGGCCGTCTCGTCGGGAAGCGGTTGGGCTTCTTTGAACAGCCAACCTTCGCCGCCACGGGCAACCTGAAATGTGACCTGGCGACCACCCAGACCAAAGGGAGCCCGCCACCCTTCACCCAGTAAAAGCTGATCCGTCTGCGAATGATAGATGGGTCCAATGGTGACCGGCAGCCCGCCACGATCGTTACGAACATGGATTCGCTCCCATTCGCTGGTTTCCGATTTCCAGCGCTGCATGACTCCCTGCTCGGTGATGCCAATCAGCGTGCCATCGGCCTCGACCACGCGCACCAGCCGCTGAGTCTGCACGACGAACGGCTCCATCACGCCAACTTTAATCACGCCGACGATAAAACAAAGCAGCCACAGCGTGATGCTCAGCACGACGGAAACCACGGCGCTCTTCCAGATGATGCCTGTCAGCGCGGAAATCGAATAATAAATGCTGAACAGAAACAGAAAGATCGGAATGCACAACAGAATGCCGCGGTTCCAAATGCCGTACCGCAGCCCGGCAATCAGCCACAATCCCACGCAGAGGTATCCCACATTAAGCAGCGTGAAAGCGCACCCACCGACGAATTTCGACAGGTATACCGCCGACCTTTGCACCGGCTTGCTGAGCAAGAGGTTGATGGAGCCCGGCTCAAACATCTGGGGAATCACGGGCGATGTCACCAGGATCGCGACGAAGATTCCGACAATACCCACCAGAAACTTCATCAGCGTCGGCACCACAACCGACTTGATGAAGGAGTCGGTCTGCGTTTTGGTGAAAGGGAGACTTTCGCTGGTTTCCATCCACAAATACCCGACCGCGATGGATTCCTTCTCGCGGGGGTTGAACTCGCCGGGAATTGCCCCTTCGATCAGAATGCGATTGAGACGGGCCCGCTCATCAATGCTCAGCTTGTCGCGGCGGGCGATGTAATCGCGGGCCTCTTTGGGAAGCGACTCTTCCCGCCAGATTCCCGGGCGATAAAAATCGTCTTGCTGGACCAGTTCCTTTAGACCGGCATAAAGCGAGGCCATTCCTTGTAGGTACTCGCCAAAACCATTGCCGCCTCCCCCTCCATTCCCGCGCCGCCGATCATTCTGGGCATCCTCAGGTCTGAACTGCTGGAACTTGATGAGGGTCTTTTGCCGCTCCTCATCCCACTGCGACCAGATCCGTTTGGCCGGCGAATCGATGGGAAGTACCGCCTGAGCCCGTAGTTTGGCCACGAACTGTTGCGGATCGCGAATATCCCCGCCCGAGAAGCCTGTCGTGAGCTTGGCCCGCACTCCCAAAGGAGCGATCAGGAGCAGGATAATGGTGATTACGCCGAGCAGGACCCACAACACGCGCGATGCGGTCGCTTCCCGAAACGAATCTTTGATGATCGCAAGGTAGGGTCGCATGTTTACTCCACCACTTCCGCGACGATTCCCAGGTACGCGTCTTCCAGCGTCGCCTGGTGGCGGCTGATGCCGAGGATGCTGATGCGGGCCATACGGAGGCGGTCGATGAGTTGATCGACGTATTCCTGATCGGCGCTGCGGATATCCACCTGGTGCTCCACTTCGGAGAGGCTCTGCCACTTGGTCGTTTCCCAGCCGCCGAGGGCTTCGCGGATGGCCGAACCCGTGCCGGAAAGATGCAGTTGAATGTCCGCCAGTTTGGCGGGGTTGCCATTCGTCGCCGGAGCCGCCTGATGCGTGGCGGTGAGCTCCTGCACGGAGCCGACTCGCTTGAGAATCCCCTTGTCGAGAATTGCCACTCGGTCGCAGACAAGCTGCACTTCCTGCAGGATATGGCTGTTGAGGAAAATGGTTTTTCCTTCACGCTTGAGGTCGGTCAGAAAGCCGCGGACCTGGCTGCGGGCGAGCGGATCGAGGCCGTCGGTCGGCTCGTCGAAAATGAAAAGGTCGGGGTCGTGCAGCATGGCTTGGGCCAGGCCGAGTCGTTGCAGCATTCCTTTGGAATAGGTGCGGACGGGGTCTTTGGCCCGGGCCGCGATGCCGACTTTTTCCAGGAGCGGGCCGCGGCGTTCCTTGATAACCCGGGTCGAAACGCCACTGAGGTGGCCATAATATTCGAGTGCGGTATACCCGGTCAGGTGCCGGGGCACACGGAGATTCTCCGGCAGGTAACCAATCTTTTGCCGGGCCCTGCTGTCGCCGGCGGGAAAATCGAGCACTTGGGCGTCGCCGGCGGAGCGGCGGATGATCCCCAGCAGAATCTTGATGAACGTCGTCTTTCCCGCGCCATTTCCGCCAAGGAGGCCGAAGATCTCTCCCCGCTTCACTTCAAACGAAATCCCCTTCAGCGCTTCCTGCCGTTTGCGGAAGAACACTCCCTCGGAATAAGTCTTGCGGAGGTCGGAGACGGCGATGGCGGAGGAAGACACGCGGGCGGGGCTCGGGATTGGAGGCTCGGGACGTGAGGCTCAGGACTTGGGGGTGGACCAAGTATAACGGGTATTCGCTGTTTCCGGGCGGGTATTGATTTTCCTACCCCAGCCCCGAACCCCGAGACCCCATCCCCCGTCTTTCAGAAATTACCTCTTGATTTTTGCCGCGGTTTCGAGAATTATTAGGTTGTCGACATCGGTTCGTGCTACGCAGCACGATTTACTAGGGGCCCGTAGTAGGCCGCTCTACGGCATATGGCTGAACCGGGATAAATCTTAGTGGGAAGGAGGTGGTCTAGTGAGTTTGAAGTATGTCTGTACCAGCCGAGGTGGCGCCACTTAGGTCGCCGGCGGGTTGCCCAAGCGGCAAGCCACCAAACAAACCTCGTCGGGATCACCTGATCTTTACGAGCTACCTGGGGCCCGGTCCACACGTTGGACCGGGCCTTTTTTGTTGGATTGGCGAATGATTGCCGAAGATGGTCCGCTTAGCCCGCGTTCCGCCGCCGGATGCTTTCAATGGCCTTGTCAGCGGCGTCGCCAACGAAGGGAGTTTTCGCCGCGGTCGCTCTTTTCTTCACGAGTTGCAGCACACCGACCGATTTGCTCGTGCCGATGTCCCCCAGGATTTCGCACAGATCCTTGCCGGCTCCCCAATCCTTGACTTCGATATGCGGGAATGTCTTGGAGACGATGTCCTGAGCCGGGGCTCCAGTCTCGCGAAACAGGCGAAAGGCGTCTCCGCGGATTTCCTTGCGGCGGCCGACTTTCTCGGCGACCCGTTCGTCACCCAGCCGGACAAGTCCGGTCAGCCCGGCCATCCATCGCTCGCGGTCGTTTTCGTCGACCAGCTTGAGCAGCTCGTCCGCTTGTTCCTTTTGAGCATATTTGCCGAACATGACTGCGGCATGGCGGCGGATGTCGTTGTTGGAATCGGTCAGCAGCGGCTGGGCGGCGGCGGCAACTTGCGGTTGGAGGTCGGCCTTCACTTCGAGCTTCGCCAGCCATTCGACGGCACTTTTGCGCACGTCCCGATTGGCCGACTTGATATCCTCGAGCGTCTGCGCGATGAGCAGCCCTTGGTCCGTCTTCCGCAATTCCAGAATCCGGTGGGTTCGCTCGCGAATGCGGCCTTCCTTGTCGTGCAGATGCTTGACGAGCGGTTGTTCAGCCTGCGGCCACCAGTCGCCGAGGATTTCCTCGGCCCGCTCCCCTTCGCGGAAGGCCTCGTTGAGCGTGGAAATCAGCGGCTCGATGGCTCGCTCGTCCTTGAATTTCTCCAGCATGTCCATGCAATCGATTTTGACGAACGCCTCCTGCTGCATGATCTTGGCGATGATTGGAACGTTTTCCTTCGTCCCCCAAACCTTTAGGGCACCGAGCGCATGCTTGCGGAGTGATTCGGTATGCATGTTGTTAAGTGCCTTGGAAACCTCCTCCTGCTTGTCCGTTTCCAGCGGTACCCGGCCGAACCACTCCGCGGCCCGCCGCTTCGCGTCGTCGTTGCCCGTTTGCAGCCGTTTCAGGTTGGTGGGAACATCGTCCAATTCCTCGCCGGGGCGGGGAAAAGCAGGGTTTGCGGGAATGGTAACGGGGCCGGTGAAACCGGCCCTAGGCCCGCTGCTGTTGTTGTTGCCGTTGCCGGGGGCCCGGGTGTTGCGCCCCTTTTGTTTGGCTGCATCCGCGGCTTGCTGTTTTTTCAGATCCTCATCGAGCTTGTCAAAGGCCTTAGTCATCTCCTGCTTAAGCTGATCTTGAATATCAGGATTGTTGAGTGCGGCAAAAGGGTCGCTGGGATCGACTCGCAATTTGCCGTTTTGGTTCTTGACATTTTTCGCGGCGTTGGCCACCGATTTCGACGCCCGATTGACGATGAGGTATCCCCCAACTCCGCACGCCAGCAACATAATCAGCGGAAGCCCCACCACCAGGCCGATGATCAGCCCAATCCCCTTGGTGTTACGCGGCGTTGGAACAGGTGGAGCGGGCTTAACAGCGAAGCTGCCGGAATTGACCGCAGCCGGCTGTAAAAACACAGGACCAGGCATCGGAATGGGAGCTGGGGCCGGCTGTGCGTCCGCCGGAGCCGCCACAACGGGAGGCTTGGCCTTGGGCGCGCCAGCCCAACTCGCCTTGGCTACTGGTGGCTTTTGGCCCCCACTGGAATTGCCGGGAGATGGCTTGCTCGGCTCACTCATGGAAACGATACTCGTGAAACGAATCGGGCGGTCGGAGACCCTTTCCGGCATTGTACAAACCGCCGAATCGACATCCAAGCCGCAACCCCCTCCCATCCAGCATCGGGGTTACTTTCTAAAGCGAGGGTCTTCCAGGTTCCGGAAGGGGTTCGTCTTGTCCTCAAAAGGTTCGGCGACGCGAGAACCCGACGCTGGCGCAGGAAACCGCGGCGCGGCTGGCTGATTCGACGGCGTCGCTGCCGGCTGCTCCGGTACGTCCTCGGCGCCGAACTGGTTGAGCGCATCGAACTGGGCTGCATAGCCGGGGTCGAAAAAGTGGCAAACGGCTTGGTGATTCTCGTCATTGAATGTGACCGAAAACCTGGCCGGAAAGATCCAGTCCCAAACGACAGCCGGCACAACCGCCGCCACAAAGACGCCAATGGCTTTCAGTTTGAACAACCCGCGGCCTCCCCCCTTCATCGCGGCGAACAAGAACCACCCCGCAATGGCCGCCGCCCCAGCCGACAGGGTAAAGCGAAACAGCGCCCGGCTCATGGCACCGACCGCGCAGCTCCCGCAGGCCGGAGCCTGAATGCTCCCCTTCCCTTTGCCAAACCAAGCAATGAAAAAGAAGGCCCCATATCTGGCCCCGGCCGTAAAACGAACCTGCTTTCCCGGTTCGTCTGCGCCGCAGAGTACACAGCGATCCGGGAACTTGGGCGGGACCAGGCTAGAAACGGAAACGTCGTGGGGCATAGGTGGGCGAGTTTACGCTAGTGGTCTCCGTGATGGTCGTGCCCGTCCGACTTGCCAAACAGCGGGCTCTTCTTATCGCCGCGAGCGGCAAGATATGCCACGAGGTCGAGAATTTCCTCCTTCGAGAGCTTATCCAGCATTCCCTTGGGCATCACCGAAACCGGCGACAGCTTGCGGCTTTGGATTTCTTCCTTCTTGATGATGATTGGCTCCGCTTTGACAAGCGGATTCTCGATGAGCTTCACTTCGGTGCCGCTTTCGGAGAGGACGACGCCGGTCACGGTTTGTCCTCCTTCGGTCAGGATCACCGTCGTTTGATACTTCTCATTGATCTTGGCGGAAGGCTCCAGGATGTCCTTGAGAATATCGGCCGCTTTGAGCTTCACATCCAGCTTGGCGAGATCCGGCCCAAAATCATTGCCGACGCCATCCAGCTTGTGACAAGCGATGCAGGTTCCGACCGTAAACATCTGCTTGCCGGCGGCATAGGAGCGGCCATTCTTGACGCTCTCGACAGCCGGAGCGAGATCAACCAACTTCCACTCGGTTCGCGGGCGGTTGTCTTTGAGAAGCGCGTCCTTAATCGGCAGGGGATGCGTGCTGAGATAGGCCTCCGGCCCGGCGAGATAGGCGTCGAGGTCTTCCACGACATACAGCGCCCCGTACATCCGTCGCCAGTGACCGGGATACGTGCAGACATAGGGATAAACGCCTGGCTCCGTCGGCGCAACGAAGCTCAGCTTTTGCGTCTCTCGCGGTTGGAGCAGCCGACTTGAGAGGAGGATTTTTCCCGATTGCGGCACATACTGCCGGGCTGCCGCGCCTGGCTGCAAAGCCGAGGCTTCCGCAGCCAGGCCGATTTCTTCCATCGCCCCCGGCTGGGTGATGACCAGGTTGTGCGGCATCAGGTCGATATTGTCGAAGACGATTTCCACCGCTTTGCCAGCTTTGACGGCGATGATCTCTTTGTCATAAGCCATCTTCTCAGGCAGCGTGCCGATACGGACTACTCGCACGCCCAGTTCCGCCAGCTCGCCGCGGGACTGCTTCGCGGCATCGGCCGAAAGCAATGTGGTGAGAGCATCGGCGAATTCCAGCGCGTCGAGCGCCGCCGATGAAGTTCGATCCGCTACCGGAATCCTTTTTACATGACCGACCACCACGGCGAGCAAAGACGCGGCTTGCTCCTTATCCCATGCCGACTGGGGAATCCGCTGGATGGCGCGAATCGCGGCCAGTCGATCAATGTCATCGCTTACGAACTTCGCCAACGACTTGAAGGTCTTGGCCTCCTGACCCCGAACGCTGACCAAGGCATTCATGGCCGCCCGGCGGACGAGCGACTCCGCGCCGCCACCTTCCAAAGCAAACTGCGACCGCGGCTTGGGGGCCGGAATGCGTTCTTGCTTGAACACTTCGCTGCGGCTGCTATCGAGCACTTTGAGGGTGAAGTTGTTGAGCCGCTGGCCGAGTCCGCCGTCGGCACGGTTAAAGATCACGATGGAGTCGATGGGGGTCTCTTCTCCCAGGTCGACTTCCCACCAGGGGTTGGGTGTGTTTTCCTGCGAGTGCGTCTGTCCACCACCTCCGTAGGAGTCGTTGGTGTTTCCATCGACCCCGCGAGACGCCTCGCCGCCGTGGGACGTGTTCTTCTGCGATGCCTTCCGGCCACGAGCCACATTTCGACCGTCGCTAAAGACTTCCACCTCCGCGAGCGTCAGCGTCTGGTTCCCCACAAGCTCGACGCGGACATAGCGTCCGCTGGTGCCCTTTCCTTTATTTCCAGTCGCGAGTCCTTCCGGCAAGCCAGCGAGCAGCGGCTCAATCTGCGGATAGAGGCTGGCCCGCAGGCCGAGGTCGGAGACGAGGGGCGTGGCGGAAACGAAGTCTTGCAGGCTTCTCGCGCTCGATTGAGCAAGCGTCCACGCCTTGTCCCCGTTTCCATCCACGTTCATCAGCGACACAAAGCCGATTTGCCGCAAAATGGGCTGCTTGGCGGATGTCGCCAGCTTTTCCAGCTCCGCCCGCGCGGTGGTGAGCTCCGCGGCACTCCGGCCGGTAAGCTGCCGGACAAGATCAAAGACGACCGAGGCATCCGTCATCGATTGTTTCCCATCGAGAGCCTGAATCGCATCCATCACCACCCGCAGTTCCGGTTTCTTATCCATGGCCGCCAGGCCGGTCACCGCTTCCCGCCTCTGTTCGTCCCGCAAGCCGGGTCGATAGAGCAACTCCACAAAGACGATGCGCGTCCGCGGCTCCTTGAGCAGGTCCTCGGTGCTCATGCCCCGGAGGAAGTATCTCGCGCCAGCATCGGTGGTGAAGGCAATCTTTTGGCCGGACGCATTTGCCTGGTCCACAAAGGGCTGGAGCGCCCGCATCGTTTCCTTTTGGATGTAGTCGAGATAGACATCGCCAGGAAATTCCGCCGCAATGATCGGCACTTCGGCCGCTTCGGGGACGGTGAAAAAGCTCGCCGCCCGTACTGCTTCGAGTCTCACGCGGGGATGCTGGTCGGCAGCCATCTTCCGCAGCAAGTCGAGGACATTCGGCACCCGATCCCGCCAGTAGCAAAGGACTCGCGTTGCCGCGGCACGTGACCGATGATCGGGCGATTGCAGTCTCTCGCTTAGCAGCGTGAGATCGACGACGTTGTGCCACTGATGGACCCACAGGGCCTCGCTCAGATGGTGCTCATAGTTGGCATCTTTTCTATCCAAGCCAGCCGCCCATTTGTTGACGGCGACGATGACTTTGGCAGCGTCATGCTTGCCAAGTTCGACCTTGGCCCGCGTGCGGACGTCATCTTCCGGCGACGCGAGCAACGCCAGCAGCCCTTCGACGGATTCGCCAAAGACCTTCGGCGGCGTCAGTAGTGGCCGGCCTTCGTAAGTGAGGCGATAGACGCGGCCGTGCTGCTTGTCCCGGTTGGGGTCGCGAATGTGGTGCTGCAAATGGCCAATGAGCTGCTTGCTCCAGTCGAGAAAGTAAATCGAACCGTCCGGCGCGCAACCAACGGCAGACGGGCGAAAGTTCGGGTCATCGGACTTCACCAGGTCTTCCATGGTCTCCCCTTTCAGGCCGCTCCCTTCTTCCATCACTTTCACGCGCCAAATGCCCTGAAAGCCGATCACGTTGCAATTGAGGAAGTTCCCCTGCCAGTCGTCGGGAAAGTGCCGGCTGCTGATCATGCCGGTGCCGGGGCAGGGGCGGTTGGGGCGGGCCCAGAACTGTGGCATGCCCGAGTGTTTCTGCGGATACGGCAGATGGCCGCTGAAGGCGGGGCCGAAGAAATTCTCGTTCCCTGTCGCGTCGGTGATGATGTCGTTCCCCCAGCGGTCGAAGACCCGGCCGTGCGGATTCGCAAAGCCATAGCTGACATACTGCTCGAATTTGCCGGACAGCGGCTCAAAGCGGAAGATGCAGCCGTCGTTGCTGCGGACGACCCCCTGCCGCGTTTCCACCTGCGTCCGGTGAAAGACGCCGTCAGATAGATACGTCGCCCCGCCAGGATCAAGCACCATGGCGTTGGTTGTGTGGTGACTATCGGCGGAGTCGATTCCCATCAACACCCGCTCTTTTGTGTCGGCCTTGTCGTCGCCGTCGGTGTCCCGAACGAACCACAGATCGGGGGCCTGCATCAGCAGCACGCCGTCCTTGAAGAACGTAAAGCCGGTGGGGCAGTTCAGATCGTCAATAAAATGCTTGCACTTGTCCGCTCGGCCGTCTCCGTCGGTGTCTTCGAAAATCAGGATGGCGTCGCCGACCGTGCTGGTCGGCGTCCGCTCGGGATAGCTCTTCCAGGCCGCGACCCACAGCCGCCCCTTGGTATCCCAGGCCATTTGCACCGGGCTGACCAGCTCGGGGAACTGCTCTTCGCTGGCGAATAGGTTGACCTTGCACCCCTTGGCGACGGTCATGTGCTTGATGCCTTCTTCCCCGCTCAGATATGGCGGCAGATTCTGACGATTGGAGAGCAACTCGCTGATGAGCGGCAGGTTGGAATCGTCGATCGGCTTCTCACTCCCCTTGGCGATGGACCAGATGTGCTTGTCGCGGTTCTCGGTCAGCACGTCCCGCTGCTTCATCTCTTCCTGCATGATCGTAAAGTTCGTAACCTTTGGGCCTCCTGGGCCGGATTGATAACTTTCCCGCGAGCGGCCGCCGTAGACGTTGTAACCGTCGACCGTCCGGTAGCGGGCATGCCACTGCTTGTTCTTTTCCAGGACGGCCACGCGAATTTTCTCCAAAACCTTGGCGTCTCGTTTGATCAGCGGTCCATCCGGCGTCAAAGCCCGCTCGATGGCCGTCCCGAGCATCTGATCCCCATATTCGGTCAGATGCATGCCGTTGAAAGTGTAGGGCTTGGACGAGCCGCTAAACCGCTCGGTGGAAATGGCGAAAAGATCGACAAACGGCACTTTGTTCGTCTTGGCGACTTCTCCCATCGCGGTTGCGTAGAGCTTTAGATTGGCGTTGGTCTTAGCAACATCCGGAAGGTTCGGATCGTTCAGTTTCTCGACAGCGAGCGGCGAAAAAATGACGATCCGCGTCGGCCCTTTGCCGCTGTAATTCGTGGCCTGCGTCTCGCGAATGAGCTTGTCCAGATCCGCCTTGAATTTTGCCAGCCCCGCCTCTCCCGCAAACGACTCGTTGAAGCCAAACATGGCGAAAACCACATCCGCCTTGCAGCGAGTCAGCCACTCTTCGGGACTGCCAAAACTCTCGGACCGGTGGCGAAACGTGATTTCGTCGCCAGAAACCCCCAGGTTGCGAAACACCAAATCCTTGTCCGCAAACCGGCTCATCAGCAGCGTCTCCAGCCAGCCGTGGTGCTGCATCCGATCGGCCAAAGCGTTGCCGATGATGCAGATGTGGTCCCCCTGCTTGAATTCGAGAGTCTGTGCCGAGGCCGAAGCGGCGATGGCAAGGGACAAAACGACAGCAGCCAGCGCGGCCAAAAGGGGCTTCATAGCGATACCTGTGGATTAAGAAGTGGGTTGCGGCTCATGGAGGAAAGTTTCAGGTGGGAGGTCCATTGTAACTGGATTTTCTGGGCTCGGGGCGGTGCTTGCCGGTTCGTTTCGCCAACGCCAAGATAGGCAAATCCAACCAATCGCTCCCCAAACATCAAAATTGAAATCCAATGCGTTATCATCCCCAGCCCCTCCTGGAACTCGTCACCCAAATCTTCACCGCCGCGGGATGCGAACAGGATGAAGCCGAAATCATCAGCGACCATCTGGTGCAGGCGAACCTGACCGGTCACGATTCGCACGGAGTGATTCGTACGCCGATCTACGTGCAGTGGTTGCGGGAAGGGAAAGTGCGGGCCAATCAACATGCGAGAATCGTGTTTGAGAACGATGCCATCGCGGTCATTGACGGCGGCATGGGTTTCGGCCAGCCGATTGCGAAGGAGTCGATGGAGTTGGGGATCGCCAAAGCAAAGAACAGAGGCGTGGCGGTGATTGCCCTGCGGAATACGGGCCATGTCGGGCGGGTCGGACATTGGGCGGAAATGACGGTGAAGGCCGGCCTGATTTCGCTCCACTTCGTCAACACCAGCGGCCTGGGAATGCTCGTCGCACCGGTCGGCGGCATCAACCGGCGGCTGTCGGCGAATCCTGTTTCGGTTGGCATCCCCGTCGCTGGTGGAGAGTCGATTATCTACGACATCTCCACTTCGTCGGTCGCCGAAGGCAAGCTCAAGGTCGCCTTCAACAAGGGAGTGCCGGTCCCCGAAGGGTGCATCATCGACTCCAAGGGACAGCCGACGTGCGATCCTGCTGTCTTCTATGGCAATCCGCCCGGCGCGATTCTCCCGTTCGGCGGCTACAAGGGATATGGCCTGGGAATCGTCACCGAAATCCTCGCCGGCGCACTCACCGGCAGCGGCTGCACCGTTCCAGGGAAGACGCAGCTCGAGCAAGGGATGCTCTCCATCATTCTCGACCCAGCTGCGTTTCAGGTGCAGGACTCGTTGGCGAATGAAGCCCGCAAGTTCGTCGATTTCGTAAAGTCGTCCGAGAAGGTTTCGCCCGATGCGGAGATCCTGATGCCCGGCGACGTCGAACGGCGTAACCGGGCGGAGCGGACGGCGAAGGGGATTGAACTGGATGACAAGACCTGGAGCCAGATTGAAGGGGTGGCGGCAGCCGTGAAGATTCCGGCGGAACTGCTCGCGAAGGTCAAGGGAAACCGTCCAAACTAACTCCTCCGCTGCGCTTCGGCGTCTATGCGTTAAACATCGACCAATGCTGGCGGATGGCTACCGGAACCCATGGGCAAGACCGTAACCAATTTCGGCCACAACTTGCGATTTACGCCAAGACATGTTTTTGCTCCCCGCGATGAAGGGGAGTTGCTGCGGATTCTGGATGAGCAGCGGGGCTGCTCGATTCGAGTGGTCGGTTCCAAGCACGCCTGGAGTGATGGAATCATCACCAAGGGAGTGCTGATCGACCTGGGGCACTTGCGGCAAGTGGAGACGGTGCAGGATTCCGATGGAGAGACTTGGGCTACCATCGGTGGCGGGTGCCAGATCAAGCACATTCTTACAGCTCTCTACAAGCAGGCGAATGTCACGCTGCCCGCGATTGGGCTGATTGCCGAGCAGACGATTGCCGGCGCCACTGCTACCGGGACGCATGGCTCGGGGAGGCACAGTATCTCCCATTACCTGGCGGAGGTGCGAGTGGCTACTTATGATCCTCAAACCGGACGGGCGTGCATCCGGACGATTGTTGCGGGGGACGAGTTGCGGGCGGCCCGATGCAGCCTGGGGTGCCTGGGGATTGTCGTTTCCGTGCAGCTGAGGTGTGTTGTTCCTTATCACATCACCGAAGTCGTAGTCCGCTGCGGCGCCGTCGCCGAGGCTCTGGCGATGGAGGAGGAGTCACCGCTGCAACAGTTCTACCTGATTCCCCATTCCTGGCAGATCTTCGTGCAACGGCGAGCTGTGGCCCCCGCCGGTTCTAGCAGAAGCTGGCATGCGACGTTCTATCGCCTCTATTGGCGGCTCGGGCTCGACATTGCCTATCACCTGGCGGTTATCATCCTGGCGGCGATTCTACGAAGCGGGTCCGCGATCCAATTCTTCTATCGCTGGCTCTTTCCGCGGCTCACCATCACCGGCTGGCGCGTAACGGATCGGAGCGACAAGAATCTCCTGATGGGGCATGAGTTGTTCCGCCACTTGGAACTGGAATTCTTCGTCCCCCGGCGGCATGTGGAATCAGCAGCCACCCTGGTCCGCGAAATTGTCGATCTGTTTTCAGGGACCACGCAGGATGTTTCCGCGGGGCTGCGGGAAAAACTCGCCGAGCACGGACTCCTCGCTGACCTCTTGCAGAAAAAGGGGACCTTCACGCAGCATTATGTTATCTGCGTCCGCAAAATCCTCCCCGACGACACGCTCATTTCCATGGCCAGCAGCGACCAGGAACCCTGGTACTCGTTCAGCTTCGTCACCTACGTGGAGCCGCGACAGCCGTTTTACGCGATGGCGGAACTGCTGGCACGTTGCACACTGGCGCTTTACGGCGGTCGGCTACACTGGGGAAAATGGTTTCCGCTGCGGCATGAGGAGATTTCAGAAACCTATCCGGACCTGGAGACTTTTCGGCGACTAGCGGACAAGTTCGACCCGCGGGGTGTGTTCCGCAATGATTACACGGCCCGGGTGCTGGGACTCACTCACCGCGACGATGACACTGTTTGACGCCAAAGTGCAAGGACGCGAAGACGCGAAGAAGAAGGAGAGACAGAGAGAACGAGAGGGGAGAGAGACGGGAAAAAGATGCCCTCCTTCTCTTTTTTTCTTCCCCTTTGCGCCTTCGCACCATTGAGTTTAAGAACAACTAGCTTGAGCGAAATCTATGACTCCTCGCCTCACCCGTCTGATTTTCCTGCTGGCCTCGGCGTTACTGATCCCCTCAATTCTTGTGAGCGCCGAGGAGCCGCTGACGACCACGCCGCTCCCCGATGGGACCAAGGCGGCTCAGGCCCAGATTGCCGGATTTCGCGTTCCGCCAGGGATGAGGGTCGAGCTGTTCGCCGCGGAGCCGCAGCTTTACAGCCCGGTGGCGATTGGCCTGGATGAGCGGGGGCGGGTGTTTGTGGCGGAAGAGTTTCGCTTCAACCGGGGGACGGAGGAAAACCGAACCCGCCCGTTCTTCCTGGAAGACGACCTGCAAATCAAAACGCTTGACGATCGGCTGGCGATGTATCGAAAATTCGCGGACAAGTTTGAAGGTGGGATGGACTGGTTCCGCAAATACACCGATCAAGTGCGGCTGCTGGAAGATAAGGACGGCGATGGCCGGGCGGACAAGAGTACCGTCTTTGCCGGTGGGCTCAACGACACACTCGACGGTCTGGCCGCGGGGGTGATGGCCCGCGATGGGGACGTGTATCTCACTAACATTCCCCACCTTTGGCGGCTGCGGGACGAAGATGGGGACGGTGTGGCGGAGAAGCGGGAAAAACTCCTCACCGGCTTTGGCGTGAATGCCGGCTTTTTGGGGCACGACCTGCATGGCATGGTCTGGGGACCGGATGGGCGGCTTTATTTTTCTGTCGGCGACCGGGGCTTCCATGTCAAAACGAAGGAAGGAACGACGCTCGCCACTCCTCGCCGCGGCGCGGTTTTCCGATGTGAACCGGACGGCAGCGGACTCGAAGTTGTGCACATCGGCCTGCGGAATCCACAGGAGCTGGCATTCGACGAGTTCGGCAACCTCTTCGCCGACGACAACAACTGCGACAAGGGGGATCACGCCCGGCTGGTTCTGATCGTCCCCGGCGGCGATAGCGGCTGGAACATGGCGTATCAGACGATTCCCGCTCCGTATGAAACGGGGCCGTGGCATGCGGAAAAAATTTGGCACCTAGACGAACCGGCCGCCGACGATGTTCGTCCGGCCTTCTGCCTTCCACCCATCGGCAAGCTCGGGGCCGGCCCCAGCGGCTTTGCCTACTGCGGAGCTGCGGGCTGGCCGGAGAAAATGCGAGGCCGGTTCTACATGTGCAATTACACGGGCAACGGCGGAATCGAATCGTTCGCCGTGAAGCCCAAAGGGGCCGCGTTTGAACTGGTCGATACGCAGGACGTCTTCAAGCCGATTCAGGCGACCGACTGCGAATTCGGCTACGACGGGAAAATGTACGTCAGCGACTTCGTCGGCCTGGAGTGGAGCGGCGGCAGCCGCGGGGGGCGGATCTATACGCTGTCGGACCCGTCGCTCTTGAAAACGGATGCCGCCAAGGAAGTGCAAAAGCTCTTTCGAGATGGTTTCCGCCACCGCGAGAACGACGAGTTGGCCTCTTTGCTCAAGCACTCCGACATGCGCGTGCGGCAACGGGCGCAATTCGCATTGGCGGAGCGAGGCAAAAGAGCCATCGGCGTCTTCATCGCAGCCACGGAGCAGAAGGACCATCTGTTCTCGCGGCTGCATGGGATTTGGGGACTGGGGCAAGTTGCCCGAAAGTCACCGGCTACGGTTGAGTCGCTTCTTGGTTTGCTTGCTGATGAGGAGCCGGAGGTTCGAGCCAATGCGGCCAAGACGCTAGGGGACTTGCGGCTGGCGGCGGCTGGGGAGCCGCTGCTGAAGCTGCTGAAGGACGAACATCCACGAGTTAGGTTTTGGGCGACGACGGCGCTTGGGCAAGTCAAGGCAGAAGGGGCCGCCGATTCTCTTCTTGCCTTGCTGAAAGAGAACGCCAACCAGGACAAGCATCTTCGCCATGCCTGCGTTTTCGGACTCACCCAGATTTGCACGCCGAAGGCTTTGCTCGCCCGCAGCTCGGATGAGAGTCCCGCTATTCGCCTCGGCATCGTTCTAGCGCTCAGGCTCCAGAACAGTCCCGAAGTAGCCCGATTCCTCACGGACGCCGATCTCATCGTCGCCACGGAAGCCGCCCGAGCGGTGAGCGACCTGCACATGGACGAGCAGATGCCGCGGCTGGCAGCGTTGGCCGATTCCTTGGCTTTGCCAGGTGCTTCCGTTCCGGAGCCGCTCGCCCGACGCATCGTCAACGCCAACTTTCGCCTTGGCAGCGAAGCCAGTGTCATCGCCCTGGCGAAAGCCGCCGAAAGCACCAAACTGCCTCTTGCCATCCGCCGCGAAGCCATCAGTTACCTCGCTGACTGGTCCGAACCGCCACAGCGTGATCGGGTCACCGGCTTCTGGCGTCCGCTGGCAAAGCGTGATTCTGTGTTGATTCGCAAATGGCTGGAGCCGCATGTTCCGGCGCTGCTCGCCAGCACGAGCGGAGAGCTGCAAACAGCAGTTACCAAGGTGATTGAGAAATATGGCATCAAGGCCGACGAGGAAATGTTTGTCGGCTGGGTGAAGGATGAAAAACGGGAAATTGAGAGCCGGGCGGCGGCGCTGGAACTCCTGGCGACCAGGAAGCACCCTCGAGCGGAAGAGCTATTATTTGCTGGAATCAAGAGAGTCAGTCACCCCAAATTCCGCGCGGCTTGCATTCGCATTTTTGCCGAGAGGTTTCCTTTGCAGGCTTATACCGTCCTGCACGACGTGATTCTTCCTCCTGCTCGCAAGATGCCCAAGCCAGGCGAGCCCCAGCCGGAGCCAGTCCATCCGCTGTGGGCAAGTCCTTTGGCGGAACAACAAGCAATTCAGTCTCTGGGTACGCTTGATTCGCCCGAGGCGGCTGCACTCATCGCGTTCCTGCTCGCCAATGCTGCCAACCCGTCGGCCCAGCGGGAGGTGCCAACGCCTTCCGCCCAGGCCGACCTGGTGGAGATCGCCGAGCAACGGCAAGGGAAGGATGCCGCCATTCTCGCCGCCCTAGCGAACTATTATACCGACATTCCCAAAGGGACTCCCGGATTTTATGCACGAGTCGCCCTCCGCGGCGGCGACGCCGAGCGAGGCAAAGCCATTTTCACCGGCCATCGCCAGGCTCAATGCGTCCGCTGCCACAAGGTCGGCATGAGCGGCGGTGAAGCTGCGCCGGATTTATCCCACATCGCCTCCCGCGATCTCACGCAGCCCGGCCTGCCGCAAGTCAAACCCGAAAGCAGCGAGCACCTCCGCACCTATCTGCTGGAATCGCTCCTTACTCCGAGCACCAAAATCGCCCCAGGCTATGGCACGGTTTCGTTCCTGCTCACGGATGGCACCACGGTCGGCGGCATAATCAAATCCGAAAATGACGGCCTCGTGAGCATCGTCACTCCCGAAAACAAAACCCTGCAGCTCAAGGCCACGGACATCGAGCAGCGGAGCGAACCCAAATCGGCCATGCCCGCCGTTGATAAAGTCCTCACGCTTCGCGAGCTGCGGGACTTGGTGGAGTACCTCAGCACGCTGAAATAGACGACAACTACATCAATCGCAATTACCTGCTCCATCACCGGTGCCCCATGAAGATTTCACCGTTCGCCTTCCTGCTATTAGCAGTTCCTCTGACCATACTCGCGGACGAACCGATCAAAACGGCTCCCGAAGGGCAGCCACGTCCCAAGGTGGTCCTGACGGAAGAGGGACGAAAGGTCCATGCCGCCACGTTCGTCTTCGACGGCCACAACGATCTTCCCTGGGAGCTGCGCACCAAAGCCGATTCGTCATTCGATAAGCGGGACATTGCCAAGAGTCAGCCGGCGATGCATACGGACATTCCCCGCTTGAAGATCGGCAATGTCGGGGCCCAGTTCTGGAGCGTCTATGTCCCGTCCGAAACAGCGAAGGCGGGAACCGCGCTCCAGCAGACGCTGGAGCAAATAGAAATCGTGCAAACGATGCTGAAGCGCTATCCGGAAGCGTTCGAGCAGGCCCGCACCGTGGCGGACATCGAACGGATTCGCAAAGCGGGCAAAATCGCCTCGCTGATCGGCGTGGAAGGGGGTCACTCGATCGAAAATTCCATCGAGAACCTCCGCCGCCTGCACAAGCTCGGGGCGGGCTACATGACCCTCACGCATAGCGATACGCTCGCCTGGGCCGATTCCGCCACCGACGGGGCCAAGAACCAGGGGCTCTCTCCCTTCGGCGAGGAGATCGTCCGCGAGATGAACAAGCTCGGCATGCTCATCGACCTGTCGCACGTCTCCGATGAGACGATGAAGGACTCGCTCCGCATCAGCCAGGCTCCGATCATTTATTCGCACTCCTCCGCCCGGGCCATCGCCAAGCATCCGCGGAACGTCCCCGACGACATCCTAAAACTGGTCCAGGAAAACGACGGCGTGGTGATGGTCAATTTCTTCTCCGGCTTCATCGTCCCCAAGTCGGCGGAGCTGATGGCCAAGATGTTCGACGTGAACCGGGAGCTGCGGAAGCAGTTCCCCGACAACAAGGACTTTGACCGGGAGCGGCGAAAGTATGAGCTGGCCCATCCCTATCCCGCCGGCGACATCCACGACGTGGTGGACCACATCGACCACATCGCCAAAGTCGCCGGCATCGACCACGTCGGCATCGGCAGCGACTACGACGGCATCACCAAAGTCCCCGCCCAGCTCGAAGATGTCGCCACCTATCCCCTCATCACCCAGGAGCTGCTCAACCGGGGCTACAAAGCCGAGGACATCGGCAAGATCATGAGCGGGAATATCTTGCGGGTAATGAGGAAGGCGGAGGAGGTGGCGAAGGAGCTGCAGAAGTAAGCGAAAGGGCTACTTCTTATACTTCTCCGCTCCCGGCAGCAGCGGCTGGACGGAGGCGAGGTCTTTGCCGTCGGTCTCGGCGGCAAATTGCTCGCCCAGAGCAGCGACCTTAATGGCGCACGCCAGAAGCTGCTCGCGGTTGTTCAGCTTGAGCTTGACTTCTTTATAGGCGTCCAGAATCTGGCCGATAAGCGGATTGTTCAGCTTGGTTTGCAGCTCGATCAGCCGTTTGGCGGCGCGGTCGGTCCGCTGGGCGCTGGTGACTCCGTAGGCAGCTTTCTCGGTCGCTTCGGCCGTGGCCCGGAGGCTGAACTCAAGATCGGCGATCTGGCCAACGACATACAGCACACGCAGCCGTTCATCGGACAGGGAGCGATTCACTTTGCCGCTCGATTCCAGAAAGTTGTGCCGCACCAATCCCTGCGACCAGGCGACGAGCTCGAAATTCTCCGTCCCCGCTTTGTGCTTGCCGACGTTGACGAGCTTCTCATTGGGCACCGTGTGGCAGCGGAAGCAGCTCTGGGCGACGAGATACAGGTTGTGCGGGTTCCGCATGCCGGCGGCGATACTGTTGCTGATGCGCTGGGCCTGGTGGGCGGCGCTTTCTTGGGCCTTGGTCGCGGTCGGGCTGCCGTAGTCGTTGTGGAGCTTGACCCATTTCTGGGCGGCCCCGTGGCACGATTCGCAGGAGACGCCGGAGATGGCTTTGGCCTGGGTCGCGTCTTCGCTGGCCTGCGGCGTGTAGTGACATTCAATGCAGACCTGTCCCCGCTTGATGGACGAGAGGCCGAGCTTCCGAGCGATGTCCGCCGCTTCCTTCGATTGATGGAGCGTGAGAAACGTCGTGCTGTGCGGCGTCTTTTTCCAGGTCGCCACTTCGCTGGCATGGCACTTCTCGCACGCCTCGTGGCCGAGCACCTGCTTGGGGTCCAGCGGCAGACGATGCGGATCCTCCGGCGACTCCGCGCGGGCGAGGGAAGCGGCCAGTGCGGCAGTGGCGAGAGCGGCAATCCAGCGGGCGGCAAGGTTCATGGGTCTTGAAGGCAAGGGTTCGCTTCGAACGAAGGCCCGTCAGGCGACGGAGCAATACGGAAAGTTTAGGTCAAGATTCTGACCCTCACCCCAGCCCTCTCCCAAAGGGAGAGGGAGCTTAAGCCTGCAGTACGAGCGGGCCGTCGGGGACGCAAATGCAGGGGAGGCACGTGCCGGCGGGGGGTGGCGAGCCGGCAGGTGTGGAATAGGCCACCTTTCCCGATTCTATCGTTAGCGCGCAGGTGCCGCAGTTCCCCGCCCGGCAGCCGGACTCGACAGGGATGTGGTGGGCCTCGGCGAGTTCGAGAAGAGACTCGGTTTTGGATGTCCAGGGGGCGGTGATGGCCGAGAGGTCGAAGCGGACCTCCTGTGGTCCGCTCGCTCCGCGAGCGGCAC
>SXOA01000175.1 GCA_005778405.1 Planctomycetaceae bacterium
ACCCTCACCCCGGCCCTATCCCAGGGGGAGAGGGAGCAAGACTCGCAACATCGCCGGATGGACTTCCATCCCCGGCCGTTGCCAGTCGCCCCGAATCCAGAGCCGAGCGGGGCCTTTGAACTTGTCGTCGGTGTGCAGAGCAATGACCGAAACATCCTTCTGCAAGCTCACCGCCGGCTCGAAGAACGCCCGCAGGCGGTAGAAGTCCGCCTGGCTGAGCGGGTCGTACTTGTGATCATGGCACTGGGCACAGCCAATCTGCAGGCCCATGAAAACCGAGCCGATGGTCCCCGTCATTTCGTTAAGCAGCTCATGCTTCCGCTGTTCCTGCGAATTGATATCCGGCATGTCCGGCCCGCTGAGGCAGAACATGGTGGGAATGGATTTGCGGTTGAGCGGAATCTGCTTCGGCTTATTGCCATCCGATATCTCCGATTTGAACTCTTCGAGCTGCGACCCAATATCTTCTGACTCCTGCCCCCTGACTCCTGACCCCTGCTCATCCCCCGCCACCTGCTGCCGCACGAACTCGTCATAAGGCAAATCCGCATTCAGCGCTCCGACAACCCAATCGCGGTATCGCCAAGCCTCTTTCCGCACCAGATCATGCTCATACCCATCCGTCTCCGCAAAGCGGGCCAGGTCAAGCCAGTGCTGCCCCCACCGCTCCCCATAACCTTGCGACGCCAGCAGTCGATCCACCAGCCGTTCATACGCATCGGGCGATTCGTCCTTTGCGAACGCTTCAATGTCCTCCAGCGTCGGCGGCAGGCCGGTCAGGTCGAAGGACAGTCGTCGCAGCAACGTCTCGCGGCTCGCCTCATCGCCCGGGGGCATTTTCTTCACTGCCAGCTTGAGCAGAACAAACCGATCAATCCCCCCCCGGCACCATCCCTGCGCATCCGCGACTTCTGGCAATTTTCCCCGCACTACCGGCTGGAAGCTCCAGTGCTGGCGGTCGGTTTCTGTTAAGGCTGGTTCGTGATAATCGGTAGTCCCAGGAGCCTTTTCCACCGCATAGGTCACGGCACAAAACATAGCGGCCACGTAACTGAGGACCGTTGCCATAAGAATTGCACGCAGGAACATGGCGTCAGCGAGCCTCCTTTGCCTGCTTTGCGGCTTGATTCTGCATCGCTTTGGTCAATGACAAAAATCGCCGTCTTCCGTGACTCTTCAGAAAAGTGATTCCCGGTTCGCGAAGTGGATCGCTGTCGGGCAAGTTCTGGATGCAGACATCCACGTATCCGCATTCTTCCTCATACTTCATGAGGATGTAATCACCGCATCCGCATAGAGCGTCGTAGCGCGGACGGAGGCACAACTGCAGGCATTTGTGCCATTCCCCACGAGACAAATAGATCTTCTCGAGGCGCTGCTTGGCAGCCTGGCGGACTTCTCCTCGGTCCATGGCTGGCTGATCGATGACTGCCGTCACTGGCATGACTGCCTGTTCCAAAGCATCGAATTCTTTCTGGTCAATCTGCATACTGGGACTGCGATTCGCAACCTTCGCCCAAGCACATGAGGCTGCCGAGGTTCCAGGATAATTGTCCGTCGCGCGGCGCAGGATTTCGAAATCCTTGGCGAAATCCCCCTTGGTTCGATACTCTCCAGCCAGCTCGACGTACGCCGTCGCTGCCATGCTCCAATCGGGGTCTTCTTGCCGGAACCGTTCAATGAGCGTGAGGGATGCGCCGAGATCACCTTGGTCGATAGATTCTTTCACGAAATAGAATCTCGCCCAGCTCGCATCGGCAGCTTTTGGATACTTCTGCCAATAGTCTTCTAGCAATCTCTTGCCTTCGGCAATTCTCGATGGTGACTTGACTTCAAACGTGAGTCGTGCGATTTCATATTGGGCGTGGGCTCTTTCGCTTTCGATCGAACTGCCTTTCAGAATCTCTCGATACATGGCAATCGTCCGTTGACGATCATCGGGACTACTGCCCCACCGGCGTTCGTCGGCTGCCAGTCGCAACAACGCCATCCGAGTCCTGGTGCTTCCGCGTCCTAAGTCGTCAAGGTACGGCTCAACCGATTCCGTATGCCAGGGATCAAGCCGTGCGGCAGCGACCACCGCCATTGGGCTGTAAATGCTTTCCGGATAGATACGCAGAATCTTGCGGGCTAAGCTGCGGATTTCAGGCATGTCGTCATCCCGCTGCTGACGCCAGTCGGCACGGCGAAGACTAATTGCCAGTATTTGGTCAAACAGAACCTTTGCCTCGGAGTTGCCTTCTGGCTCTGTAACGGCAACGTCGGGAATAATGTTCAGCGTGTGCAAGTCAGAAACAATGTTGTCCCAGTCCCTGAGTTCTGTGTGCCAGCACTGGCGTGGAAGAGGAGCATGGTCCAAATAGCCTTGGTACATTTGCCGCACTTTCGGACTCCTCTTCGTCTGGGCTAGTTTGATCTCTCGGAGGAACGCCAGCCGCACCTCTTCTGGATCGGCAGCGAGAAAGGCATCATCGAACTTCCCGGCTTGAATGAAATCCACTGCTTGCTGAATTCGTGATTTCGCTGGCGGTTTCGGAGCTGATTTGGTGAGAATCGGAGCAGGCCGTGTCAGAAAATATGCGGCGAGGGTAATCAAAAAGAAAGTGATTACTCCCATAACCGCGGCATTTCGCGACCAGTGAAATCGTTGCCAAAAGCTTCGCCTCACACCATCACCTCCTTCACCACTCTCGCCTCCCCCGGCCCGGTCAACCGCTCTTCCAAACCGTTGTGGAAAAACGACAGCGACGTATGGTCAAGGCCGAGCAGTTCCAGCAGCGTGGCGTGGAAGTCGCGGATGGGGACTTTGTTTTCGGCGGCCCGGAGGCCGACGGAGTCGGTCGAGCCGTGGGCGAAACCGCCGCGGACGGCGCCGCCGGCGAGAAAGACGCTGTAGCCCCAGGGGTTGTGGTCGCGGCCTTTCCCTTGCTCGCTCATTGGCATGCGGCCGAATTCGCCCCCCCAGATGACCAGCGTGTCGTCCCACAGACCGCGGCGTTTCAGGTCCCGGAGCAGGCCGGCGGCGGGGAGGTCGGTGCGGCGGCAAAGCTGGGTGTGGTTGGTGAGGACGTCGTTGTGGGCGTCCCAGCCGTTGGTGTCGCCGGAATAGACCTGCACAAAGCGTACGCCCCGCTCGATCATCCGTCGGGCGAGCAAACAACGCTGGCCGAATTCGCGAGTTCCCTTATCGTCCATCCCGTAGAGCCGTTCGGTTTCGGCACTCTCGTCGCGCAAATCGACAAGCTCCGGAGCGGCAGATTGCATCCGGAAGGCGAGTTCATAAGATGCGATACGTGCGGCCAATTCGCCGTCGTCATCATCGTGACTGGCCAGGTGCTGGCGGTTGAGCTGCTGGACCAAATCGAGCGTGTTCCTTTGCTGCTGCTTTGAAATCCCCGGCTGTGGTTTGAGATGCAGAATAGGGGAATCGCCGGGACGCATCGTCACGCCTTGGAATGTCGCCGGCAGGTAGCCGCTTCCCCAGGCTGGCGGGCCTCCTTTCACTCCTCCGCCGGGATCTGGCAACACGACGAACGCCGGCAGATCGCGATTCTCGCTGGAGAGGCCATACGCCACCCAACTCCCGACGCTCGGCCGTCCCATCAGAATGCTGCCGGTGTTCATCTGATAGACCGATTGCGGATGGTTAACACTATCGCCGTGCAGACTGCGGATCACGCACAGGTCGTCCGCGCATTCCGCCAGGTGCGGCAGAAAATCACTGACCTCCAGGCCGCTCTCCCCTCGCTTCTGGAACGGCTTGATGGGACCGAGCAGCGGGTTCTGAGCGACCTTCCGCCGCGTCATCACGGGGCCAAAGCTCTCCGGCAACGGCTTGCCCGCGAGTTTGATGAGGTCAGGCTTCGGGTCTAGGAGATCAACATGGCTCGGCCCGCCATGCATGAAGAGCCAGATCACGCGTTTCACGCGTGAGGGGGTAAGGGGCTGGGGGTTAGGGGCTGGGGCAGAACGAGCAGAGTCAGAAAGAAGGGTAGCCAGTGCCAGTGCTCCCATCCCGCCGCCGGCCTGCGCGAGGAAGCGCCGCCGCGACGAGGCAGAGATGGGGAGTGGCGGAAACATGGCCGCATTATAGCCGAGGGGGAGCAGCAGCGTACAACGGAAAAACTCCGAAGCTCAAGAGTGCCAGACTTCGAGCTTAAGACTCGGAATTCGAGAGAACTCCGCCGTGTTGTGTGTCACCAAAACCAGACTTCGGACCAGGGCTGTGGAGGCGATTTGCAAATCCAGTGGTCCAATAAGTTTGCCAGCCGCCGCCAGTGTTGCCCGCTGTTCGCCAAATGACTCCGCCGCGGCTTCGTCAAAGGGTAAACTGACAAAAGTGGCGAGCAGTTCGTCGAGTAAAGCTAGGTTTGCGGCAGGATCTGCACTCCGATAGGCACCGTAACTCAGCTCTCCGACGGTGACAGCGGACATGGCAATCTCTCGCGGACGAAAACTTTGGATTTTTCCCGCGACCCGCGGATTGCGACCTCGCAGGAACTCAATCCACACGTTGGTGTTGAGCAGATAAGTGCTCAAAGTTCTTCTCGTTCTGGATAGTCCCCTTGGGGGGCCCGTTCCAGTTCTCCATGCCACTGCCCTGCCGTCCGTTCAAAGAAGCCTTTTGGCCAATCCTCCGAGGCCCGAACTCCTTCCGGTTCAAAACGCACAATGACTCGGTAACGACAAGACGACTCGTCAACCGGAATTGTGACCCGTAACATCTTGTCGTCGTCGGCAGCTTGGACGAATTCGACCGTCTTCATAGGCCACCCACTCTCTGGATTGTTTCGCCGAGTTTTGCATGTGGGCACTATCATTATGCCGCACAGGATTCGGCGAGGAATCAATTCACCTGTCTTTAGCCACTTGGGGGCAATGATACGGAAACCCTAATCGTGGTTCACTTTGCCTCTCCAGTAGGGTACGATAACTTGCGAAAGTCGTTTCGACCCAATCCGCCCTCAGGGAGTCAGCAACATGAAGTTTGCTCGCCCGCTGCCTCATCATATTCTCTTCGCTGGAGCCGCCTGTCTGGGCCTATTTTCCGGCTGTTTCCAACAGACGGAAGTGGCAAACAAGCCTGTTGTGGCGGTGCAATTGACCGCGGCAAGCGAGGAGAAGGGGAAGGAACCCGCCAAAGCGCCGAAGTCCGACGAAGCCAAGGCGAAGGAGAAAGCGGAAGCCGAGCCGAAAGAGGAACTCAAAGTGGAAGAATCGGCTGTCAAGGAAGTCGAGACAGAAAAGCCGGCTGCCACAGAGGACAAGAAAGACGAAGGGGAAGAAAGGAAGCCGATTCGCAAGGCTAACCCTTTCCGTAACCGTACCGATTTACCCGAATTCCCCAAGGGTATGGACTGGCTGAACTCCAAAAAGCCGCTGACCAAGCAGGATCTCAAGGGCAAGATAGTCATTCTCGACTTCTGGACCTATTGCTGCATCAACTGCATGCACATTCTGCCCGAGCTCAAGATCCTGGAGAAGCAATATCCCAACGAGCTGGTGGTCATCGGTGTGCATTCCGCCAAGTTTGACACCGAGAAGGATACCGAGAACATCTTGAACGCCATGCGGCGGCACGAGATTGAGCACTTCGTCGTCAACGACGCCGACCACAAGATCTGGGACAACCTGGGAGTCAGCAGTTGGCCGACGCTGGTGCTGATTGACCCTGAAGGAAAAGTTCTGGGAGGCCACAGCGGCGAGTTCAAAGCGGCCGACCTCGTGCCCGTTATCGACAAGGCCATCGAGTATTACCGGGGCGAGAACCTGCTCGACGAAAAACCGTTCCCCGTGGACCATGTTTACAACTCCACGTCGCCGCTCCTTTACCCAGGCAAGATTCTGGCCGACGAAGCGGGCGGCCGGCTGTTCATTAGCGATAGCAACCATAACCGCATCGTGATTGCCGGCCTCGACGGCAAGCTCATCGATATCATCGGCTCGGGAGCGATCGGCCGGGATGACGGCAGCTACGCCAAGGCCACGTTCGACCATCCCCAGGGGTGCGTCCTCGACAAGGAGACCCTCTACGTCGCCGACACCGAGAACCACCTGCTCCGTAAGGTGGACCTCAAGGCCAAAACCGTGACCACCATTGCCGGGGTCGGCCAGCAGGCCAAACACTCCTGGCCTGGGCTCGATGAAGGAGAGCTCAGCGGAGATCTCCCCGAGCGGTTCGTCGGCAAGCCGCTGCAGACCGCGATTAACAGCCCGTGGGACCTCTGGATTCATGACAAGGATCTGTACATCGCCATGGCCGGTTCGCATCAGATTTGGAAGATGCCGCTGGACGAATCGGAAATCGGCCCTTATTCCGGCAACGGGCGAGAAGACATCGTCGATGGCGAATTGCTTCCCAAGCGTCCATTTGCCAAAGGTTATGCTTCCTTCGCCCAGCCCAGCGGCCTGGCCTCGGATGGCGTGTGGCTCTATGTGGCCGATAGCGAAGGAAGCTCCGTGCGGGCAGTCCCTTTCGATTCGACCAAGGAAGTCTCAACCGTCGTCGGAACCGCGGAACTCCCCTATGGCCGGCTCTTTGAGTTTGGGGATATCGACGGCCCCAAGGAAAAGGCCAAGCTCCAGCACTGCATTGGAGTCACGTTTGCGAAGGGCAAAATCTACGTCGCGGATACTTACAACAACAAGATCCGCGAAGTGGACCCCAAGAGCGGCGCGGTGAAGACCCTGGCCGGCAAAGGCCGCAAGAGCCCTGGCCTCAGTGACAAGGACGGAACCTTTCACGAGCCGGCTGGGCTGACTCATGCCAAAGGAAATCTCTACGTCGCGGACACCAACAATCACCTCATCCGCACCATCGACCTCGCCAGCGGCAAAGTGGGAACTCTCGCCATTGCTGGTCTGAAGGCGCCTACGGCACCTAAGGTTGAGAAGAAGCCGAGCTTCCGCGGCGCAGCGCCAGTGAAAGTTGAACTCGCCAATCTCAAGCCGGAGAAGAACGCCGTCAAGCTCCATGTCTCGCTGAAAGTCCCAGCCGGTTGGAAAATCAACGCCGAGGCACCGATGTCCTACTGGCTCGATTCGGCCAAGGAAGCCGGCCCCGCGGACCGCGCCGCCTTCGGCAAAAAGAAGCTCGCTAAGCCGGCAACGGATTTCGACATCAGCGTGCCAGTGAAGGGAACTGGGGAGGACGAAATCGCCGTCTCTATCACTTATTTCTACTGCGAAAAAGGTGACGACGGCGTCTGCAAAACGGGCTCCGTCATCTTCACGGTTCCGCTCAACATCGCCGACGACGGCAGCGGCGAGCCGGTGAAGCTGACCTACGAGATTCCGGAGTAGAGCAAGTGATTCCTCGTTCCCACGCGGAGCATGGGAACAAGGAGTCCGAGATGTACAACAAGAGGCCTCCGTGGCGGACATCAATCAGACGGCGAAGAAGATCATTGCAAACGTCGAGAAGGCCATCGTCGGCAAGCGACCGCAACTGATCCTGTCGCTGGTCGCCTGGCTCTGCGAGGGGCACATACTGCTGGAAGACGTGCCAGGCGTCGCCAAGACGATGCTCGCCCGGGCTCTCGCTCGCAGCATGGGCTGCACCTTCAAACGGATCCAGTGTACGCCCGACCTGCTGCCGACGGATGTCACGGGCACTTCGGTCTTCAATCAGAAAACGACGGAGTTTGAATTCCGCCCCGGACCCGTCTTCGCCCATGTCCTGCTGGCAGACGAAATCAACCGCACCACGCCGCGAACCCAGGCGGCTCTCCTCGAAGCGATGGGCGAAAGCCGCGTCACCGTGGATGGCACCACGCATAAGCTCGGCCCGCCGTTCCTCGTTATCGCCACGCAAAACCCGGTGGACCACGAAGGAACCTTCCCCCTTCCCGAGGCCCAACTGGACCGCTTCCTGATGAAGTTCAGCCTCGGCTATCCCACGATGGAGGACGAGCTGAAGATGCTGGAGATGCTTCAGCACTCCCACCCTATCGACTCGCTCGAGCCGGTCGTCAGCTCGGAGGAGCTCGTCGCTTGCCAGAAAGCCTGCCGCGAGGTCTATGTTGATGACAAGGTCCGCCGCTACATCATGCAAATCGTCCACGACACCCGCAGCCACGAGGATGTGAATCTCGGCGGCAGTCCGCGAGCCTCCATCGCCATGTTCCGCACATCGCAGGCGATGGCCTCCCTCCGCGGACGCAACTTCGTACTCCCCGATGACGTGAAGCGGGTCGCCGGTCCCGTCTTGGTCCACCGCATGATCCTGAAGCCCGAAAGCCGCCTCCGCAAAATCACCCCCGGCTCCGTGGTGGATGAGATCGTGGCGGAGATCGCGGTGCCGGCCATCAGCGAGACGGGAACACCTCAAACACAGAATTGATAACCGCAGAGGACGCGGAGATTCGCAGAGGGAAAGCTGGCAGAAAGATGGAGTCAGAAAAATGGGAAATAATTTGAATTTTGAATTCTTGCCTTCCTGCCTCCATTTTCCTGCCAGCCATCCTTGTATTTCATCCGTGTCCATCCGTGTTTCATCCGTGGCCGTAACTCTTCGCCTTTGAGTTTCCGATGATCTGGTACGCCGGCGCGATTCTGGTTCTCCTCTTCGCGCTCCTCTTCAAACTGAGCCTGCTGGCGTATGCCATGTACGCGCTCCTCGGGGTGATGCTCGTCAGCCGCTGGCTCACCCGCTCCTGGGCGGCGAGCCTCTCCGCCAAGCGGCAGGTGGACAAGCTCGCGGCTGAGGTTGGAGAAACAATCTCCGTCGAATTAACGATTGAGAATACGGGCAAACTCCCCATCGCCTGGGTCTTGCTCGAAGACCTGCTGCCAAGGGCGGCAATCATGTACGACCCGCCAAGTCTCGCCGTCACCGGCCGCCGCATCGAGCTGACCATGATGAAGCCCAACGGCATCAAGACCATGCTCTACCAGCTCACTTGCAACCGCCGCGGCTACTACCAGATCGGCCCGCTGGTGCTGGAGACCGGGGACCTGTTCGGCCTGCATCGGCGATATCGCGTCGCCGCCGAGCCGCAGTTCCTGATGGTCCTGCCCAAGGTGATGCCGCTGGCCGGGTATGAAGTCGTTTCCAAACGGCCCATCGGCGAAGTGCGGATGACCTACCGGCTCTTCGAGGACCCCACCCGCATCGCCGGTGTGCGGGCCTATGAGCGGGGGGATCCGCTCAATCGCGTCAGTTGGAAAGCGACCGCTCGCACCGGCCAGCTCCACAGCAAGGTCTATGAGCCCTCGACCGTTGTCGGGGCCACGATCCTGCTCGACTTCCACAAGGGGTCGCATTCCAAATCGGGCGAGCCACACCGTAGCGAACTGGCCGTCACCGCCGCCGCGTCCATCGCCAACGCCGTCTACTTGATGGGACAGCAGATTGGCCTCGTCACCAACGGGCGGGACGCAGCCGACCGCATCCGCACCGAAGGCTGGACCGGCGACGTCCGGACCCGCGCCGCCGCCAAAGCTTCCGCCGGCATGAAGGAAAAGAGCGACCGCCTGCAGCCCCTGATCGTCCAAACCCGCCGCGGCCCGGAACAACTGATGACGATTCTGGAAACCCTGGCCCGCGTCGAGCTCACTGACGGCCTCACCCTGCCGCAGCTTATCGTGGAGAGCACCAGCCGGATGCCGCGGGACGCCTCAGTGATCGTCATCCTTCCCAAGGTGACGATGGAAACCGCCATTGCCCTGGGCGAACTCCGCCGCCAGGGCTACGCCATCACGGCCGTCATCAACACCTATGAAGGGGACGATTTCGCGAGCGCCGCCGGCCCGCTCCTCGCTTACGGCATCCCCACCCGCCACCTCAAGGACGAAGCCGCCGTGGTGGAAGTCTGCCGGCAATATGTGCTGAGGTGACTCCGCTCTCGGTCGCAAGTTGCGAATGTCTGCTTGACATACCTTGCCTCACTAGGCTATTATGCCTTGTGAAGCTAGGTATGCTGCAAACATCGAACGCGAGAGTAGCCGTTATGTCAACGAATCCGGATCTGCTGCGGGGCTCGCTGGAGCCGATTGTCTTGGAAGTGATTGCCGGTGGGGCGACGTATGGATATGAGATTGCCAAGGCAATCGGCCAGGCCAGCCAGGGGAAGCTGCTGGCTCAGGAGGGGACGCTCTATCCGGCCCTGCATCGCCTGGAAAGGAAAGGCTGGCTGGCGGCTGATTGGGATGTGTCGCCGGAGGGACGGAAGCGAAAGCACTACCGCCTGACGCCGCTGGGCAAGAAGCAGCGGGCCGCTTTGCGGGCGGAGTGGACGGAGTTCAGCCGCATGGTGAATGGAGTTCTGGGGATGGAAAGAAACGGGTGGCACACCCACGGCTTTGCATGGGCGTGATCGCTACATAGAGAAAGAAGGAGAGAAGGAGAGAGTGGCTGCCATGAAGGACGAATCCCTCCCACTGCCGCCGAGTGACCACGGCCGAAGCCACGACGAAATCGCGGCCGAGATTGCCGATCACCTGACGGCAGCGGAACTGGAATTGACGAAACGCGGCATGTTTGCGGATGAGGCCCACGAAGCGGCCCGTAAGAAGTTCGGCGACGTGGAGAAGATCAAACAGACTTGCTACTGGATTCAAAACGGAGAGACCATCATGTTGCGCTGGACCCTCGTTTCGCTGGCAGCCGTGCTGTGCATCCTCCTGGGCCTGAGCGTCCTGGGCAACTGGCGGACGCAGTCGCAACTCGCGGACGAGATGGGCAAACTCTCCTCCGAGCTGAAATCCCTCGCGGCGGCGAAGCAAGCCCCGCCGCCTGTTCCGCAGCCGCCGGAGATTAGGGGGGTGATCTATGCAGGGAGCAAGGACAAGCCACCGGCGGGGGCGAACGTGGCGATTCTGCGGGGTGATGGAACGGTCGTGAGGCGAACGACTTGTGATGACAAGGGAAATTATCATTCCGGTCCGTTGGAAACTGGAGATTATTTTGTAACGTCACCGCTTCAAAATGCGCCAGAGAGGTATTCCAAGCGAGTAACGCAGAGCGAGCCCGTCTTTCTGCACGGCGGTTCGGGAATGGTAACGCTCGACTTGGATGCTGGCTATCAAGCCGGGGGACTCAAATTCAGCGTCAGCCGCGACTTGCCAAACGCTCGCAAAGAAGGAAGGTACCTGATTTCCTCGCGACTCAACGTGTTTGTCGCAAGATCGCGGATGCGCGAACACCCCTGGACGGCCAAGGAAAACTCTCCTAACCGCTGGCCCATTTACTGCTACCCTGACTTTCCCCTCAATCGGGAAGGAAGCAGGAGTTCCCGGGGCATCGATCTCGAAGGGATCTCGCCTGCCTCCAGTTATTTCATGCTGAAGCCCGGCGAGGAACGCGAGTTTCGCGACCAACGTCGGACCGACGCGGCAATTTTTCCGCCCGATGATACGGGAATTGAGGCCACGTTGCTCATCAGTATTGTTCCCCTGAATGAGCGAGGAGATGTCGTGGTGCCAGACTGGATGTACTCGCAGGTGCGAGCGTACGCGCCGGAGCTCAACGACAATCTTACAGCTAGCCAAAGAGCGGCTACAAAATCGAGGACAATTCCGGCGACATTACTCGATGAGGAGGGTAGTTTTGTCTGGCAATTTCTGTCGACCGGACAACCATGGCTGTCCAAGCTCATGGACTTTGCTCAGGTGGGTAAAGGCTATGTTGCACCTTCATATTTGCCACGAGAGAGCGCCGTCATCAAAGACGGGCAATTCACAAGAATTGTCTTCGATATACCCGAGGGGATCGAAGAGGAAGTGCAAAAGGTGATTGAATCAGCGCCCGACGGAGAGACTTTTGAGAAACTCACCCGCGATAGATTTCTGCGACGACCTATTCCGTTTCGCGTCGTTGGTTACGAACCGATGGAAAAGTAAAAAGTGCAATCTTCCGTAGCCACAGGCGGCCCGCCTGTGAGCTTTCATGCCGGAAGATTCGTCCTTCCGAGAAACCGTGGAATGGGGATGTTTCCGACTTGGGGACTTTCTCAATCGCCGCCGTTTGTTCACCTAACGGTGAGACAGTTTTCATTGAGTATGCCCGGTTTACAAAATCCGGCGGGCGGTTTCGGCGTAGGCACCCAGCGGGTCGAGGCCGAACTCGGTAGCGAGTGTGGGGTCGAGCCAGGAGGAGGAGAGGCAGGTGAACACGATGCCCAGAATCAGGGCTTCACCGCAGCGGGTAGCCAATCGCAGGGGTGTGGTGCCGAGCCGGAAGGAGGACCACGGGTCGTGTTCGGCGGCGAGTTCCACGGCACCTGTCAGTGGCAGGCGGACATGAATCAGAACGTCGGCCAGGCTGGCGAGCCTTTTGCCGGCCAGGACTCGCCACTGGGAGAGCAGGACAACTCCGGCGACTGCCAGCGAAGCGATGGATCCCCATCCCAGTTGCTGGGCCGTGTAGCCGCCGCCGATTTTGGCGATGCGGCGAGCGGGCTCGGTCCGCCAAGGGGACTCTCCCGCGGCGGGGAGTTCATCGAGAGATTGCTCCAGCGCCGCCTGGTCCCATTCCAGGCCCTTCCGCTGGCTGGTGAGGACGGTCAATTGGTGGTCCGCCTCGTCAATCTGGGCGGCCATATTGAGAAAGGGATCGAGCCCCTGACGAGTCGACTCGGCCGGGAGAGCTTCCTGCTGGAATTGCTGCTGGGCAATCGCTGGATTTTCCCGACGCCACTCCACCAGGGACTTGCGATGCGCAGCGGACGTGACGCCTTGCGAAATGGGCTCGATGGGAACCGCGAGCTGCCGGGGGGTCTTGCCGAGCGAGCCACTGACCTTGGCGATGCGGAGATCCAGGCCGCTAATCTCCGGATGGCTCTCTTGCAGCACTTCCAGCATTTCCGTCCGCTGGTTCTGGAGCGAATCGAGTTGCTTCTTGAGTTCGACCCAGCGTGGATTGAGCCTTTCGGTCTCGCCGCTCGTCGGTGGGCTCCCCTGGCCGCGCGAACCGGCAACCGTCATCGCCAATTGCCCGTGCCGCAGCCGCTCGAGTTCCCCCCGCTGTCGCTCTTCCGCATCGCGCGCGAGCCGCAGCTGCTCGTGGACCTGGGCGAGTTGTTCTT
The DNA here is from genome assembly GCA_005778405.1 of Planctomycetaceae bacterium. Taxonomy (GTDB): domain Bacteria; phylum Planctomycetota; class Planctomycetia; order Pirellulales; family Pirellulaceae; genus SXOA01. Next base: position 13,026 of record SXOA01000175.1, read on the forward strand.
CCGACTGGCGGCGGCCAATCTCCTGGCGCTGGATCTCAAAATGTTCGGCAACTTGCCGTGCCAATTCCTGGGAGAGGTTGAGGGCCACGGAACCGCGTGGAGCCGTGCAAGCGATAGCGAGTCGAGGGGATTCATCCGGCTGATGGAGAGTCGTGATGACCAGCCGCTCGCGCAGCTCGGCGATTTGGCGGGTTCGCTCCGCGGGTGCTGCCCCTTCCGTAAGATGGGGCCACTGGGCATTCGTGAGCGTGGCCCGCAGGACAGCGTCGGATTTAAGCCAGGATTCAATGTCGCCAGTTGGAGCGTCCAGGTCCCCGGCATCATGCAGAATTACCGCTTCCGCCTGATACTCCGGCGGAGCCGTCTGGCAACAAAGGAGCGCGAACAGGAAGGTGGCCAGAGCGAGGATAACAGAGGGATAACAACTTGCGACCAGTGGCAGCAAACGGTTGCTTTTGGCAGCGAGCAGCGCAGTTCGCGTACCAAGTGCCTGCTGAAGGTGGGCCATAAAAGCATCCTGCCGATGGTCATGCGGGCCACGAGTTCGGCCTGCACAAGAGAGCGACATCCTGTCGCCTCACATCTGCTATCGACTGGGCTGAAGAGGGAGCTTGAAGGGCAAATGTCTCCGGCTTTCCCGGCGCTGCGTATTCGACAGGAGTGTCGTCAAATACACGGCGCATCTTGGATTCCCAGGTGTTCCGGCCAAAACCATGCTTTCGCGAAATTCCGAAAAAAGAGAAAGACAAGTAGAGTGCCATAAGTTCTGTTGCAGTCAATGGTTACGCATTAACGTTCGCGAGTCCATCGGACTTGCTACCTGGCTTTCCCACCTTTTGTACAATTCACCTGGACCCCGAGTTGCGATACTGTGATGTCGTGTCCGCAAACTACCGTCGCGGACAGAAATGTTTTCCTTCCCGCCAATTGATGGCCCCCCCAGGGAGAAAACCATGACCCCTCTTATCCGCTCGACTGTATTATTCTCTTGCGCCTCGCTGGCCGCTGTGCTGGCGCTTTCCATCTCGCTCTCCAACCTGGCGGCTCAGGATGTTGGCCTCCCACCCCCGGGAGTTGCCCCGGCTCCCACGCCGGAGGGTATGGAGGTACTTACGCGTGGCATCGTTCACGAAGCGTTCGCCGAAGTGGTGACCGATCCCAAGCCGGGACTGGTCGTCAGCAAGCGTCCGCCGGAAGCGATTGAGGAAGTCCCGCCGGAGTTCAAGCCCGAGGACGAAGGGGTGATTTGGATCACCGGTTACTGGGCCTGGGATGACGAACGGGATGACTTTTTCTGGCAGAGCGGCGTGTGGCGCGTGCCACCTCCGGGAATGCGGTGGGTAGCCGGTTATTGGAACGAAGCTGCCGGCGGCTTTCAGTGGGTGAGCGGCTTCTGGGTCTCCATCGAGACCGATGAAATCCGTTACTACACCGTGCCCCCGGCTTCGCTAGAAGCAGGTCCGACCGGCCCATCCCCCGGCGACGAATATTTCTGGGCGACCGGCTCATGGAATTACCATGACACAGGCTATCGCTGGCAGCCTGGTTACTGGGCTCCTTACCAGGAAAACTGGGTCTGGATTTCCGCACGCTATGTCTGGACGCCAGCCGGCTGTGTATTCTTGCCGGGTCGCTGGGATCATCGACTGACACGCCGCGGTTGCTTGTTCGCGCCGGTCTATTTCACGCAGCCGATCTACACGCGGCCGAATTACGTCTATCGTCCCTGGTGTGCGCTCAACACGCCGAACCTGTTCGTGCACCTATGGGTTCGCCCCAATTATGGCCACTTTTATTTCGGCAATTACTACGGCGCGAATTGGGGTAGCTGGGGCGTCACTCCATGGTGCCAGTACCGGCCGTATCGCAACTGCTATGACCCGGTCCTGACTCAGTTGCAATGCCACTACCGGCAGAGCGGCGTCAATTACATCGGCCGGCTGGACGGCTGGCACAACCACTATGCGAGCCATGTTGGCAATCGTCCGCCGCGGACATGGAACGAGCAGGTCCGGGTTGTGAACAACATCAACATCAATAACACGAACATCACCAACATCAAGCAAAACCTGCTGGCGGTGAACCTGCAGGATGCCTCCAAACGCAACGATCTGACCATGAAGTTCACCCGTCTCGACGACCACATGCAGAAACAGGCGGACAACTTCGCCAAGGAAACTCGCGACGTTCGCAAGCAGAGGATTTCCGTCGAACGGCCGGCGGGACTTGCCAAGCTTCCCACGGAACTTACCAAGGGGAATGACGGAGGCAAGAATGGTGGCAACAAGCCAGGCGTCATCGACCTGGGCCAGCGCGGTCCGCGCCAAGGCAACAACGAACAGGTACGGATGAAGCTGCCGACGACGATCGTGGCGGACGCCGTCAAGCAGAATGAAAAACATGCCCCGCCGAAGCTCAATCGGCCCGACCTCTCCAAAACGCGAGTTGAGCTTCCCAGTGAGCTGAACAAGAATCGCGATGATGGTCGCGGCACGTTCACTAGTCCCAGGCCCAAGGGAGGCGTAGTGCCGCCGAAGGTGGAAGTGCCGATCGACGATAGCAAGAATCGCGACGATGGCCGTGGCACGTTCAGCGGTTCCAGGCCCAAGGGAGGAATCTCGCCCCCCAAGGTAGAATTGCCCAGTGACCCGCCGAGGACCAAGCAGCCGCGGCCCATGCCGAAGTTGGAAACGCCCAACTTGCAGCCGAAGGAATCGTCGAACCCCGAGCCAAAAGTGGGACTCCCAAGGCCGCCGAAGGTGGAAGTCCCCCTGCCGAAGCCGAACAAGGAGAACCCAATCCGGCAGCCGCGGGTCGAATCGCCCCGCCCCCAGCCGAGGTTAGAGGTACCGCAGCCGAAGGTTGAAGCGCCACGGTCCAAAGTGGAGACGCCGCGCGAGCGGCCGCAGATCAAGCTCGATATTCCCAAGCCGGCCGCCAGAATGGACCCGGCTCCGCGAAATCAACCAACTCCGCGCGTGCAGTCGCCCAAGCCAGACGGTCCCAAACCCGAGCCTCGGCGGGGAGGTGAGAATCAGCCGCGCGGGCGGAATCGGAAAGAATAACGGCTCCAAGGAAAGCACGAAATCCGAAACGAAAGTCAAGGTATGAGCATTGTTTCGAGTTTCGTGCTTCGGATTTCAGATCGGCACAATGGTCGCTTCCATCGTCTCTAGTTCCACGACCGCGATGGTATGCGGAGTGGCCCTGTAAAGTGCCCCCGGATTGAGGACCAAGGTTTTCCCTTCGCGATGCTGCTCGGCCTCGTGCGTATGGCCGTAACAGACCAGGTCAAAGCTACCGCTCTGGATGGTCTGGCGAAAGAGACGAGCGTCGTCGCTGTGAATCAGGGCGATGCGGCGGCCGGCCAGCGTGATGTCTCCGAAACGGTTGTGGCAGAGCAGCCCCGCCGCCCCGATGGCCCTGCTCAGCGGCCCAACATCCGGATCGCAGTTGCCGAAGACAAAATGCGTTCTCCAGTGGACGAAGTGCCGCGGAATTTCCGTCGAGCCGATGTCGCCGCAGTGCAGGACTTCATCCACGTCCAGACTCTCCAGCATCCGCACCGCATCCCGAGTGTTCTCGACGTGACCGTGCGTATCGCTGACAACCCCCAATCGCATAAAGGAACTCCTTTGGCTTTCCATGATACCCACCAAACGATTTCTTGGGAGTTATGGTGCTCATCGCCGTTGAAGCAGTCGTTTGACCGATAAGCAAAGTCGTAAAGCTGGACATTTCCTCCCCCGTATGCTGTAATCAATCTGAGGTGGTGGTGCGTCTATAGCGCTCCGCGCCTCGATGCCCGGCGGCTGACCCGCTGCCGGCGTCCCTGCCTTGTTCCCTCCTACCATTTTCTCGCCGATACCATGCGTTGTCTTCTTAATCTCTCCCTGCGCTCGACGGGCGCGGCGGCTGTTGGATTGTTCCTGATCGCGGCGGGCAGCTTTGCTTCCGCCGACGAAAAGAAGATCGACTTCAGCCGCGATATCAGGCCGATTCTGTCCAACAACTGCTTCAAATGCCACGGCTTTGACGAGAAGCAGCGGCAAGGGGGGCTCCGGCTGGATGTGAAGGACGGCTTTGGGGCGAAGCTCGAGTCGGGGGCCATCGCCGTCGTCCCTGGCAAGCCGGACGAAAGCGAGTTGGTGAAGCGGATCCTGCACGCCGACCCCGCGGAGAAAATGCCGCCCGAGGCTAGTGGCAAGAAGCTGACACCGGAGCAGGCGGAGCTCATTAAGAAGTGGGTCGCGCAGGGGGGCGAGTACAAGACACATTGGTCTTTCATCCCGCCCGTGCATGGTGCTCCTCCAGAAGTGACCGCGAAGGAAGCAGTAAGAAACCCCATCGATAACTTTGTGCTCGCCCGTTTGCAGAGCGAAGGACTGAAACATTCCGCTCCGGCCGACAAAGTCACGCTCATCCGCCGCGTCACCTACGATCTCACCGGCCTGCCGCCGACGCCTGCAGAAGTGGACGCATTTCTCGCGGACAACACCCCCGAAGCCTACGAAAAGGTCGTCGACCGCTTGCTGAAGTCCCCCCGCTACGGCGAGCACATGTCTCGCTACTGGCTGGACGCGGTCCGCTACGGGGATACGCATGGCCTGCACTTCGACAACGAGCGGTCCCTCTGGCCGTATCGCGATTGGGTGATCAAGGCCTTCAACGACAACAAGCCGTTTGACCAATTCACCACAGAGCAGGTCGCCGGCGACCTGCTGCCGGGGTCCACGCTGGAGCAGAAGATCGCCAGCGGGTTCAATCGCTGCAATGTCAGCACGAGCGAGGGGGGCTCCATCAATGAAGAAGTGCTGGTTCGCTACGCGACGGATCGGACCGAGACTCTCTCCACCATCTTCCTCGGGCTGACCATGGGATGCACGGTCTGTCACGACCACAAGTTCGACCCGTTGACGCAGAAGGAATTCTATTCCCTCTACGCTTTCTACAACTCCGCCGCCGATGCCGCGATGGACGGAAACGCCCTTTCGCCTCCGCCGATCATGAAGCTGAAGTCGTCGGAGCATGAGGCCCAGTTCAAGGCTTTCGACGACGAAATCGCCAGGGTCAACGAGCAGACGGCTGCCGAGCTGGCCAAGATTGTTTACGTCGACCCGAACCCTTACGCCCCGCCGACTTCCCCCGAGCCGCAGGAGTTCGTCTGGATTGATGACGACGCACTCGCCGGGGCGAAATTAGAAGGGGATTCCCCCTGGGAGTTCATCACCAAGGAACAGGGGCCGGTCTTCAGCGGCAGCAAGGCGACAAAACGCAAAGCAGCTGCCACGAGCCAGCACTTCTTCACCGGGGCGACGAAGACCCTCAAAGTCGGCGGCGGCGACAAGCTGTTTGCCTATGTCTATCTCGATCCGGCTGATTTGCCCAAGACCGTGATGCTGCAATGGAACGATGGGGCTTGGGAACACCGGGCTTTTTGGGGTGAAGACGCGATTGCCTTCGGCTCCGGCGACACCGTCGGCCACCGCAAAATGGGTCCGCTTCCCAAAGCCGGCGAATGGGTTCGTCTGGAAGTCGATGCGGCTCACGTCGGGCTGAACGCGGGCGCTGTGCTGAACGGGTTGGCATTCTCACAATCGGGCGGAACAGTTTATTGGGACAAGGCCGGAATCATCAGCAAGACGCCCCAGGATGGTCAGGCATTTGAGTCCCAAGCGGCTTGGGAGTCGTTTGAAAAAGTCCTGGAGAAATCGAGCGTGCCGCAGAACGTGCGGGACGCCATCAAGATTGAAGTCGCCAAGCGGGATGACAACCAGAAGAAGGTCATCCGCGACTACTTCTTGCAAAGCGTCTATCCCAAGACAAAACCGACGTTTGACACACTCCAAAAGCAACTCGCCGACATCAACAAAAAGAAGACGGATCTCGACAATGCCATTCCCACCTCGTTGGTCATGGCCGATATGCCGACGCCGCGGGAGACATTCCTGCTGATTCGCGGGGCCTATGACAAGAAGGGGGACAAGGTTTCCATCGGTGTTCCGGCCATCCTGCCGCCGCTGCCCAAAAACGCGCCCCCGAACCGGCTGGGGCTGGCGAAGTGGCTGACCGATCCGGGGCATCCGCTGATGGCGCGCGTGACTGTCAACCGTTTCTGGCAGCAGTATTTCGGCCAGGGGATTGTGAAGACCGCCGAGGATTTTGGTTCGCAGGGAAGTTGGCCGACGCATCCTGAATTGCTCGATTGGCTGGCCACCGAATTCATCCAAAGCGGCTGGAATGTGAAGCACATCCAGAAGCTGATTGTGATGAGCGGCACCTATCAGCAGTCGTCGCGCGTGCCGCCGGAGATGACGCAGCGCGACCCGACCAACGAACTTTTGGCCCGCGGCCCGCGGTTCCGGCTGGATGGGGAAGTGCTGCGGGATTCGGCTCTTTTCAGCAGCGGCTTGCTCGTCGAAAAGATGGGTGGCCGCGGCGTGCGGCCCTATCAGCCGGAAGGCATTTGGGAGGCGGTGAGCTTTCTGGGCAGCAGCACGCAGATTTTCAAGCAGGACGCCGGCGAAAGCATTTATCGCCGCAGCCTCTACACCTTCTGGAAGCGAACCGCTCCGCCGCCGTCTCTCACCACGTTCGACGCCCCCAGCCGCGAAGCCTGCGTCGTCCGCCGCGGCCGCACCAACACGCCGTTGCAAGCCCTGCTCTTGATGAACGACAAGCAATACGTCGAAGCCGCCCGCAAGCTGGCGGAGCGGATGATGGCGGAAGGGGGCGCAACACCCGCCGAGCGCCTGACCTACGCCTTCCGCTGGTCCACCGCCCGCAAACCGACCGACCCCGAAGCAGCCGTGCTGCTCAAAATCTTCCAGACTCACTTGGCCGACTACCAGGCCGACAAGCCGGCCGCGGAGAAGTTGCTGGCTGTCGGGGATACCAAACGGAATGAGAAATTGGATGCCAGCGAACTAGCGGCTTACACGATGGTGGCCAATTTGATTTTGAATTTGGATGAGACGGTGACGAAGGAATAGCTCGTAGCCACACGCGGCTCGCGTGTGAGCTTTTTTTCCGAAAGACATCGCATCCACAATAGCCGACAGGCGAGCCGCCTGTGGCTTCGACAGGAATATCCAATATGAACCCCGTCCAAAACCACATGCTCTCCGAAACCCGCCGCTACTTCTTTGGCCGGATGGCCAAGGGTCTCGGTGCGGCAGCGCTGGGCTCGCTGCTCAATCCCAAACTGTTCGCAGCAGACTCTGCTTCAGCGAATCCAGCCGACGAAGCCCTGAAGAGCCTGGGGCAGATGCAGATTCTGCACCACGCTCCCAAGGCCAAACGAGTGATCTGGCTGTTCATGGCGGATGCGCCGTCGCAGCTTGACCTGTGGGATTACAAGCCAAAGCTGCAGGAATTCTACGACAAGGACTTGCCGGAGAGCGTTCGCCAGGGGCAGCGAATCACGACGATGACCTCGGGGCAGACCCGTTTCCCTTGTGCCCCGTCGGTCTTCAAGTTCAACCAGCACGGCAAGCACGGGGCCTGGATCAGCGAACTCATGCCCAACGTCGGCAGCATCGCGGACGACATCACGATTGTGAAGTCCGTCAACACCGACGCCATCAATCACGATCCGGCCATCACCTTCATTCAGACAGGTAGCCAGATTCCCGGCCGGCCGAGCATGGGGGCCTGGACGAGCTATGGCATCGGCAGCGTGAACGAAAACCTGCCGGCGTTTGTCGTGCTTCATTCCCGCCTCCCCGCCGGCAGCAGCTCGCAAGCGCTCTTCTCCCGCCTCTGGGGGAGCGGATTTCTGCCGACCAAGCATCAAGGGGTGGCGCTCCGTTCCTCCGGTGACCCCGTGCTCTTCCTATCTAACCCGCCGGGCGTCAATGAGAAGACCCGCCGCACGATGCTCGACGGTCTGGCGGAACTGAATACCAAAAGGGCGGCGGAAGTCGGTGACCCGGAGATCAACACCCGCATCGCTCAGTACGAGATGGCCTTCCGCATGCAGACCAGCGTGCCGGAACTCGCCGACATCTCCAAAGAGCCGCAGAGCACGCTCGACCTGTACGGCCCGCAGGTGAAGGATCCCGGCACGTTCGCTTACAACTGCCTGCTTGCCCGCCGCCTGGCCGAGCGAGGCGTGCGGTTCACCCAGGTCTTTCTCCGCGGCTGGGACCATCACAACACACTGCCGTCGAACATCAAGAAGCTGGCCCCCGAGTGCGACCAGCCGTCGGCCGGCCTCATCAAGGATCTCAAGCAGCGAGGGATGCTCGATGACACGCTCGTCATCTGGGGTGGCGAATTCGGCCGCACTGTCTATAGCCAGGGGACGCTCACCAAGGACAACTACGGCCGCGATCACCATCCCCGCAACTACACGATGTGGATGGCTGGCGGCGGCGTGAAAGCGGGACTCGTCCACGGCGAGACCGACGACTTCAGCTACAACATCACCGACAAACCGGTCCACGTCCACGACCTGAACGCCACCATCCTCCACTGCCTGGGGGTCAACCACGAAAAGCTCACCTATGCCTTCCAGGGCCGCGACTTCCGGCTGACGGACGTGCATGGGAATGTGGTGAAGGATATACTCGTGTAGCTTCCAACATTTCCCGTGAGCCATACGATGAATACACCACTCTCTCGGCGGCGCTTCCTCCAAGCCTCCGCTGGCGCCTCCACTCTCTTCGCCGTGCCGTATTTTGTTCCGGCCCGGGCCTTCGGTGCCAATGAACGCATCATCACCGGCCACATCGGCGTTGGGCCGCAGGGGAAAGTGAATCTCAAGGCCCTGCTCAAGAACGCCGCGGCTGTGTGCGACGTGGATAAGAGCCGAGCGGCAGAAGCGGCGAAAATGGTGATGGACGGCGGGAATCAGTGCGAGGTTTTCGGCGACTATCGCAAGTTGCTGGACCGCAAGGATATTGATGCCGTCGTCGTTTGCACGCCCGATCATTGGCACGCGCTGGCCACCATTCATGCCTGCCAGGCCGGCAAAGATGTCTACTGCGAGAAGCCCTTGTCACTCACCATCGCCGAAGGGCGCAAGATGGTCGAGGCGGCCCGGGCGAACAAGCGGGTCGTGCAGACCGGCTCGCAGCAGCGGAGCGATGCGAAGTTTCGGCAGGCGTGCGAGTACGTTCGCAATGGCCGCCTCGGAATGATCAAGGAAGTCCTGGTCGGCATTCCCGACCCGAACCATCCCAAGATGGCGGTCCCCGATTCCGATCCCCCGAGCGAACTCGACTACGAGATGTGGCTCGGCCCGGCTCCGCAGCGGCCGTACAACACCAACCGAGTCCATTACAACTTCCGCTTCTTCTGGGACTACAGCGGCGGCCAGATGACCAACTTCGGGGCCCACCACATCGACATCGCCCAGTGGGGGCTCGGCATGGACACCTCCGGCCCCGTCTCCAGCGAAGGGACCGCCACCTACGTCCCCGATCGCTCGATCTGCGAAGTCACTCGCACCTGCCGCGTCACGCACACCTACGCCAGCGGCGTGAAGATGGTCGTCGGCCAGGAGCAGAAGGACATTCGGGAAGGAGTGACCTTCATTGGCGACAAGGGGCGCCTCTGGGTCGCTCGTGGCAAGATTGAAAGCGACCCCGTGGACATCTTGAAGGTCCCACTCACGGACACCGATACCCGACTCTACGCCAGCGAAAACCACCACGCCGACTTTCTAAACTGCATCAAGTCCCGCAAGCCTCCCGTCGCCGACGTGGAAATCGGCCACCGCACCGCCACCATCTGCCACCTCGGCAACATAGCCCTCCGTCTCGGCCGCAAGCTCACCTGGGACCCCGCCACGGAGCAAATCACCGGCGACGCCGAAGCGGCTAAATGGCTCAGCCGGACGTATCGAGCGCCTTGGAAGCTGGGGTAATGCGTTTGCGCGCGAGCACGTCATAGTCCCGGCGAACGAGTCGTATTCGATCGCAGGCGGTCTCCTCCTTCACCGGCCTCAAAGCTGCGCGACGCCGGGTGAAACGGCTTGCCCGGTCGGAACGTCGTCAACTCCAAGGCAGGGACCGCCACGGGCTCGTCGTTTTCGAATCGCAGTTGTAACCCCTTGGTGGAAAAATCCTTTCCGACCTCCCAGCCCAGGCATACATGCTGGCGATCGTCGAGCTGAGGTGTCGCGGTCAGATTTTCGAGCATCGATTTCCCCTTTTCCATGAACATGAATCCATAGGATTCGGAACGAGACATCCTGCCCACAAACTGGGCGGGGACCAGTTTGCCGTTCTCATCCGCCAGGCTGAACCGCTGCGGGTAGATGTGCAGGCTGCTGAATTTGAGCGGCTCGGAGTTGTCCGAGTCCTGCTTTTTCAGTTCCAAAAACCGACGATAATCGACGTCGTTGACTCTCAACCTGCTGAAGGGAAGCGATGTCGCGACAACCAAGAATTTCGCTTCCGGCGCACCGGGCTTAAGCGGTCCTTGCCCGCTTTCAGGCCAGGTGAATATCTGCTCGACGACGGCAAATCCCAGAACCTTCAGCCGCGATTCCGAAATCGTCTTCGCCTTGAGACTCTCAGGCGAGATTGCCTCCGCCCTAAAAGGTGGCGATTCGACCAGTGGGCTGGACTCGTAGGTCATCAACTGCGATCTGCCCATGATGATATCGCCTGTCTTGGGATGAATTGCGAGCGAGGAAGGTCCTTTGCTGTTAAAGCTCTTGACGAGCGCCCCCTCGCGGAACCGACCGAGGTTCCAGATCCAGACGCGGGCTGCCGCGTCATTGCTGTCGTCGGATGCCGAAACCAACCACTTTCCATCGGCGGACAATTCCAGACTTGTGACCCCCTCGCGGTGGCCATGCAAGGTCGATTCGAATTGTCCGGTCGCCGCGTTCCAGACGTGGATTGCCTTGTCCATTCCTCCGGTTACGAGGCGTTGGCCATCGGGCGTATAGCGGGCGACCGACACCGTATTCACATGTTTGCGAAGCCGATACTTGACCTTTCCAGTTGCAACGTCCCAGACGATGGCAGTCTGATCCCGGCTGCCGCTTACGAGTTCCTTGCCGGAAGGATGAAATGCGACGCACATGACGTCCTCAGCGTGCCCCTCCAGTTCCTTCACCAGCTCACCGGAGGGAATTTGAAAGATGCGAACAAAATCGTCCCAACAGCCCGTGGCCGCCAGCGTGCCGTCCGGACTGACCGCTAACGACGACACCAGGGTTGGGTGTTCATGCTCTTTAAGTGCCTCGCCCGTCTTGAGGTTCCAGACAATCAAATCCTGCCCCCCAACGGAAACCGCGGCCGATTTGTCCGGGGTGAGTCCAACTCCCGTAACCACCCCTCCATGCCCTTTGACCGTATAGCTTTCGGCAATCGGGTCGATGGCGGTGGCGCTAAAGGTGTAACCAGTCTGCGACTTCAGTTTGTCTTTTCCCTTGTCGAAGGGCCTGCCGGTTCCGATCTCCAAGGGTTCCTTCTGCGATTTGCGCCGCAGGAAGTGCGATCCCAGAATCTGGATGCGCTTGCCGGTTTTCGAATCCCATACGGCGATGCTGCCTAAATAGTCACCCGATACGAGCAACTCGCCGTCCTTTGAGAACGCGATCGCGGAGGCAACGTGCTCATGATGCCCAGAATAGGGGACCGGCACATTCGGATTGGGCACGTTCCAGATTCTCACCGAACCATCGTCTCCGGCGCTGGCGAGCTTGCGGGCGTCTGCTCGCAGGAGAACTCGTCGCGTCGGTCCGATGTGGCCTCGATGGGTCACCAATGTGGAGCTCGTCCCGCGGTCGATGACGTGAATAGCGTCATCCGACGCGGCAACGGCTGCGATTCTGGCCTCGTTGTTGATGTCAAACGCGTGGACTTCCTCCAGCCCCAGGTCTCCCTGATCGATGGCGTGTGTCTTCATTTCGACAAAGCCGAATTCTCCTGTCGGGAAGGCAAACATGCCTGTCGCCAAATCAGGAGTAAAAACGACGTCACCACTGGGCTTTAACCGATCGCTGATAGCTCGGGTTTCCAAGTCCCAAACGATTGTCCCACGAATAACCCCGCACGAGGCGAGTTTCTTTCCCTCCGCATCGAACTGCAAACGACCGATCGGCGCGTCGTGTCCTTGCAGCGTGAAAAGTTCCGCGCCGCTGGTCGTGTCCCAGAACTTGATCACAGTATCACCCCCCGCCGTCGCGACCTTCGTTCCGTCTGGATGGAAGGTTACGGCGTAGACGGGCAAAATATGCCCGCGGAGGACATGCCTCTCCTGGCCGGAATCGACTTCCCACAGGCGGACCGTGGCGTCGTCGGAGGCCGAAGCCAACAATTTGCCATCCGGGCTGAACGCGACATCGAAGACGCCACCGGAATGGCCGATGAGCGTCTGCAGACAACGGCCGGTTTCCGCGTCCCACACCCGAATGATCCGGTCCTCGCCGCCCGAAGCGAGCCGTTTCCCGTCCTTGGTCCAAGCCAAGGCGCGCAAGGGGCCATCGTGTCCAAGCAAGGTCTCTTCCGATGTGACGCACAGCCGACGGAGCATGTGCCATTCGCGGCCTCGATAGTCCACTCCCCCTCGGCGAACCGGGAGCCAGGAATCCAGTAAATCAATGGCTCGCGCCAAAGGCCCCTCAATCACCGCACGACTGGCGAGCAATAGGTCGGCGGCATAGAGCTGTCGCAGCTCTTTTTCACGAGCATCGTTGGCCTCGTTACCGGCCATGATTGCATCGTTGCGAGATTTCGTCGCTTTCCCCTCGGCTGTCTTGGCAGTGTCGCGCTCGGAACTGGCTACCTTCTCGGCTTGCGAGGCTCGGTAGGCCAGCCAGGTGCTAATGACGATGCCCACCATGAGCAGGGCCGCAAACGCGGCGGCTGACTGAATCAGCCCGCGGTTTTTTCGCGCGAATTTCCGAAGCTGATAGCTGAAAGAAGGGGGGCAGGCTTCCACCGGCTCATCCGCCAGATAGCGCTGCACGTCCATGGCCAAGCCGTTCGCCGTCTCATACCGTCTGGCCCGATCCTTTTCGAGCGCCTTCATCACGATCCAGTCCAACTCCCCGCGCACCAGCTTCGTAAGCCGGGCCGGTTCCGTGGCCCGCTGGGCCGAAATCGAGGGGAGAGCACCTTTTGAGTCGGAGAGTCGCGTGCTCGGCTTGGGGGGCTCTTCCTCGCGAATGATGCGCAGCATTTCCGTGAAAGCCGCCTGCTTGAGGCGGGACCGCAAAAACGGTGTTGTGCCGGTCAAGAGCTCGTACAGCAGAACTCCCAAGCAGTAGATGTCGCTCCTTGTATCGATATCCTGGTTGTTCAATTCGGCCTGCTCGGGACTCATGTACTCCAAAGTCCCCACCACCGCGCCGAAATCCGTGAAAAGTGTCATTTCCGTCAGCCGCTGACCGGTCGCTTTGGCTACGCCAAAGTCGATGACCTTGACCACGGGCTTTCCGTCATAAGGGGCGACGAGCACGTTGGTGGGCTTGATATCGCGGTGGATGATCCCCTTTTGGTGGGCATGCTGAATGGCCTGGCAAACCGGCAAGAACAGTTCCAATCGTTGCCGCGGCGTCAGGTGGTGCTCGTCGCAATACTTGATGATGGACTTTCCCTTGACGAGCTCCATGGCGAAAAAGGGTCGCCCGGATTCCGTGGTACCTGCGTCGAAAACCTTGGCGATATTCGGATGGTCCATCAGTGCCAGCGCCTGACGCTCGGCTTCGAAACGCGCGATGACTTCGCGGCTGTCCATGCCAGGCTTGATGATTTTAAGCGCCACCCGGCGCTGTACTGGCTTGGACTGTTCGGCCATCCAAACAGCACCCATGCCCCCTTCGCCAATCTGTTGGAGCAGTTTGTAGGGTCCAATCTGTACGCTGGGGCGTTCTGCAAGGAGCCCCGCCGGATTGGCCCCACCCTTGGCGGCATCGAATTGTAGCTGGCGCACCGCGGCGTCAATTTCGGCGAATTGTTCCTGGAGTTCCTTCTGCCAACTCGGAAAATCCCGGTAGTACTCGGAAGCATCCACCTGTTGCCCTGACCGCCGTCGCGATTCGAATTCCGCAACGACCAAATCCAAAACGACAGGAGCGTTAGCTGGAAGGGAGTGCTTGGCCAGGTATTCGTTCAAGGGACGCGGCGGAACGAAGTTGATCGTGCCGGCATCAGCGGCGTGGATACCGCTGGTTTCCCTGGCGAGGCGGGCTTCGCTCTGATACTGCGAGGCGCACCACCGCCGCTCCATGTCAATTTGAATGAGGTGGCAAAGAACCTTCTGGTAGTCGCCGCGTTCCTTGGGCGGCAGAAAATTCATCAAGTCGGGTGCCGGCTCACCGAGATTGAAGTGTTGTTGCCAGGCCTTTTCAAAAGCGTCCTCGGCCGAATCCTGGGTGGGTCGTTCCGAGAGGGGTGAGTTGGTACTCATGGTATGGCGATGAAAGAGAACGGCCGGATTGGCGAGGAAAACTACGAAGTTACAAATCGTTCCAGCGCTCACGAACATGGTCGCGCAGCTCTTGTTCGATTTGTTTGACCCGCCTGCCGGTGACGCCTAGCTGCTTCTCGATTTCAGCACTCGAATGACCGGAAATGGAAAGCCAGATGAACTTTACGATGGATTCCTTCCCACGGTAATGGGCCAGCAATTCAGTGATGGCTGACTGCAACTCCTCCTCTTCCTCCAGCCAAGGGGTATCTTCACAACGGGGTTGGAAGTGATCGGCGATCGCCGAATCCTGCAGGGAGACCAGACTGCCGGGACTACGCTTTTTGGCACTTTGATCGCGACTGCGCCGGCGGATTTTGTTGATGACCCGGTGGATCAAGTTCGCCCGCAGGCTGGCCGAGCCTCGCCACTCGAATTTCTGGCGACGAAGGTCGTCGATGAAACTGAGAATGACTGACTGTGTCATATCGCCGACTTCAAACATGCTGCGCAAGCGCGCACCCATCTTGGTGGCGACCTGGGCAAACAGCATCGGTTCCATGCGGCGCACCAAGCCATCCAGCGCCTGCTGGTCGTGTTCCTCGACGGCCTTGCGAAACAGAAAGGTCGTTCCTTCTTTCGATTCGATGGATTGCTCAGGGCCCGCCGAATTTGCCGAGGAGGGGTCATGGCTCCCAGGTGCCGGCGAATCGCGACTGGGCACGTTTTGAACTCCGCGGAGGCGAAAGGGAAAGGACTCTTCGGTCGCCATTCTAAGTTCCAGTTTCCGACAATGACACCGGGACAAGAGTTACAGCAGGAACTCTCGACGACCTAAGGTAAGTGCGCTTTTTCGTCACTCAGGAAATTGTGCGGATGGATTTTCAGGATTCTGCTTAGCCGTCGAGTGATTGCGGATTTTTTTCCCGCCCTAACTCTCATTCAGGCAATGACTTGTGGACAGCTGGCTTCGTATCGAAAGAGATTCCTTGCTTCGGCATTTCCAATGCGTCGACCAAGCGCACTCTCTCTAGGTCGGCCATGACGCACCCCGGCGTCATGGCGACTAACAGTCCAGCATGGTGACTCCCCATGTCAAAGTTCAATGCCGCTCCCCTGACCCTGCTCGCTTTGCTCCTGACCATGCTCGCTCTGACGGCCACGCCCTATCGGCCAGCTGCGGCAAAAGATGCGGAGCAAGTGGGCGGAGAATATGTCGCGTTGGCTCGCGAGATCGCCCAGGCGACGTCTGGGGACAGTGTGCAAGTGGTGGAGAACGCTTCCGCGACGCTGCAGGACTTTTCCGCAAAGCTGCGCGTCCATGAGGAAGCCGGCAAGGATCTGAAGATCAATCCTTCCAAGATGGTGCGCGCCAACAAGCGCCTCATTCCCAACGGCGACATCATTGAGGTCGTCTTTGAATTGGGGGCCGCTGGCGAAAATCTGCGAGTTGCCAAGGCCTGGGGAGCCCTGGCGGTTCGGGAAGAAGGGGTAAAACTCGCAAACGCCAGGCGGGAAGTGAAGGCCAGGAATCAGGCGGAGTTGGCCCGAGTGTATCAGGAGGTACAGGCCAGGATTCTGGATCGCGAGTCGGCCTCCATGCAGCTTTGGGCGCTGGCCAGTGGGCGGGCTTATGTACGTGTCACCGAGACCTATTCCAGCGGAGCCGGTTCGAGTACTAGAGGGCGAGCGGCGACACCGTTGGAAGCGCAGCAATTTGCGGCGGGGCTTATCGCCAGGGCCAATGCGCCAATCCGTGTTGACCCCGCGCATTTCATCCGGGTCCGGGACATCCATACGATCGACCAGCTTCGGGCCAACAAGCAATCCTTCGGCGCGGTAGCAGACTTGAAAGTGCGAGTTGATGGCGAGCTGACTCGCTTTGCGGAGGCCCATGCCAAGGCCTGCCAGACAGCCCTGGCCAGCAAGGATGAAGCCGAGCAATGCCGCGCCATGATGTCGCTGGGATGGTGGAATGGCCATACCGAGCGGGCCGCCGTGGAAGCAGCTCTCGAGCACAAGTCCGAGCAGCTAAAGGGCGCCGCGTTTGCCGCCCTGCATCGGCTCAGGCCGTCGCCGGATGCGCTCAAACGTTTGGCGAAGCGCGAGTCGGCGGAAATCCGCCGCGAAGCAGCCATCCTGGCCGGTGAGTGCTTGGGAGACACGAAATCAGCCTTGGAAGTGGCACGAGACCTCACGCTGGATTCCAAACCCGAAGTCCGACAGGCCGCGTATGCCTCGCTGAATTCCCTCTTGGCAATCAGCAATTCCACACCCTTGCGAGCCTTAAGTTTCTCCAAGTCGGCATTGGAGTCCCAGAAGCCCGAGATCACCGTCGAAGCGATCCAGTGGATTTCCTTGCTCGACGATCAGGGAGATCCTGCCTTTGGGAATCAACGTCGTCTACTGCTGTTACCGCTCGCCAGCCATCGCATCCTGGCCATTAGCGCGGCAGCGAGTCAGGCTCTCCGATAGCGCCGCATCTTGCATGTCGAGTGTCACCTTTCGATGAAAACCACTGATGCCAAAGATCCCCGCAACCGGCGTAAGCAAACTCCCGCGGCCGCTTCCTGTCGCCAAACGACTCCCATCTCCTTCGGTCATTGCTAGATCTGCTGCACCTCCCGAAACAGTGTGGTGGCGCGATGCCTGGGAGGAATGGGCAAGTTTTCTCACGAGTGCCTTGGTCCACACGTTGGGACTGGTACTTGCCGGCTGCGTCGTGCTCCATCCCGAACTGCAGGAACGGATCGCACTCGTCTCTACACCGATGACGGTCGAGGAATTGCCGCAACTTCAGGAGGTCGTCTTCGAGAGCATCCCGTTGGTGGTTCCGGAAATCGATCGAGTCGCCGCGGTCGAGACCGCTGAGACAATGGACGTGACTTTGGTCGAGCCGACGACTCACGACTTGGGCGAGGCCACGATTGCCCTGGAAATTGACGACTTCGGCGACAACTTGGCACCCCTGAGCGACTTGCTCCAACAAACCGGAGCACGAGGCGGCGGAAGTGGCCTCCCCTCGGGCGCGGCACTGGCAACATTTACCAGACGTCTGGCCCGCGAAGGGGCCAAATCGGGAGACGTGCAAATCTCGCTGATCTGGAACAATTTCAACGATTTGGACTTGCACGTCATTACTCCAACCGGGCAGTTGATTTTCTTTGGCAGCCCCTTCTCGCGCTGTCGAGGAGAGCTAGATGTGGACATGAATGCCGGCGGCCGGACCTCGCGCGAGCCCGTCGAGAACATCTACTGGCCTCGTGACTATGCCCCCAAGGGAAAGTACGTCGTCTTGGTCCATCACTTTGCCCGGCATGGAGATGCCGATCCGACTCCATTCGAGGTTCTCGTCAACGTCGATGGCGAGACCAAGACATTCAAGGGAGTCTTGAGCCACGGCCAGGCGCGAGTGACGATCCACGAGTTTGAGCGTAAAAACGCAAGTCGGCGAGAGACGGCCGGCGACGACTTTCCACTGGACCTCAAATAGGGAACCGCCGTTTTTTGCCGGCAGCGAAATGGTGTGCTGCGAATAAGAGCTTGGGGAGCATAAACGTCGCTAGATCATTGACCGACGAGGGGGGCGAATGTTAGTCGTTCACCGGTAGATAAGACCGGTCGGGGCTGGTCGGGCGAGTCCGCTTCACCGATTTGAGAGGGCGGGGACCAGCGTCTGTGTTTAAATCCGCTTTGGGCTTTGATTCGGGTGCCGTTTCCGGGGGAGACAATTCGTTGGGTGCCGCGGTTTCTGCCTCCGTCTTCGGCTGCTTGTCCGCGATAACCCTTGAACCCGCTGGGGCGAAGACACTGCCAACGCGGCCGTTGCAAAGATCGTCCCGCTGCCACGCTCCGCCGGTATGGCTGTAAGCATAGTCATAGGGGCTGCAACACATCGCGCATCCCATGCTCAATGAAGCCGAAACGATGAGCAAGCTGAGAGAAAACAAGCGGCGCATAAGAGTCCTTCCTTGGAGGCGCAGTGGTTCCTGCCGGATGATCATCGGCATATGCCAACTGGGAGGTTTAGGCAAAGTTTGCGGAAGAAACGGGATTTGATGACAAAAGTAGCCGGCACGCTCCGCGTGCCGGCATGTCCGCTCACGGCGTAAGCGGACTACTTTGGCTGACTACTTAGCCAACGCCGCTAGCGACTTGGCATCCACGACTTTGGGGTCCGTCGGCGTTGTCTGCATGTTCTGCATCGCTTGCTCGGTCATGCGGCTGGCGAGTTCCTTGAGTGACGAGAGCTCGGGGCTATCGTCGTTAAAAGTCGTCCGCTCGGCGAGCAAGGTTTGCAGGAGCAAGCCGACCAGGCCGGAGGTCGCGGGGGCGACGAAATGTCCATTCGCGCCGTCCCCGTTTCCACTCGAAGCGACTCCCTCGCTGGCACTGCGAGTTAGTGCTGCGCCGTCACCGCCACCGGCGATGAAGATCCGCTCTGGCACCAGCGGCTGGGTGCTCCTGGCGAGCTGCGCGCCGACTTGCTGCAGGGCGTAGAGTCGCGGGTCGCCGTAGGAGGCGACTTTGCGCATCAGCACGGCAGCCTCGGAGAGGCCGACTTGCATGATCCGCTGGGCTTCGCCTCGGCCACCGAGGATGGCCTGCTTGCTATCGGCTTCCGCCAGGACAATCGTCTGCTCCGCCTGGCGGCGGGATTGCGCTAGCTGGGCCTCGGCCATGACGATTGTCTTGTCCGCGGCTTTGCGGGCGCGTTGCAATTCCGCCTCACCCTCGCTCTCGGCGATTTGCGCCTTGACGCGAGTATTGGTGAGGTTGGTCTGCATGTCGGCGAGGGCTCGCACCTCGTTCAGCTCACGGAGCTTCTCGCTGGCTCCCTTCTGCCGCTCATAGGTTTCGAGCTGCTCGATGGAAAGCTGCCGCATCCGAAGTTGTTCGAGGAGCGTTTCAATCTTCCCGTCCTTTTCCTCGGTATCGGGCTTGCCGATCAGCACATCCACGCACTCGATGTCGAACTCATGGAACCGTCTCCGCAATTCATTGCGGCTCTCTTCCTGAATCAGATCGCGGTCGTGCAGAAGCTCGAGCATCGTCTTGCGATGGGCAATGTCCCGGAAATAGGCCGAGAGCAGCGGGTCGAGCGTCTGCGTAATCAGCTTCTTCACATCCCCAAAACGCTGAATGACGTTCGGAGCCCGCTGGTAGTCGATATGTACCACCACCGACAGCGGCAGCCGCGGCTCGTAGGCGTCGCGAGTGACCAGGTCGATGGAGCGGAGCGATTCGTCGTAGCGGTGCGTCTCGCTTTTCCCCGTGACCCAGTGGAGCACGAAGTTGGTGGTCGGCACGAGCACGATGCTGCCGGCATACGTGTTGAACGCGTATTTTCCCGGTCCGAGCGGCCGTTCCCAGACGCCACGCTCCCCTTCCGCGACCCGTTCGCCGTGACGGAAGGCATCGCCGGAAAGGTCGCGACCACTGCGGCCGTAGTAGCTGACGACCACGCCGACGTATCCAATGGGAACAACGGTTTTGGGAATCAGCTCCAGCGTGGCGAACCAGCGATTGAGGAAGTAGGTGCCATCCGTGAGGGCCTGGTACTGCCGGCCTCGTCGGCCACCACCGTCCAAAAACGCTTGTGGGCTTTGGAAGTTATTGTGATAGTGCGGCTCAGCAGGATCGCTGCCGACGACGGGGGCAATGATTTCCCCCGGCATCAGCGACGGACCATCGTGAATCGTGACGATGCCGATGCTATCCACCACGTGGCTGGCCTCGGGATGGAGCGGATCCTCCGCTTTCATCGCCGCCCCAACCACGATGGGCCGGAAGCCTCCGACGAGCTTCAGATCATCCTGCCAGCTCTTCAACGAGGCAGCTTCATGACCCGAGAGTAATGCTCTCAGTGCATAAATGGCATCCTCCGTAATCACGATGAACAGCGCCGGGTTAATGGCATAAGCGCCTTCGCGCAGAATCGCCAACTGCCGGCCACGCTGGCCGACATAGTCGGACGCAAGTCCGCCCCCGCCCTTTTGGCTGTCCTTCGGATAGTCGGGGCTCGCCACGGAGTGGCGGCCTACACTGAGAAACGCCCGAGCGTCCTGGAAGTTGTTGCACTCGACGACGCGGCCGAGTGTTTGGCTGGGAGGGAGCGGCTGGCCGTCGCGGGCGTAGACATAACCGATCTTGCCTTGCGGAATGGTGACGAGTGGCATGGTATGGACACGGTATTGCCAACGCCAGAGTCCAAAATGGACGCCGCCGCGGAGCAAGTCCGCCTGAAAGCCGGCTTCGCCGTTGAGGGCCAGGATATGCCCTTCCGGCACGGAGCCTTTGCTCGACCAGAGTTTTTCCACCACGCCGACGGAATTGTTCGGCATGAACCGGAGGCAAAGCCAGGCGATGAACGCCAACTTCGCCAGGACGATGAGGGTCACGATGCCCGTGACACCGAGCGATTGCACAACCTGGGTGACAGAGAGTGCGAGTAACATAAAATCCTCCGCCAAATAGAGGTGGGGTAGGCTTCCAGCCTGCCCAGCAAGCGCGGCATCGCGCGCAAAGAGAACTAAGGAATCTTTGGGCAAGCTAGAAGCCTACCCCACCTCAAAACAGGGCCGGTTCGTCCCAGCGATGGACGAGAATGCCCTTTCAACTTGGAGCCGGATACATCCGGCTTCCGCCTGCGAGGTTAGCTGACGGGCTAGGAGTTGAAAGTCTCCTGGTCGGACCGTTTATGGCTGGGTCTGACCTGCGCCCCGGAGCAAGTGGCTTGTGACGGCCGGCTCGCTCAAATTGGGTCCCCCGCTCCCGGACGTTTTTTCAATCCAGGATTCGGCTGCTAGGGTGTTATTATCGGCTGTGGGGGTGGGAACGCAATGGCAGAGCGCGAGGAAGTTGAAATTTCAATGCGTAAAGCTCTGATGCGATTGTACTTAGGGACTATTCCTTGAATCGGATTATTAAGCAATGCTGAGACTGGCATTTCCAAGAATGGATTCCCTCAGATATTCGGGAATAACTTCAATTCGGTGGGCCGAATCCATGTAATCCAGTCTCATCGGCACAAGAGGTCTAGCCGAGAATCTTCATTTTCCCTGGTTTTCCTTTCTTGCGTTTGCATCGAAATCGGATAACCTAATGGCAGGTGGCAAGTCCGCCCGCTAAACCATTTTGCGGCTCGGAAATCGGTTGCTGTCAGGAACTCACCACATGAGCACAAGTCCTCTTCCCGGTCCTCAAGGCGCTCGCCCCGCTCCCCCGCAAGCACGCCCAATTGGCACTCCAGCAGGCGGAGCGCCGCAGGGGATGCAGCCCGGCATGCAGGGACCACCTCAGGGTCCACCTCCCAGTCAGGAAGATGACGGTCCCCCTCCCGCCTTCACCACCAACTTTTTGCTGTTCAACGCGATGCCCAGTTGGGCAGTGAGCGGCGTCGTTCACTTCATTGGCGTCATCATTCTGGCACTGATCCCCAATCCGCCCCCGCCCGATTCGCAACAGATTGCGGCCGTCTCGCCCCCGACGGAAAAGGAAGAGGAAGTTGAAGAGTTCAAAGAAGAAAAAATGGAGATCAATGTCACGGAAACCAACGTGGCAAATACCAGCAGCGATGTCGTCTCGGCTTTGACATCGGATGTGGTGGAAACGACCGATACGCCCTCCGTGGCAATGGACGTCGACGCCGCTCCTGTTCACATCGAACTTTCCGACTTCGGCGAACAAACCGCTCCCAAGAACGATCTGATGGCCCAAGTGGGCGCGGTCACCGGCACGGGCGTTTCCGGCCGCGGCGAAGCTCAGCGCGGCAAGCTCGCGCTGCAAAATGGCGGTACGGAAGCCAGCGAAGCGGCTGTCGCCCGGGCCCTGCAATGGTTTGCCGCCCATCAAATGCCCGACGGCGGTTGGAACTTCGATCATCGTACCGGCCCGTGCAACGGCCGTTGTGGAGACGGCGGACGCATGTCCGACTGCCGCACCGGTGCAACCGCCATGGCGCTGTTGCCCTTCCTGGGTGCCGGTCAGACTCACAAGCAAGGGAAGTACCGGCCCGTTGTCGAACGGGGGCTTTATTTCCTCACCAGCCAGATGAAGATCACTAACCGCGGTGGCGTGCAATGCGGCGACCTGGCCCAAGGCGGCGGCAGTATGTATTCTCACGGCCTGGCGTCCATCGTGCTGTGCGAGGCTTACGCCATGACCCATGACAAGGGGCTTATGGCTCCCGCCCAGCTTTCGCTCAATCACATCATGTATGCCCAGGATCCGGTCGGCGGCGGCTGGCGCTATGCTCCGCGGCAAGCGGGGGACACTTCGGTTGTCGGCTGGCAACTGATGGCCCTCAAGTCCGGTCACATGGCGTACCTGAAGGTTGACCCGAACACCATCATTGGCGCGGTCAAGTACCTGGATACCGTCGGTGCGGAAAGCGGTGCGTTTTATGGGTACACGGATCCAGGGCGTGGCCAGGCGACTACCGCGATCGGCCTGCTCTGCCGCATGTACCTGGGGTGGAAGAAGGACAACCCCGCCCTGCAACGTGGAGTTGAATACCTGAGCACCACGGGGCCTTCCAAGGGAAATATGTATTACAACTACTATGCCACTCAAGTCCTCCGCCAGAACGAAGGCGAGCAATGGGAAAAGTGGAACAAGGTCATGCGGGACCAACTGGTCGATTCCCAAGATAAGAACGGCCACCAATCCGGCAGTTGGATCATGAAGGGCGACCACGGCAGCGATGCCGGCGGGCGCGTCTATTGCACCAGCATGGCCACCATGATCCTGGAAGTCTATTACCGCCACATGCCCATCTATGGCAAGCAAGCGGCGGAAGACGACTTCCCGCTGAAGTAGCGTCAACGTAGCCACAGGCGGCCCGCCTGTGAGCTTGTGCAAACAAAAAGCCCGACCTTCATCAAGGCCGGGCTTCTTGTTGCGCACTCGCCAGAAGTGCAATCAGTTCCTTTCGACCATGCCAACCTTGGCCGGCTCTTTCTTTTCGCTCTTCAAATCCCTTCCCACAAACCGCAAGAATCCGCCGATCAATACCATCAGCACGGCCAGGGCCAGATTCACGTTCAGCCACATCACGCGATTGGCCTGAAACTTTTTGGCCGTCTCACTCCGCCCCGTCAGAAAGCTGGCGAAGAGGAATATCGGCAGGGCCAGAATCAACTTCAGTCCGGCGATCATGTTATAGAGCTTGCCCACTGGTTCGGCGAAGTCATATCGTGCCGCCAGGCCGAGACTAGCGATGCCGCTGATTAGTAGAAGCGCGGCGGCAATCATCACGAACTTCGCCCAGCGGCTGCGGACCCCTTCATGCAGCGCCGCCCGGCTTTTCTCATCGAGCTCCGGCACGACCGGAACGAGCGCAAATCGCATGAAAATCGTCCCGCCCATCAGGGCAATCGCCCCCAGGATGTGCATGTAGCGAAGGATGAGGAGAACGGGAAAGAGGGAGTCGTCCATAGGAGTTTGTTCGCGAGTGGCCTAAAGTGCGGAACCTGTCTTGGATGGTAGGAGCGGGCTGCCGCATTGCCAATGGGGAGGTCGAGTCGTCACTTGCGCCTAATGTGATCCGCGAAGCGAATGCGAATCACCTCCAGTGCGTCGTCCAGGGAAGCAATCCGTCCCTCAAGCTGCTCATCCCGCACCGCTTCCAGGATATCCTTATAGGCCGGTCCTAGCGCGATGCCGAGCCGCTTTAAGTCCTCGCCGGAGATGAGTGGCGGCGGATTGAGAGAGGCAGCGGGAAGTGCGAGTTTCTGGCGGCAAAAGGCGATGCTTTCCAGACCTTCTGCCAGCGCAACGGCGACAGCCTCGCTGTAATTCACCAGTTCTTCTGCTCGCGGCCCGACCAGCAGCCGCTGGATTTGCGGCCAGGGACGAGATAAAGCGGAACGCAATAGCGGCTCATCTTGCAGCAGCATGAGAGTGCCGCCGCTGTCCTCGTTGGGGAGCTTCCAGCGAGCAAGGGCCGCTTTGATGGCGGCGAGATCTGAATGGAGGGAGACTTCACGCAGCAGTGACGCCAGCGCGATGGCGAAGGTGGGTTCCCTCAAATATCCAAGGATGGCGAGAGTTCGGTCCCAGGTTGCCGGCTCGCTGGCAACAAGCTCCGCGAACTCCGGCAGAATCTCTTTCAGCAGCCCCGATTCACGAAGCAGCGCCAATGCCGCCGCGCGGTTCTCGTGCAGGAGCATCCGCCGCATCTCGGCGGCAATCCGCTCCGCGCTGACGGCTTTAATATCCGGCCCATGAGCTTGCACCGCCTGCAGCGTCGATTCATCCAGGGCAAAATCGAACGTCGTCGCGAAGCGAACGGTCCGCAGCATCCGCAGCTTGTCTTCGGCGAACCGCTCATGCGGATTGCCGATGGCCCGAATGACGTGATTCTTAAGGTCTTCCTGTCCCCCCACAAAATCGAGATACTGCTCGGCGACTGGATCGAAAAAAATACCATTGATCGTCAGGTCGCGGCGTTTGGCGTCCTCCTCGGCACTGGTGAAGGCAACTGCATCTGGCCGGCGGCCGTCGGAATAGCCCAGGTCGCGGCGGAAGGTGGCAACTTCAATCTGGCCGGCATCCTTGGGGCCGAGGACCGTGATAACGCCGAAGGCTGCGCCGATGGCGAGCGTCCGCCTTTGGCCAAAAACTTCGCGAATCCGCTCCGGCTGGGCGTCCGTGGCAACGTCGTAGTCTTTCGGCGTCTTCCCCATGAGTTGATCCCGCACGCAGCCGCCAGCCCACAGCGCCTGGTGCCCCGCTGCGCGGAGCTTCGCCACCACGTCGAGGGCGAACTGGCGGGTGAGGGCGGGGTCGAGCATGGTACAGGGTGTGGACGAATTTGAAATCGCCGGATAGGCTGCCGGGAGTTGATTCTACAAGCTAGAGGTGCAGGTTTACCATGAATAGCCAAGGGCCGCTGCCGGCCGATATCGATGTCCTCGCCGTAAGGAAGATGCAGAGCGCGGGAGAGAGGTTCGTTTTGCTCGACGTTCGCGAGCCGGAGGAGTTCACCACAGCCAGCATTGAAGGGACGCTGCAAATCCCGATGCGGACGGTCCCTTCTCGGCTGGTCGACCTGGAGCCGCACCGGGGAGAGCGGATTGTGGTCCATTGCCATCACGGCGGACGGAGTGCCCGCGTGGCCCAGTGGCTGCGGGATCAGGGCTTTGAGCAGGTTCAGAACATGGCCGGCGGCATTGACGCTTGGAGCCAATTGGTGGACCCGTCCGTGCCGCGGTATTAGGTGAGGTACGCTTCCAGCCTGCCCAGTAGCCACCTGCCTCCCGCCTACCCCATTTCCCTTTTGCCCTCTAAAATCTCGCCAACTATTCGCTACTCGACTACTGGGCAGGCTGGCAGGCTGCCCCACTTACGGAGTCTCTCATGGAACGTACTTTGGTGCTGCTCAAGCCGGACTGTGTGCAGCGGCGGCTGATGGGAAAGGTTCTGAGCCGTTTTGAGGAAAAGGGACTGAACGTCATCGGGCTGAAAATGCTGCAGGTCACGCCGCAATTGGCGAAGACGCATTACGCCGAGCACGTGCAGAAGCCGTTCTATCCGGGCCTGGAGAAATTCATCACGGCTTCCCCGATCGTGGCAATGGTGGTCGAAGGGCTGGAGGTCATCCGCGTCGTCCGCGATATGCTCGGTGCGACTAGCGGTCTGAAGGCGGCTGCGGGGACGATTCGCGGCGACTATTCCAGCAGCCGGCAGATGAATCTGGTACATGCCTCCGACGGCCCCGAGGCCGCCGCCAAGGAAATCGCCCTCTACTTCAAGCCGGAAGAGATTCTGCCGTACGAACCGACACTCATCGGCTGGTTCAAAGCGGACGACGAGAAGTAAGAACGACTCTCCCTGCGGCAATCCTGTTCACTCCATCTCCACCATGACCGCAGCCGTAATCACCGGGGCCACTGTTGGCTGGAGAGGGTTGTCGCCGTAGCTGACCGTCTGGCCTTGGTCGTTGATGCCCAGGAACAAGCACTGGGCACCGGCGGCAGGGACATGCAGTTTGCTCGCCAGCGGAACGAGCACCCGCTGTTCGAAGCCGGCGAGCTTCACCAGCAGGGCCCGCTTGCCGCCTCCTTCCACCTGCCGCTCCACGGTGCCGAAAAAGACCACGCCGGTGGCAGGGCGGGGAATGGCAATAGCGGCATACTCGTTGAGGATCGTGATCTGCCCGACGTCGTTCCATTTCTCCCGCCGCAACTGGGCGGTGACGATGTCTGCCTGCCGCGCTAATTCCGCCAGACGCTCGTTGAGCTCATCGCCAGCCGCGGCAACCTCCGGCTGGTTGGCAACCGTGACCATCCAGGCAATCTTTTGCAGCACGGCATAATCCTGGCCGCTGTTGGGCCTCCAGCGCATGGCCTGGGCCTGCTCATGAAACGATTGGAGCTGTTTGGCGGAAGTGTTCAGGACCAGCGATTTGCGGCGGGCTTCCTGAGTGGCATATGCTTCCAGGGGAGCAACCTCGGCGAGTTGCCGCTCTCGCAGTGAGATCAGCGCAGCAACATCGAGCGCATAGCCGAAGCCACCTTGTCGGTCGATCCAAGTATTGATGCCGAGCACTTCCCCCCGTTCGTTCACGAGAGGCCCGCCGCTATTTCCTTCGGACAGGACCGCGGAATGTTGGATCCAAAGATGATCGGGACCGTTTCCCGCCAGCACGTGGATAAACCGCTGGGACAAGGCGGAAAGCTCTGATGTGCGAACGGTACGACTGACTCTACCGTCGCGGAGCGCGAACTCGACGCCACGCGGATGGCCGATTGCAAAGACATTCGCAAGCGGCTTTAGTCCTGGATCGGTTTTCAGGGTCGCCGCCGATAAACCTGCCGCATTTTGGAGTTGCAGAATCGCCAGGTCGTTTCCCGGATCAACCGCCGCATACCCGGCGATGGCAAAGATACGGCCATCCTGAAAGCGGGCCTGGGCGGAGGTGAGATCGGAAGAGAGGTGGTAGCTCGTGGCCACGAGACCGGAAGGGTCAATGACGATGCCCGCGCCGACACCCATCAGCCCGCCGGGGCCATCCGCCTGCAGCAGGACGACGGACTTCTGAGCTTCCAGAATCGCCGCATTAGGATGAGCAGGAACAGCCTCGATCGACTTGGAAGGGGTCTTCTTCTCAGCGACGGACGCCGGAACCAGCGGCACCTTTCGACGTGGCCAGAGCCCATCCCAGTCGATGTTTGCCCAGGCCACCAACCCCAGCATTAGAAGGACGACGAGCGAGCAGAAAGCGCGAATGCTCGTCCCCAAAAGCGTACGGCGGCGGCGGACCAGGGCAGGCTGTGCTGGCGGCGCACTGCGAACTTCCGTCGGCCTCAGCGGATTCGACATGCCAGAGATTGCCGCCTGGATATCAAGGAGCGTTCGTCAATCGCCTGCGATCACTCTGGCACGACAACTATCCGCCAGCCAGGCTCCGTCTTCGCCATGATAATTTGACTCGTCGTCGTGGAGCCACCGTCGCCAACGCACGTCTCCGTCATTTCCACGATGTCGCTGCGGTTGCGGAAAGGTTTTTTGTTTTGGAAAGTGGACGAGACGCCGCGGAAATTGGGAAAGCCTTGCTGTTTCATTTCAGCGCGGAATGCCAATTCCAAAACTTCGGTTGTTTGGGCAATAATTTCCTCGTCTTTCGCCAATTCAGGATTCAACTTCTCGAGCATCAACAGGGCTTCGGTGCGGAAATCCTTGCACTTCACTGCAGCGGCAATATCTCGTGCCCGATATGCTTCCTCCAGGCTGAGGACTGCCGCTTCTGGAGTCGTCAGATCGATTGGCTTGGTCATGGCGCCGCCACCCGAGCCGCAACCGGCCATGAGCACCAGCGAAACGAACACGACACACCTGCGCGCCAACATGAATAGGTTTCCCTCAAACTGGACACACCGGTCGCTAGGAAAGCGCAAGCGGGCCCTCTTCGCAAAATTTGGGATTGCCGAATTTCTCGATCGAGTGCCCCATCCCATGGGCCAGCGACAGCAGCAGCCGGTTGTGGGCGACTCGCTTGAATTTGTGGGAGCGACCCATCTTGAAATCCAGTCCGCCGCCGACCAGCACGAACGGCACGTTGTCCGGCGTGTGGGAGTTGCCCTTGCCGAGCTCGTTGGTCCACATAATGGTGGTGTTGTCGAGCAAGCTGCCGCTGCCGCCCGGCTCCGGCGTTTCCGCCAGCCGCTTGGCCAGGTAGGCCATCTGCTCGCAATACCACTTGTTGATCCGCGCAAGCTGTTTCTGCACGTCCTCGTTGCTGTCGGGCTCGTGGGAAAGCTCGTGGTGCCCCTTCTCGACGCCGAGCCATTTCATGCGGGCCCCGCCGACCGAGTTGGTGTATTGCAACGTGGCCACGCGGGCGAAGTCCGCGGCAAAGCTATTGACCATCAGCTCGATTTGAAGCTTGCTGATTTTCGGAATGTTGTCGTTTTCTTCCTTGATGCCGAGTTCGAGTTGCGGAACGGCATGGGTTAGCGATTTGCCATCGCCAGCTTTCAGTTCCTGTTCCAGCTCGCGGACGAAGGTGGCGTGTTCGTCAAGCAACTTTTTGTCCTCGCTGCTGACGATGCTGCTAATTTTCTTGAGGTCGCCCTGGAGGTCGTCGAGCACGCTCCGCAGGCTCTCCTGATCCTTCAGGCGGCCGTAGAGCTTGCCGAACATCTGGTAGGGGTCGTCGATGGGGGCAATCGGCTTGTTGGGACCGGCATAGACCATGCGGGTCCAGGTATCGGCCCGATCGGGGACCATCACGCCGAATTCCAGCGAGCCAAACCGCGTACGAGTGGCTTCGTTCTTCTGGAGGTGGTTCTTGATTTCCTGATCAATCGAAATTCCGGTCGACCAGCCGGCGGGAGTGTCACTCCCTCCTTGGATGTTGCCGGGAAAAAGCTCGATACCGGTCAGCAGGCAGCCGATGCCGCGCATGTGGCCGTCGCCGTCGCCGCGGATCTTGTCGCAGACGCCGTGCAGAATGAGCGACTTTTCCTTAAACGGCTCCAGCGGCTGAAGACTCTCTTTGAGCGTGAAGTTCTCCCCTTCCTCATCGGGCCAAAACGCATTGGGGACGATGCCGTTGGGGCTAAACATCACCACCAGCCGCTTCTTGCGCGTCGCAGCGGCTTGCTCATTGCCCAAGCCGAGGCTGGGCAAGTTGAGGACGAACGGCATGGCCGCGGCGGAAATGCCAAGGGAGCTGAGGAACTGGCGGCGGGATGTGGGGTAGGACATCGTGATTCTCTGATTACTGGAATGTCGCCATTGTAAGACCTTCTGGAGCCGGAGGCAAACTCAGCAGCTATTTCTTTCCCGCCATCGCTTCCTCGGTCACAATGTCGGCTGTCAACTCCTGAATATTGAACTCTTTTTTCGTGAAAGAGTCTCGCAGCCGGCGCAAGGTATCCGGCCCATAGGCTCGGATCGGTTGCTTGATCAAGTAGTGGAACAGCCGTTCGACCGTGGCGTTATGGACTTCCGGGCTGTTCGCCAGAAATCTTGCGAGCTCCGCGGGTCCGCTGAACTGCACGGTCTCGCCCGTGCGGGTCAGGTAGCTGCCGCTGGCATCGACCGGCTTGTCCTTCTCCTGCTCGCGATACCTTCCGATGGCGTCAAAGTTCTCCAGCGAGAACCCGATGGGGTTGATCATCGCGTGGCAAGTCTGGCAGGCCTGGGCTTTGGTCTGGAGGAGCACGCGCTCCCGCGTAGTCAGTCCGGCATGCAAATCGGGGGCTAGGGGCGCGACCGCTTCGGGTGGCGGACGGAGAGTGCGGCCCAGCAGGCTGCGGGAAACAAAAACTCCCCGGTGAATCGGCGAGCTGGTCGAGGTATAGGCGAACGCCGAGAGCAAATACGGATGGGTGATCACGCCGGCCCGCTTGCCATCATCGAGCGTCATTTTCTGAAACGTTGAATCCTCGATCAAGTCGGTGCCATACAGTTTCGCCAGCCGGCCGTTGAGATAAATGGATTCGCCCAGCAGCAACTCGCGGAAGTCGGACCTCCCGCTCCAGACAACATCATCAAGCGTCATCTCCAGGCTGGTCCGCAAATCGGAAGCAACCTCCGGGCTGAATTCGGGAAAGGCCGCGGAATCCTTGGCGATGTCCGGCACCTGGTCAATCTTGAGTAGTTGCAAGAAGAATCCACCGAGCTTGGCCCGAGTCCGCAGATCAGGAAGCATCCGATGGACCTGCGCGGAAACTTGCTCCCGCGTGGAAAGTTGCCCGGCAGCAGCAGCCCCCAGCAGTTCTTCGTCCGGTGCCGAGTCCCACAGTCCGAAAGAAATCCGCGAAGCCACGTCGAAAGCATCCGGCTGGGGCGTGCCGACTTCACGGTAGAGGAACCGCGGCGATTTGAAAATAAACAGCAGCACTCGCTTCATCGCCAGCTCCAGCTCGCCGGCGAGTTCAAACTGCCGATCCACAAACAGCCGCCGCTGCTCGGGGGAGAGCGGCCGGCGAAAGGCCCGCTCTGCCAGTTTGTAGCAGAACTCCCGCAGCCTAGGCCCGGCATCTTGCTCATCGACTCTCACGTTAGCGAGTTCCCGCAAATGCTCCAGGAAAAAACTGGCGGCCTCCAAAGCTCCTACGGTCGTCGCCTGGTCCCAAGCCTTGGAGATCGACGAGCCCCGCTCATAGCCGATGCTTCGATCATCGGGCGGAAAGTGGGTTTCGCAGACGTAAACCTCTGGCGCTCCCCGTCTCGACAAACAGCGGGCCGGAATCAATTCTTGGGCATGGCTGGGGGTCTTCCACTCCAGAGCAATTGATGCCTTCCGTGCCGGCGGCGGCTTCTTTTGGTTCTTCGAGTCATCCACTCCTTGCTTGGCCTTGCTGAACTCCAGCTTCAGCGGATAGACCCGACCACCGAGCAGCCGAATCGAGCCGCGATACTCGCTGTCATTCCCCGATTTGACCCACTTATCAATCAGCGGCTGGTCAGCCTCGCTACGGGCGTTGCTGTTCACCCAGAGCCGCGTGGCATGCTCGGTTTTGACGACAAATTCGTACACGCCGCTTTCCGGAGCGAAAACCGAACCCTCCCAGCGGATCGAAAACTCGTGGGCCTCCATCTTCTCCGGCTCGGGGCTCGCTTCGCCGAAGTCAAATTGCACCACGGGATCAATGCGGTCAATCGCCCGATCTCCCCCTCGCGTCCGCCGCCCTTTGTAGTATTCGCCGTGCAGTCCCCCTGGTTCTTCCCAGCCGCTCGGCGGGCGAAAGCTACCGATGAGGTCGGTCATCACATTCTGGTACTGCCGCACGGTCAGGCGGGAAAGCTCCACGCGGGCCGGCTTGATGCGTGCTTGGGCGATGGGGGAATAGAACGTCTCATGAATGTACGCCGCGACTCTCTTGGCATCTTCGCCAACACACTTCTCCGGCTCCCCTTCCGGCATCGTTTTATCGATCACCTTCGTGAGCTGCTCGATCGACAAATCGCCGGCCAGCACCTTCGGCTGGTCCTTGGTTCCCTCGCCGGCCATGCCGTGACAAGTGACACACAGCTCGCGGTAAATCTGCTCGCCAGTGCGCTCGGCCGCAATAGCCGACGAAGTAGCGAGCAACCAAGCCGCCGCGAGAGTGAGATGGAACTGCGCGAGCTTCATGGCAAAGCACGGCTGGAAATGGGGCAGTGAATTCCGCCGGCAGGAAGGAAATCCGGCAGTCGCAGGGCTGAGTGAAAGCCCTAATCATCATAGGCGAAATGCGAGGAAAATCCAAGAACCAGCCGTCACTCCATGCTGACGATCGAACCCGAAGCCATCTCTTCCCGCCCGCTCTCCGTCTGCAAGATCAGCGAGCCGCCGTCATCGATTCCCAGGCAGCGCCCGGTGATGAGCCGCGGGCCGGAGGAGACCTGAAGCGTCCGGCCATCCAGGATGCAGCGGCGGCGGAATTCACCGGCCTGCGCGGCGAAACCAGCCAGGCCAAGTTCCAGCCAGCGGGTTTGGAGTGCTACCAACAGGTGCAGCAAGACACCCGTCATATCGAGCGGCCGCTGGAGGTAGTCGATTAAGGAAACGGCTGCGGCTTGGATTTCCTGCGGAGCATCTGTGAGCGAGTTGTTGATGTTCATTCCAATTCCGACAACGATGCGACCCCGCGCTGCGGAGGGGGACTCAATCAAAATGCCACCAAGCTTGCGGCCGGCGCAGTATACGTCGTTGGGCCACTTAACGCCAAAATCGCCGCCGGGGGCGATCTGCTCCAGGGCTTCGCAAACCGCCAGGCCGGTGGACAGCGAAAGTACCGGCCAATTCTCCCCAGCAATGCCAAGATGCTGGGCATCGATGAGCAGCGAGAATGTCAGCGATCCCGTTGCCGCCCACCATTGGTTGCTGCCGCGTCCCCTCCCGCCAGTTTGCTGGTCGGCCAGGATGAGGAGCGGGAGGGTGAGCTGGTCTTGACGGGACAGTTCCAGCGCGCGGTCGCTGGTCGAGCCGATGCGCTCATGATGCTCGAGCGCCGCAACATACGGCGAAGAGCGGAGTCGGGGCAAATCAAAAGGTGGCATCGAGAGGATTGTCCGGGGGGTGAAAGTAAACCTACCCGAACCACTCAGCTTCCATCATCAAGCGCATCCAGGCGCGGTGCTCACCTTCCATAGCGTGCTCGCCGCGGCGCAGGATAGCGAGCTTCGCTTCTGGAGACTTTGCCTTGTCCAACTCGTCGAGAAGAAGCTCCAGATGATGGGCCATCGATTCAAATCGCAAGGAATTGCGCCCAAACTCAAAGGCACCCCGAATCGTGCGGATCCCGGCCGCGAACACGGGAATAATGGCCGCCCCCAGGGCCAAAACAATTGCCCAATCAGGATCCTTTTTGTCGTCCGGTTGTTTGGCTTTAGTCGAAGCATCACTAGAAATTTCGCCACCAATTTTTGCGGCCTCTTTCCCCAGCTCATGGGAAGTTTTCTCGGCAACAGCGGTCGCGTGGGATTTCCCCATGATGTGAATCGCGGCATGGGTTAGGGCGCAAATGACGCTGGCGAAAAACAATCCCGGCCCCACGTAACGGACAATCGATTCCGTGCGGTGCAATTGGTGTCCGCGATCGTGAAAATAGCGCCGCTGGGGGACCAGCCGCTTCTGGCGGAAATAATCGACAAGCTCCCCCGCCAGATTCGCATCCAGCTTGGCTTCCGGCGTTTCCAACACCGGCAGGATTTCCTTTTTCCAATGGATCCATTCCTTGATGACGTCCCGGTTGGCTCCGTGGATCCCCGAAATGTACTTGGAGAGATGCTCTGCTCGCTCTTCCTCGCTGGCCGCAAGCCAACGAGCCGCGTCATGCAGGAAGCGGAATTTGAGCTTTCGGTATTGCTCGGCCTTGAATCGATGCTCCCGCCAGCGGTGGTCCAGGCTGTGGATAGCGC
This sequence comes from Planctomycetaceae bacterium, assembly GCA_005778405.1. GTDB lineage: Bacteria > Planctomycetota > Planctomycetia > Pirellulales > Pirellulaceae > SXOA01. Next base: position 46,758 of record SXOA01000175.1, read on the forward strand.
CGAGTAGGACCGTAATGGCAGCCGCGATAAGGCAGATGACTTCCAGATTCAACAGGGAATTGGTCTCCACTTTGCCAAAGGGAAGTTGCAGAATGGCCAAAACGACGGCTGTTGTGCCGGCGGCCGCCGCTACAAACACCGCTACCTTGTGCCGCTCTTGCAGCCGGATCGCTTCCTGGTCGTAATACCAGCAGCCGCTGGATTCCTTATGGTCCTTCTCCCAAACTTCGGTGTGCCAGGACTTGAGAAGGGGCGCGAGCTCTGGCCACTTCGCCAATTCCGCTGGCGAGTCGTACAACTCACTTTCGGCATAGACTGGCTGGCTGGGCTGTTGATCTGCCGGTGAGTTTGAGGATGCCGGGGAAGTAGTCATAGTAGTAACATCATTCCAGCGAGATCAGCGTGGATTACTTCTCGATACGATAACCCATGGCCAGCATGGCACGAAGTGTGTCACGCACCACGCGTCGGTCATATTCCCGCTCCGATTCCGGCAATTCCTCGTAAGGCCGCAGGCAGGGATGCTCCTTCGTCGCATCATTCCGCGCGGGCCCCAACCTCCAGCCATCTTTGAGTCGCTGGTCCCACCAGACATCGTGAACATTGGCCGCCAGTTTCTCAATCAGGACAGCCAGGTCAGGCGATAATGGAATGTGCGTGGTGTCCAAAGGCTGAGGGCGGTGAGTCATGGTTGCTTGGGAACGGGATTTCGATGAGGAGGAAACGGGGCGAAGGAGAACGGTTTACTCGACAACAGCCAGGTTGTCTCGATGAATGACCTCTTGATACGGACACATTCCCAGCACCTGGGCGATCTTGGACGACTTCAATCCTATGATGCGGGTCACGTCCTCCGACGAATAATTCGACAGGCCGCGAGCCACGACGGAACCCTTTTCGTCACAGAGCGAAACAAGGTCTCCTTTGCGGAATTCTCCTTTGCACTTCGCAATGCCAGCCGCGAGCAGACTCTTTCCTTGCTCGACAATCGCCCTCCGAGCGCCGCTGTCGAGATGAATTTCCCCTTTGGCCGGGGCACTGTAACTAAGCCAGCGTTTGTAGTGGCTCACTCCTTTGCCGCGGGCCTGGAAGAGAGTACCGATTTCTTCTCCGGCCATGATGCGGGTCAGCACGTCGTCCCGCCGGCCGCTGGCGACAATCATATTTTCGCCGGCGGAGGTCACGATGCGTGCTGCGGCCAGTTTGCTGGCCATGCCTCCCTTGGAAAGCCCCGTCTTCTTGTCTCGCACGTAACTCAGGATTGTGTCGTCGATTTTGTTGACGGTGGTGACAAGTTTTGACGAAGCAAGTGACGGATCGCCGTCGTACAGCCCTTCGATGTCCGACAGAATGACGAGCAGCGGGGCGCGAATGAGATTGGTGACGAGCGCCGCCAGGCGGTCGTTGTCACCGAAAGTGGTTTGCAGTTCCTCGACACTGACAGTATCGTTTTCGTTGATGACCGGGACGGCGCCGAATTCCAGGATGCTGGCGAGCGTATTTCGCACGTTGAGATAGCGGGTCCGATCGCTGACATCGTCTGCGGTGAGCAGCACCTGGGCGGCGCGGCGGCCATGTTTCACAAAGGTCCGATCGTAAGTTTGAATCAGATGAGCCTGACCGACTGCCGCCACCGCTTGCAGTTTTGCCAAATCGGTCGGGCGGCTGGTGAGCTTGAGTAGGCTCATCCCCGCTCCGACGGCACCCGAGCTGACGAGCACGACCTTCCTTCCCGCCGCGGCAATGGCGTGAATCTCTTCCGCCAGTCGTTCGATGCGGGGGTAGTTGAGCGTGCCGTCCGCGAGTGTCAGGACGCGCGTGCCAACCTTCACGACGACGGTGTGAGCCGCGGCGGTGATAACAAGTCGCTGTTCGTTGATAGTCACTGCGTCAGCCATGAACTGATTGTATCGCCCTAAAGGGATTAGGAATTGGAGTAGGGATTGACTTGCAGTTTCTTGAGCAGTTCGCCGCGGAGGCGATCGATGACGGACTGTTTGTCGGTCTGCGACAAGATTCGCTGCACAACCGCTTTGGGACTTTCCGTTCCCCACGAAGCGCCGTGCTCGAAGTAATAGCGTGCCGCTTCCCCCACGATGTACGAGCCGTAGCCGGCGGCGGCACCCTGCGGCAGGGCGGTGACGAGCGTCGATTTGCCGAAGGTAAAAGCCTTGAGGGCGCTGACGACAACGGTGCTCGCCACAACCCCCACGGTCATCCAGCCGGCGGCAGTGGCGATGGCGATGGCCAGCTTGCGAGCCTGAGCCCATTTCATTTCCAGCCCATAAACGGCCGCCAGTGTCAAAATCATCGCCGCGTCGATGGCAATGCCGCCGAAGATGTCGGCGAAAGCAAAGGGATTCAGGCCGACGGCGACCGCCTTCGTCGAAGCATAGCCCCACACGACCTGCATCGCCCGGCGTTCCCGAAGCTGAATCCGGAGCGAAGCAATCCGATCGCTCTTGTCGGCCGCATAGAGCGCCGCGTTGAGGGCGATAAGAGCCAGCCCTTCCTTGTCGAGCATTTCCAGGATAGCGGCCTTAAGTTCGGACACATCGGGCGGCGGCTTCTTCCACTCACTCCGCTCTTTGCCGTCGGCGGACTGAATGACGTACTCTCTTTCGCGGGGATCGGCGGCAGCGGTGACGACTTGCTCCGCCGGCACAATGTCTTGAAGTCGTTCTTTGCCAAGAACTTCTAGGAGTCGCGCTCGCTGCTCGCGGCTATAGAGGTCGATCTTATTGAGGACGACGATGATCGGCTTGTGGAATGCGGCGAGCTCGACGAGGTTAGCATGTTCGGTGTCGTTCAGGTCGGAGTCAGTGCAGAACAAAATCAGGTCCGACCGCTCCGCTGCTTCTCTCGCCATCTGGCCGCGAGCCGCGCCCCCGACTTCGTTGATTCCCGGCGTATCGACCAGTACCACCTGGCTCTCCCCCAGCCCCGGCAGCCGATAGCCGGTCCCCTGCCAGTTGACGTGCCAAACCTCTTTGGTCCAGCCTCCTTGCACATCGACCGCAGCGACCGCCTCGCCGACGAGTGCATTGATGAGGGCACTCTTGCCCGTGCTGATCTCGCCGAAGACCACAATCTCCACCCGGCCGCTTTGCAGCTTGTCGTGCATGTCCCGCAGGCCGGCCAGCTCGCTCCGGAGTCTCTCCTTCTCCGCCGGCGTGCAGCGGCGGTACTTGTCGAGCGTCTGCTCGACGGCGGCCAAGGCCTGCTGGTAGTGGTCGTCGGTCTTTTCCATTTGTCCCGTATTTCGTACCTGCAATTCGTCGCCGGCGCAATAGTCTTGTGCCGTTATTGCATTCGCACTCCGCTGTTATCAATGGCGTATGGCACAATCCGCTCATCGCAGGCACTGCCGCGGTGCTTGGCGACATACAGCGCACGGGTCAGACGGTCGCCGCTGCGGACTTTGCCCATGTAGATGATCGTGTTGGCGTTGGAGAGGACGTCTCCCTCGTCCAGCCGCCGGCTGATGAGGTCGTCGAGCATGGTCTCGTGTGAAGTGTAAAGGAGCAGGCAGCCAATGCGGGCAGGGTCATAAAGATGCCTGGAGATTTCGGCGGCGTTCCGCAGATAGGCTTCGCGGAACAAATCCCGAGCGACCCACTCGGGGTCTTTTCGCAAAATCTGGTGATAGAGGTACTCGAACAAATTGAACTGGATCGATTCTCCCGGCCGGTCGGTCGGCTCGATGCCGTCGATGACCACCCGCTCGCAGCCCCGGACGAAGTTGCCATACAAAAAGGCAATCGCCGCCCGCAGCCGGGCGTTGAGTTGGGCCTGCCAGGTGTGCCAGTCGTCCCAGTCCAGATCTCGCTTCGTCACCCGGCGGCCGGCGTAATCGAAGATGTGCAGGTACTCCCCCGGCTCACTGCTAAAGAAGCTGTCGAGCTGCACCTGCTTGTCGGCATCGGCGACCTTGAGCTTCCAGTCAAAAATTCGCCTCGCATATTCCGCGTGGCTTTGCGAATCCCCGCGGCTGCTCATGTCGAAGATGATGCCGGGGCGGGAAGTGGGGGCTGGGGACTGGGGGCTAGGGACTGGGGAAGAAAGAATTCCCGCTCGCGCAAACTGCACCCCGAACTGCGTCTTGCCAATCCCCGTCGCCCCAACGACCGCCGTCAACGTACCGGGAATCAGCCCGCCGCCAAGCAGCTCATCCAGCCCGGAAACACCTGTCAACAGCCGTTGCATCGCTACTTTCCTGGCTTCGATTCCAGCCGCGTGAAATAGACCGGCTCAAAGTAAGTGCCTTTCTTCTTTGGCTTACCTTCCAAGGTGAACTCTTTCAGCAGGCCGCCACAGCGAACGGCGTCCTGATTCAACTGCTTCGCTCGAATCGTAAGAACCATGTGGAGAGGTTGGTCTCTCGCCATCCGGTCGTCCTTCAGGTCGTACGTTTGGTAGTGGTCGTCAATCGGGATGGGAATCATGATCCCATCGACGAAGAAGAATGTCATCCGCTTATGAATGGCTTCCTCGACATAGGTCGGAACGCCTTCGACAATCACCAGCGTCCCCGGCTTGGCTTTGGCGGCTTGCGACGGTTTCAAGATGTTGGGACATTTTTTGCGATAACGCTGCGCTACTCCCGGCGTGAGCAGATTCGTGACCTGCTGCCGCTGCTCCTCGGGAAGGTCGGCGAGCGCCATATCCAGGAACAGGAAGGCAATCGACTCACTGCCGAACACTCCCGCAGCCTTGGTCAACTCATCGCTCGTGATCCGGTCATCGCCGGCACGGGCCCAAAGATTGAAGAAGCGGCCCCCGTTGTCCAAGGCAGCTTTCGCACCTTGCAGAGTTTTGTACGGCTTGATCTCTTTCATGGTCGGCTCCTCGTCTTATCATGGGCTCACTTTGCCAGTGCCTTATCAATCCTCTTCAGACACACCACTTTCCCCAGTAGGGCCAAACAGTCATACACCCCTGGCCCGACGCTCTTGCCGGTGACGGCAACTCGAAGGGTATGCACAATGTCCCCAATCTTGATGTGTTCGGCCTCGATGAATTTCTTCAACGCTTCCTCCAGCGGGCCAACTTCGAAATCCTGCATGCCTGCCAGCACGGCGCGGAACTTTTCCAACAGGTCTTTGGACTGTGGCGGGGAAACTCGCTTGGCAAAGTCCGTCTCGTCGTAAAGAAAGTCCTCCTCCTTCACGAAGAAGAAGTCTGAGTAGTTGAGAATGTCCCCCATCACCTTCAGCCGGTCGCCGGCAGCGTCAATGATGCGGGTGAGCTTGGGGCCGACCTCGCAGGGGACGGGCTGCGGCAGGAGTTTTGCGGCCTGCAAGAAAGGAATCATCGCCGCGACTTTCTTTTTCACATCCAGCTTCTGCATGTGCCGGTCTTGGAAGGACCAGAGCTTCTTCGGGTCGAAGCTGGCGGGTGCCTTGGTGACGCGGGCGAGCGTGAAGTGGCGGATCATCTCCTCCACGGTCAAGTCCTCGGTTTTGTCGTCGAGCGACCAGCCGAGCAGCATCAGGTAATTCAGGATGGCACTCGGCAGATAGCCGACCTCGCGGTAAAAATCGACGATGACCGGGTTGAAAGTGTCGGCGGAGAGATTTCCCTTCCCCATCCGCGTCATGATCTCCACGCCACTGTCGTAGAGCCGCTTGAATTCCGGGTTCTTCAGGTACTGGGCGATTTTGCGCTTGCTCAGTTTGTTGTGGCTGCCGGGCTCGGCCACGAAGGGTAGATGGGCGTACTCCGGCTGCGGATAGCCGAGCCCCTGGAGGATGAAAATCTGCCGCGGCGTGTTGGAGAGGTGCTCCTCCGCCCGGATGACGTGGCTGATTTTGAAATCGAAATCGTCCACCACGCTGGCAAGGTGATAGAGGCAGGTCCCATCCGCCCGCTGGATGACGTGGTCCTGCTCGCGGGACCATTCAAAGACGCACTCGCCGCGAACGTGGTCCGAGAATTTGCATTGCCCCTCCCGCGGAATCTTGAGCCGCACCACTCCCTGCCGCCCCTCGGCCGCGAATCTGGCCGCCTGCTCGTCGGTCTCGGCCATCCACTTGCGGCTGTAGAGGAATGCTTTTTTCTCCTTCTCCGCTTGCTCCCGCTCGGCCTTCAGCTCCTCGGGAGTGGCGAAATCGCGATACGCCAGCCCCTTCTCCAGCAACACCTTCACTGCCGACTGATACTGCGGCAGCCGCTGCGACTGATAATACGGTCCATACGGCCCGCCGACTTCCGGCCCTTCGTCCCAATCAATTCCCAGCCAGCGAAAGCCGTCCAAAATCGGCTGCAGCGCCTCCTGCACGTTCCGACCCGCGTCCGTGTCGTCAATTCGCAGCAAAAACTGCCCCCCAAGCTGCCGGGCAAACAGCCAGTTGAACAGCGCCGTGCGAACACCGCCGATGTGCAGGAAACCGGTCGGGCTGGGAGCGAAACGAGTGCGGACGGACATGGGAGGGGAGTGAGTGGTGAGTGGTGAGTGGTAGGACTCAGTTCAAATTAGACCGGTGAGTGGTGAAGGGGGCTAGGGCGGGAATTGTTCCCTTAGGGCATTCGAGATTGGTGATTCGTGGCAAAAAGTTATAAGCGGCTGTTAAGAGGAGGTGATTCGTGATTCAGGGCCTTCATTTTCGAGGGTCCATGCGGGCCTTCAATTCTCCTAACCACTTCTCCCGTCGCCACTTTCGTTCTTCCCGGTTCTGACTTTCTTGATTCATTTGCCGCCAAGTTGATTCATCCCATCTGCTCCCTAACTGGGGGGATGTCACATCGATTTTATAAGCTGTTTTTCATGACACGTTACACAACACACTATCTTTTTAATGCGACTTTAACCACCATTAACACATAGTTGTCCAATACCTAACCATCTCCGTCCTTCGCGCGCAGCTCCGCCGCGGCGCCATATAGTATACACTTGAACCGGTACACTGGGAAGCCCCCAGCCGAAGATTTTTCCAGACTTTTTGGGCCACTGAATGTGGGGGGTGCGAGAAGAGGACGAGCCCTGCGACACGCCGGACGGCCCGCAACGCGAAAGGCGGTGTGTCGGCAAGCCGTTGGCTCGTCTCAGGACACACTCTACTGATTTTCCGTTCGTGATGCCGGCATCCGCGGGCTAGCCTGGGCGGGACCTACTTCCCGTTCTCCTTCCAGAACTCTTCAACCGGCTTGTCGTTGATCTTCTGCAGCGTGGTCAGGGAGCGAAGGATCTCGCCATCACGCGCCAGATCGAAGTCGAGAAAGATCTGTGTGAGCGGCATCCCTTTCAGTGGGGAGATGTCCTTCACTTTCGTCCCGTGGATCGTGATCCATTCCAGCGGCATTCCTTTCACCGGGGTGAGGTCGGCAATTTCGGTGTTGTTGCACCAGAGAATGGTGAGGGGCATACCCTCCAGCGGCTTCAAGCTCGAAATCTGCGTATAGGAGCAATTCAGCACCTTCAGCTGCATCCCCTGGAGCGGCGACAGGTCGGAAATGGGGGAGTTGTCAAAATGCAGGTCCGTGAGCGGCATCCCTTGGAGCGGAGTCAGGTCGGAGACTTTGTTCACGCTCAAGGTCAGGCGATTAAGTTGCATTCCCTTTAGCGGTTGCAAGTTGGCCAGTTTGCCGGGAACCGCGCCATCGGCGCGACAATTGAGAGTGGTCAGACGGGAAAAGGCCCGAATCGGCGAGATGTCCGCCACGTTGTTCGTGAAGAACTCCAGCCCGGCAACAACCTCGTTTTCGTTCGTGGGGACGAGCGTACCGTCGAACTCAGGGTTGCGTTTCTTCATCTCCCTGCGGAATTCCACGACCTGCTCGGCGGCGGGCAGTGCAGCGATCCGTTTGACATCGGCATCGGTGAACGGGCCGACGGCAACCGGCGGCGTCTTCGCATCGGGCGAAGGAGCGCCGGACGGAACTCGGGCCAGACGCAGGCCCAGGGTATTGTGCCGCATCGACGGGGGATGGGGGCTGCGGCGGTACGAGGTCCGGGAAATCCCGGTGTCGTCGCCCCAGCTTCCCCCCCTGGGCTGGCGCTTGGAGACTTCTTCGTGCATCACTTCGTCCTGGCATAACTCCCAGACGTTGCCGTGCATGTCGCACAGCCCCAGGCGATTCGGCGGGTAGCACCCCACCTTGCAGGTCCGCTGGAGCGCGTTCTCGCCAGACTTGAAGTTCGCCTGGTCAGGAAGCAGCGTGTTCGTCGGCTCGGCGAAGTAGAAGTCAAAAGCGCTCTCCTGCTTGTCCGCCAAGGGGCCGCCGCGACACGCATACTCCCATTCCGCCTCCTTTGGCAGCCGATAGACCCAGCCCAACTCCTTCTCTCGCTCGTTCAGCTTCGCCACAAAGAATTGGCACTCGTCCCACGACACGCTCTCGACCGAGAATCGCTTCAGGTGCGCATCGCTGATGTCCTTCACGGCGTCCGCGCCTTTACCCGTGCGCGAGAACCAACTGGGGTTCTCCCCCATCACCTTCTCCCACTCCTCCTGAGTGACTTCGTATTTGCCCAGGTAGAAGTCGGCCGGGATGTCCACCTCGCTATCGACAGGGTTGTTATTGCCTCCACCCAGCCACGACTTGCCCTTCGGCACGATCACGAATTCCATGCCGAGGCTGTTCTTGAACGTCGGCGGCAACGGCTGCTGCTTCGCCACGGCGGGCGGCGTTTGTTGCTTCGCCGCTTTCACGGCATCCACCGACAGTACCGCGCGAAAACCAACCGTCCCGTGAATCGACTTGGCATCAAAGGCTCCACGATCTGCCGCTCGGCAATGCATCGGAGGGACATAAAAATTGCCGCCACGAGCCCCTCGTGCGGCGGAAGCATCAGGGGGACTCAGCGGGCTGGCGGATTTCTGCTCCTTGAGGGAGGCGTAAAAACTCGGATCCCACCCGTCCTGAACCCATTCCCAAATATTGCCATGCATGTCGTGCAGGCCAAATGGACTTGCCGGCAGCTCGCCGACATCGTGCGGCCGGCCTGTTGAGTTTTCACCGAACCAGCCAATCTGCTTCAGGTTCTCAGTCTCGTTTCCGTTCCAGAATTTTGTGGACGTCCCGGCACGGCAGGCGAATTCCCATTCCGCTTCGCTCGGCAGCCGATAACCAGCTCCCTCACGGAGCTTGATCGATTCGCCATCCCAGGAATAACAGGGTGGGATGGCTTCCTGCTCGCTGAGGCGAACGCAGAAGTTTGCCGCGTCCTGCCAACTCACCATTTCTACGGGGAATCGGGCGGTGTCCACTCCCGCGACCAGATCTTTTCCCGTCCCCTGCGGACAAAAATAACTGGGATTCACGCTCATCAACTTCTGGTACTGGGCCTGAGTTACTTCATGAATGCCGAGATAAAAGGGCTGCTTCAGAACGACTCGATGACGAGGAGCTTCGCCTTGAATGTGCTCTTTCCAGGCATTGTTGATTTCAGCCGCTTCTAGCAACGCCGCCTCGATCTCCTCGGGAGTGCTCCCCATCTGGAACTCGCCCGGCGGGATGAGACGGAACTTCATGCCGAGGCTGTTCGTGTACTCGACCGGCACACCGAGATGCTTGGCCCAGGCGTCCTGATGCGCCTTGGCCTGAGCGGTGTCGAACGGTGCGATCGCCGGCGGCGGGGAGTCGGCGGGCCGCTGAATCGGACTCGTCGTCGTTTTCCTGTCGATGGCCGCCTGAATCACCTCGTCCGAGATCGCCGCTGCCGCGCGGAAGCCGACAACGAAAAGTGGATTGTCGGGGCGTCTGGTTTCGCGTACGGCCGAGCGGCAGCCGTTGTTCTCGCTCCAGTTTTTGGTATACCCGGAGCCGTCAAAGGAACTTCCGCCGCGGATGATTCTCCATTCGCCGCTGACTGCACAAATGGGATCGACGTTTTGGGCATTGCGGTAGTCGTAAAACGCGTCCTGACACCACTCCCACACGTTTCCATGCATGTCGCACAGGCCAAATGCGTTGGGGAGTCTATCACCAATGTTTTTCGACCAGTTGGCTTTGATCACGGCGTGGTTTTCCAGAGATGATGCCTCATCCCCGGTGGACCACAGCGTGGCCGATCCCGCTCGGCAGGCATATTCCCACTGTGCTTCGGTCGGCAATGCGAACGTCAGACCGGCATCAAGCTGGGACAGCCATGCACAACAATCATTCGCGTCGTTCCACGTGACATTCACGACCGGGCTGTCTGGACCCTGTGGTACTTTCTTCGCTGCTCGTTTCCAATTGAATTCGGGATCCCGTTCAGATGGTCCGATCTTCACAATCCAGGCGCCTTTGCCGCTTTTTTCAGGTTCCGTCAGGTATTCGCCCGGTTGTGCCTGAGCGAAGGAGCGAAACTGGGCGGTCGTGATTTCGTGTTTGCTCAAATAGAACGGCTTCGTGATGCGAACCCGTCGTTGAGGGCCTTCAAGATTGATCTTGTCCAGGTCTTCGACTCGGAGTCCGCTGGCAGGAGCCTGCTCACGCAGCCTTCCAATCTCGTCTTCGCTGGACCCCATCAGGAACTCTCCCGGCGGAATCAGAATCATAGTCAGCTTAACGTCGACTCCGCGCTGGTTACGACCGAGAGTGATTTCTTTCTCCACCGGCACGCCGAGGTAGTCGGCCCACGCCTGTTGATGTGCCCGAGCCTGAGCGGCGTCGAACGGCGCGATCGCCAGGAGCGGCGTCGGCGCCGTCGGCTTTGGCGAGAGCTCCTTGATCTCGATTTTCTTGAACTCGACGACCACCGGTCCATCGAGAGCGTTGAGACCCAGGTGGAAACTTCCTCGGGCCGACGCATGGTCGGTCACCTCGGCAACGACCTGGCCGTTCACCTTCGACGTGAGCTTAGGACCGTCGGCAATGAGCTCCAGTTTGAACCAGGCATCCGGCTTCACGAGTTCATGTCCCTTGAGGGCGAGCCAACCAAAGGGGGGCTGCACGCTCAGGCTGCCGGCGCTATCCGCGGACAGCATTTGGGCATAGAGACGCGTGTCATTGGCACGAAAGAGCAGCGATCCTCCAAAGCCCTTCCCTTGGATGCGCGCTTCCGCCCGGAGGTGGAAATTACTAGCGGGGCCGTGACGGGACTTCATGTAGTGTTGCCCTTCCTGGGCGGTGCCGGTGAGAACGCCCCCCACGACTTTCCAGTACTGCAGATGCGAGTCTTGAATTCCCGCGCCCTGCTCGGACTTGTCCCAGCCTGCGAGGTCCTGGCCGTTGAAGAGCTGCGTCCAGCCGGGCTCCTCGGGCGGGAGTTCTTTGATCTCGATCTTGCGGAACTGCACGAGCCCCCCCTTAACCTGCGCAGGACCAATGCCGAGATGGCCGCGCCGCATCGTCATGCCCGTTACCTGGGCCACTTCCTCGCCGTTGATTTTGAAAGTCGCATCCCGGCCTTTGGCGATGATCTCGAAGACGAACCAGGTATCGGGCGGCGGCTTCTCCCATTGCCCGGAAATAACCGGCTTGTCGAGGCTGTTGGAATGAAAAGATCCCCCTTCCGTGAAGAACCCGTAAACGGTCCCGTCGGTTCCCCGCCGAATCTGCACCGAGCCGTGCGAAAGCTCCTTGAATTTAGTTTCGCAGCGCAGATGAAAATTCTCGGAGAATTCGCGGTCGCTCACCAGCGGGACCAAACTGCCCGTGTAGCGACCCACGATTGCGCCGTCAGCAACCTCCCAGGTGTTCGTCGACGGGACCTTCCAGCCGGTCAAGTCCTTGCCGTTGAAGAGCTGCACCCAGCCGGGCTCGTCCGGGGGCAGTTCCTTAATCTCGATCTTGCGGAATTGCACCATCGTTTGCGGGCTGTAGATCTGCAGCGCGATATGGCCCACATCGTATTTGCCCAGCGGATCGTCGCAATCCGCAGTCTGGGTGCCGTTCACTTTGGAGATGATACGGTTGCCGTTCGCGATGATTTCCAAAGTGAACCATTCGTCGGCCTTGGTGAGTGACTCTTCCTTGGTTCTCCACAAGGCCTTCGGACGGCCGACCGTTTCGGCGTCCCAGACGCTGCCGGTTTTGAGGAGATGTTCCGGGTTTGCCTGGATTTCCACTTCGTATCCCGCGGCCGGCCGAAGCTGGTCGGCGGTTCGTCCTGGTCGCATTGAGAATGGGCTGCGGAAGTAGATGCCGCTATCTCCGCCCTGGCTGACTTTCGCTTCAACGCGGAGATGAAAGTTCGCAAACTTTCCGCCGTCACTGAAAAGAAAGCTCGGAATCGTGCTACCCACGAGAACCCCGCCCTCCACCTTCCAATTGCCCGGCCGATCCGGGTGCGTCTTCCATCCGGTCAAGTCCTTGCCGTTGAAGAGCTGCACCCAGCCCTGATTGGAAGCTGCTGTGACAACGGGCGTAATCGGGTCGCTCCCGCTCCCCGCCTCTTGCGGCTGGAATCCTGGGCGAGTCATGGCGTACAGTCCGATCGCGAGCAAAGGAAGCAGCACGGCTGCCGCGGCAGCCCATTTCCACCATCCTGTTGACTGCATCTTTGCCCGCGGGATCAGCGACAAATCCTTCAGCCTGGAATGCTCCTTGAGCTGGGATTCGCAATTGGCGAGTACATCGGCCACTTCCCGCGCCGTCTGGTAACGCTCGTCCGGGTTCTTGGCGTGCAGCTTGGTGATGATGTCGCAGAGCCAGGTGGGCGTTTCGGGAATGATCTCGCGGATCGGGCGGGGAGTGTCTTCGGTCAGCCGCTTCAGGACGGCCAGTGTGGAAGAGGCGCGGAACGGCGGACGGCCGCTCGCCATCTGGTAGAGGACGCTGCCGAAACTGAACAGATCGGCCCGCTGGTCGAGTTTCTTCCCGAGGGCCTGCTCGGGGGCCATGTACATCGGCGTGCCGGCAATCATCCCGCTCTGCGTCATGCTGGCGTCGTCGGCGGCGCGGGCCAGCCCAAAGTCGGTGATTTTCACGCGGTCGCGAATTCCCGTTTCCAGCAGGATGTTCCCGGGCTTGATGTCGCGATGGATGAGGTCCTTGGCATGGGCCGCCGCCAGCCCTTCGGCAATCTGAACTCCCAGCCGCAGGCAGGTGGGTACGTCGAGCGGTCCCCGCTCGTCCAGCCGCTGCTGCAACGTCACGCCAGGAATGTACTCCATAACCAGATACGGAAGGGGCCTTTCCTCGACGGCGTAAACGCTAACGACATGCTCGTGCCGGATCGCCGCCGAAGCCTGGGCCTCGCGGATGAACCGCTTGCGGGCCGGCGACGTGGCCGCCAGTTCCGGGGCCATGACCTTAATCGCGACGACCCGGTGCAGTTTTTCGTCAAATGCCCGGAGCACCGTCCCAAAAGCACCTTGGCCAACCACTTCGAGAATCTCGTAATGGGCCAGCCGCCCGAGGGAATCTGGCTTGGTGGAAGGCTCCAAGTAGCCCAGAGGGGTTTCGTCGGCCATTTTGACGCGCTCCTGAAGCTGCGAAAAATCGAGGATGCTGGCGGCTGAATCATCGCCCTGGGGCTCTTCGTCCTGTGTGGAGCCGGTTCCCATGATGATGGTGGCGGCAGTCTGTCCCGTCGGATCATCCAACTGTTCCACGACTGGGGTCTGAAGGAATCGACTCTCCCGCTCATGGGACGCCAGTAGCGATTCGACGCGGGACAACAGTTCCGCATTATCCGCACAAGCCGATTGCAAATGGGCCTTGCGAGCCGCCGAATCCTCGATTTCCAAGGCGGCCAGGAACAGATCTCGTTCGTTCATGACGGAATCCCTCAGTCAAGTCGCGGCAGGGAAGATGCATCGTAACCAATGCGACGTTTTTGCCGTGGTCACGCCAAGAAACTCTATTTTTCTTCATTTTCCGCCCCCTCTCCCCTTGGGAGAGGGCCGGGGTGAGGGTCTTAGTTTTCTTCCGATTCCCCTTCTTGCCCCGCAATTTCCCGGTGGAGCCAGGCCCGGGCAAAGGCCCAGACCCGGTCTGCCGTGCGGGGGGAGATCCCCATCATTTCCGCCGCATCGGCGACCGACAGGCCCGCAAAATACCGCAAATGAACAAGCTCCACGGCCTGTCGGTCCACCGCTTTCAGGCGGTCCAGGGCCCCGTCCAGGGCCACCAGATCTTCGTGAATCTCCGGTACGACGACGGCGACTTCGTCCAATTCCCGGCGCTTCAATTCTCCCCCGCGCTTCTGCCTTTTCTTGCTGCGGGCACTTTCCACGAGTATCCGCCGCATGGCTTCGGCCGCCGCGGCAAAAAAGTGGCCGCGGCCGTCCCATTGCTGTTCTTTCTGGCCAGACTGTTCCTTGGGCGACTTCACCAAACGCAGGAATGCTTCATGGACTAGCGCCGTCGCCTGCAGCGTCTGTCCCGGTTTTTCCATCGCCAATTTCGCCGCCGCCAATTTCCGCAACTCGTCATACACCAACGGTAACAGCTTCTCCGCCGCCGACGGATCGCCGGATTCGATTTGTGAGAGGATGCGGGTGACGTCGGACATGCAGCTAACATACCAAACGCAAATCCAATTACAGTCACCCCATACATTCAGCCAGCTTATCCACTACTAACTTTCCCACGTTCAGCGACGAAGTGGCGGCTGGGCTGGGGGCGTTGAGGACGTTGACGACGCGGTGCTGTGCGTCGATGAGGAAGTCGTCGATCAGGTTGCCGGCGGGAGCAATCGCCTGGGCGCGGACGCCGGCGCGGTGAGGGATGAGATCGTCGCTTTGAATGAGCGGCATCAAGCGAGATAGGGCGCGGACAAAAGCCTTCTTGCTGAGCGAACGCCACATCTCACCGGCTCCCATCCGCCAATGCCGGGCGGCCAGTTTCAGGAAACCTCCGTAGGTGAGCGTTTCGGCGAGGTCGCGGAAGTTGATATCGGTCTTTTTGTACCCTTCACGGGCCAGGGCCAGCACCGCGTTGGGGCCGCACTCAACGCCTCCATCAATCATGCGGGTGAAGTGGACGCCGAGGAATGGAAAGCTGGGGTCGGGGACGGGGTAGATGAGATTGCGGCAGAGATACTGGGACTCGGGGCGAAGCTCGAAATATTCGCCGCGGAAGGGAATCACCTTTTCCGGCGTGGTGCGTCCCGTCAGCTTGGCGACGCGATCGGCAAACAAGCCGGTGCAGTTCACGACATAGTCGGCGGTGAAATCGCCGGCCGTGGTCTGAACGGAGATCAGCCGCTCTTCGTGCCGGATGCCGATGACGCGAGCACAGGTTTGAACATCGCCGTCGTGCTGCCTGACCAACTCCGCCATTTTGCGGCAGACGGCGCGATAGTTCACGATGCCGGCTTCGGGGACGTGAATGGCTTTGATCCCCGCTGCGTACGGCTCCAATTCCTTGAGCTGCTCTCGCGAGATGATCTCGCAGCGAACTCCGTTCTGCTGGCCGCGGTCCAAGATCCGCTGGAGTGCTGGCAATTCCTTCTCGTCCACAGCGACGATGACTTTGCCGCAGATGTCGTGCGGCACGCCATGTTCCAGGCAGAATCGCTCCATCGCCTGCTTGCCGACGCGGCAGTTGGCGGCCTTGAGGGAGCCGGGCTTGTAGTAGATGCCGGAATGGAGGACGCCGGAGTTGTGTCCGGTCTGATGCGAGCCGACGCCCGGCTCTTTCTCGATGACCCGTATCGAAAGATCCGGATACCGCTGGGTCAGATTGTAGGCCGTCGCCAGGCCTACGATTCCGCCCCCGAGAATGGCCACGTGCGAATGAGACATGCGGCAGTTTTAGCGGGTGGGAAAGTGATTGGGGAGGGGCAATCGGTCGCGTATACTTAAGTCGTCAGCCCCACCCCATGAATCCAGAGGAATTCGATGAAGAGATCATCCTTTTGGTGCCTCACCGCATTACTCCTGATGGCATCTCCGCTGGTCACCCTGGCCGACGACCCGCCCAAGCTCGCCAAGACCCCCGATCAGCTCAAGGCTGATAAGGATTATGAGCTATTGAAGCTGTTCGCCGACGCACTCGACCAGGTGGAGCGGAACTACGTCAAGGAAGTTGATCGCAAGGAACTGATGGAAGGGGCGATCAAAGGCATGCTCTCCAAGCTCGATCCGCACAGCAACTATATCGCGCCGTCGGATTTGGAAAAATTCAAGAGCAGCGTGGAGAACGAGTTTGGCGGGATTGGCATCAGCGTCTCCGTGGAAACCGGCGAGCTCGTGGTGACCACGCCGCTGTACGGCACTCCCGCATACCGGGCCGGCATCCGCGGTGGGGACAGAATCACCGAGATCGACGGTCAGCCGACCAAGGGAATCACGATGGACGAGGCGATCAAGCGGATCAAGGGAAAGCTGGGAACCTCGGTCAAGCTGAACATCCTCCACCTGGCGGACGGCTCCACGGACCTTAGAGAAGTGACCCGCGAGCTGGTTCGCGTGGATTCGGTCATTGGCGATCATCGCAAGTCGGACGATACCTGGAGTTTTCTAATCGACGAGCCTAAGAAGATCGGCTACATCCGGATTACGACTTTTTCGCGGCATACATCGGACGAAATCCGTAGCGCGCTGCAGCAACTGTCGGTGAGTGGAGTGAAAGGGCTGATATTGGACCTGCGGTGGAATCCCGGTGGCCTGCTCACCTCGGCGATTGAAATCTCCGACTTCTTTGTCGCCGACGGCCGCATTGTCAGCACGGCTGGCCGCAATGCGCCGGAGCGGACCTGGGAGGCAAAGAAGGAAGGGACGTTTGAGGGGTTCCCAATTGCGGTGCTCGTGAATCATTCCAGCGCCAGCGCTAGCGAGATCTTGTCGGCCTGCCTGCAGGATCACAAGAAGGCGGTGGTCATCGGCGAGCGGACCTGGGGAAAGGGAAGCGTTCAAAACATTATCGAGCTGGACGACGGCAAGAGCGCCATGAAGCTGACGACGGCCGGCTACAAGCGGCCGAGTGGCCAGAACATCCATCGCGAGGAAGGTGCCAAGGAGACCGATGAGTGGGGTGTGAAGCCCAACGACGGGTTTGAAGTGAAGCTCACCGACGCGGAAGTCGAGGAATATTTTGCCGACCGCAAAGCACGGGACGTGATTGCCGCCAAACCGAAGGAGCCGGGCCCCGAAGCCGCCAGGAAGTTTGACAAGCAGGTGCAGAAGGCGCTGGATTATCTAGGGACGGAGTTGGCGAAGAATGAGCCCGAGGACGCCAAGTAGGCGAAGATTTTGGCCACGGATGGACCACGGATTTTCACGGATTCAGGCAGCATCTTCTCATCCGTGTTCATTCCGTGGCTCCCGTTCTGTTTCCCGCCAGGCCCCGTTGCAGTTTTTGTGTGTTGCCGGGATTGAATTTCGCGTGCAGCGATTCCCAGTCGATCACGAGCTTGCCCCCCAAAGTCTCATGCTGCTTGGCCCAATTGAGCAGCAGGTCCAGGCAGGCGTGGTCGATGTAATCCAGATGTTCAAACCGGACGTGCAACTCCGCGCCGGCTGGAATTCGCTCCAAATCGGCGGCCAGCTTCGGCAGCCGCAGGAAAGTGGCTGCTCCCTGGATATCCAGGGTGACTTTGCTCGTGCCCGCAGTGGTCTGCATGAACGTCTGCAAATGCGAGAAGGTATAGAGCAGCTTGAGTGCGGCCAGGACGATTCCCACGATGACACCGGTCAGCAGATCCTCGACCACGATGACCGTTAGGGTCACCAAGTAGATCGCCAGCTCGCTCCATCCGTATTTCCAAAGCTCTTTCATGGCCTTGATATTCACCAGCTTGAAACCGGTATAAACCAGAATGGCCCCGAGGCACGCTTTGGGGACAAAAGCGAGCACCTGGGGCAGGGCGACCACGAACAGCAGCATCCAAGCGCCGTGCAGAATGGCCGAAAGCCGCGTCTTGGCTCCTGCTTGCACATTGGCGGAACTGCGGACAATGACCCCGGTCATGGGGAGCGCGCCCAAGCATCCGCAGACGATATTCCCCATCCCTTGCGCGGCCAGTTCGCGGTCATAGTTCGCCCGTTGCCCGCTGTGCATCTTGTCGAGGGCAGTCGCACAGAGCAATGTCTCGGCACTCGCTACGGCAGCCAGGACTGCTCCCGAAATCCAAATGTCGCGAGTTTGCAGTAATTGCCAGGAAACGGGGGACGGCCAACTGACCTGGTCCAGCAAGTTAGTCGGAACCTGAATCTTCAGCACGACATAGCCGATGACGGCGGCGAAAATGCTGGCCACAATCACAGCCACCAGCGGTGCAGGAATGATCTTGACTTTTGCCGGGGCGAATTTTTTCCAGAGCAGCAACGAGGTGATCGTTAGGATGCCAATCACGGCAGCGTGAAAGTGAGAATTATCGGGAGCGCGTGGATCGCACTTCATGATCGACGAGGGAATATTCAAAATGTTGTCCAGCCCCTTGCCGCCAGGAGACGAATCCAGCATGACGTGAAACTGGCTGGCGAAGATGAGCACACCGATGCCGGCGAGCAGGCCATAGATCACGGCCGGAGAGACCGCCCGAAACCATTGCCCCAGCTTCAGCAAACCGGCGATGAGTTGCAGGCCGCCGCAAATGAGCACGGACATTCCCAGAGCCAGCATGGCGTGTTCCAAAGCCTGGCCTTCCAGGGCTTTGCGAGCCGCCGCATCGAGCCTTTCCAGCCCGCCCTGCGCGGCAATGTAGGCCAGCCGCTGGCCATCCACGAGTTGGAAGACAATAACAAACAGCCCCGCTGCCGGGCCGCTGGCTTGCAGCGGCGAGCCGGCCAGAAAACCAACGACAAGGCCTCCCACGATCCCCGTGATCAGCCCCCGCGCCGGGTCAACTCCCGAGGCAATCGCCACGCCCATGCAAAGCGGCAGCGCGACCAGGAAGACCACGATGGAGGAGAGGAAGTCCTGCTTGAGATGCGAAAACATGCCCCCGCCAACGCCAGGCAAAGTGTCCAAGTTCTGGTAAAAAGGCTGCTCTTCTGCCATCGATTGCATACCTCGGGATTCGCATCGTCTTCAGGGCGTCTGGGATGATGCATGGGTTGCCGGCGAGTCCATTCCAGGCCCGACTACCTAACATCGTAGAATCACCCCACGGGAGCAAGCGAGCCCCAGATTACAACTCGTTAAGGGAGGCCGCGAGATAACGGCCTCGTTAGGGTGGTGTCACGGCGGAACCGCCCGCGACTATTTCGTGTCGTCAAAAGACTCCATCTGAATCTTAGAATACGCAGCCGTTGCCGCATCGTAGGCGGCTTTGGCGGCTTCCTTTTCGTTCACACGAGTTGCCTTGACCTTTTCTTTCCAGCAGGTTTCGACGGCATCGACGCACCATTGGGCGGACTTCTTACTGGCGCGGATCGGCTTGCCCCCGACTTCCACAAAGACCGGATTGGTGTGGCAGGCGGGGAAGATGCGGAGCGCGACCCAACTGGAAATAGCCGGCTTGTAGTCGAAGGTGAGTTCCTGCACGTTCCCATTCGCTTCAAGGTCCTTCTTTGCCACAGCGATCCCGTTGACGACGAGTTCCACCGGCACCCTACGACTATCGCCGATGCGAGCCCGCTCCACGTGCCAGTAAGGCTTGTGATCCAATCGCTGATTGCGGATGAACTTCGACTGGGGATCGTTCGGATCTTCAGTCAACAGAGCGGCCGCATTGACCTTCACGCTGAGCTTTTCACCGGACTTGATGCCAAGCATGCTGACGCGGCCGTCCTTGGCTTTCTCACCGACCCCGAGGCCGTTGACCGAGAAGTCCGCCAGATGCGACAGGCCGTCACAGCAATAGCTGCGGCCGTCCTTCACCCCGAGAATCCAGTCGTCAAAGTTGAGTTGCTGTTTCTGCTGTTTGGGGTCGAGCTTGACGTAGATGCGGCCGAGGCCGACGCGATCGCCATAAATGCATGGGAAATCGGTCTCACCGCTGATGCGGCACTGGTAGCCGCAATTGAGCGTGTGATACCAGGCGTTGAGTTCCCAGACGCTTGGCGTATCGACGGAGGAAATGAAATCGCACACGTCGTGAACGACATCGACCACATATTCATTCGCCCCAATGCCGTTGAAAGGGGGCATGGCATAGTCTGGCAATTTGTCGGCTGCACGTCCCTTGCCAATCTCCACACGCTCGCCGCCCGGCCCATAGTCGGGCAGATTCAACCCCCAGCCGCTGTGCGAGAAGCCGACAACGCCCCCTTGTTCCTTGCCCCATTTGAGAATGGGCAGATCCCAGGTCGGCCATTCGCCGATGACCGAAGTCTTCGTTCCCTTGAAGTGTCCGTTCAAGCCGTTAAAGGACCAATCAAACTCTGCTTCCTTGGGGTACTCGTAATCGTCTTCCTTCAGCCGGAGCAGGCAGAGATGGCCGGCGTGCTGACTGGGAAAGCCGGAGACTTCCACGTCATACCGCATGACATAGTCTTTCGTGGAGAGCTTGTGGACCTTCCCTTCGAAGAACTCCTTCTGGTGATACCAGCATGGTCCCCACGACAGAACGCAGCCGATGTTGAGATCCTCGCCCAGGATGTGCAGCATCATGTCCTGCGGCGTGACCCCTTCGGTCGGCGCTTCGTAGTGGGCGCATCCGGCGGCATGAACGTGATGGTCGCCGCTAAACCAGCCGCTGTCGGCCAGTTTGATCCAGCGTTTGAGACGGAAGGACTCGGCGTGTTCCTTGTCCTCGGGAACGGTGATGCTTTTCTTAGCAATGACATATTCCGGGCCGCGCGTGTACGTCACCTCGTACGGTCCCGGCGGCAGGAGGACGTATTCGCCGCTGTGGCGATAAATCTGGTCGTGAAAAAAGAGATCGGGAGCCAATCGACGCGAGCGGGCGGGATAAACTCGGCCTTGGGTGTCTCGAATGACAAACTGCCCCGTCGTCGGCGTGCCGTCGTCGTCGAGCACCGTCAGCTTCACCCGCACGGCCGGGGCACACTCGAACAGCACGTTGATTTCATTGCGAAATCCCAAATCCTGCGTTCCCTGCCCCACGTCAAAACCAATCTTCGCCTCGCGTTTGCCAGCATCGCGGCTGTAAAGCTGCAAAATGCGATATTCGAGCAGCAGTCCGGACAGGGTCGGATTGAGCGGCTGGGCGTCGAAGGTCTGCAGATCGAGCCAGCGATCCGGCACGTCCGTCAGCTTGACCGACGGTTTGGGAGAAGGACTGCTGGTCGAACGCTGATAGAGGGGAGCCGCATTGGGACTGCCGGCCCGAAGTTTCGCCGTCACGCCCCCTTCGTTGTGGACCTTGACGAGAAACACTCGCCAGCCTTGCTGCACGAGCTCTCCAGCCGCCGCACCGCGGGCAACTTTCACGCGGCTTTCCGGATTGATGTTCACGCCGGCCAGGCAGCGGGCGTCGAGAACCTTCTGAATCGCCACGACCGACTCGGTTTCATCCTTCAGGTTGAGCGCTTCCTCGAGTGCCACCTTCTCAGCCTTCTTCAGCGGCTCGCCGACGATTTCGAGCGCGTCGGCAATCCGCTTGGCCGAGGCTTGGAACGGCTGGGCCTCGACATTTTTGATGACGGGCAAGGCGTCGGCACACAGGCTCACATTCGCGGCTACCAGCAGTGACAAGACGGCGAAAGGGCGGAAGCGATACATGGCGGGGCTCCGAGAGAAACGCTGAGAGAGGGCAACCAAATCAGCCGTTAGCGTACAACAGCGGCAACAAGATTGCGACAAGAGGGAGAGGGGATAGAATGAGTAGGTGCAGAATGCTTCCCACCAAGATGCCTGACACCCACCCAGCAGCCCTCCATGCCTTTCACCATCCGTGTTCATTCCGTGTTCCATCCGTGGCTCCTCACCGTCCTGGCCGTGGCAGTTTCATCGTTGGCCCGTGGCGAAGAGGCGAAGCCCGATCCCAAGATGGAGTTTGACCCGGCTCACGCCGAGAAAATGAAAGAAGGACTCGAACTCTTCAAAGGCCAGGTCCGCCAGATTCTCGTCAAGAGCTGCGTGGAATGTCACGGCGGAGCAGAGGTGGAATCGGGGCTGGACTTGGCGACACGGAAAGCTCTGCTGCGCGGCGGTTCGAAGGGGCCGGCGGTCGTGGCCGGCAAGTCCCGCGATAGCAACATGTGGCGGTTCATCGCCCACAAAGAAGATCCCAAAATGCCCGACGGAGCGGATAAGCTCCCAGAGGACCAAATCGCGGCGGTCGCCAAGTGGATTGACCTGGGTGCTCCCTTCGATGCGCCGCTCGTTCCCAACCCGCGAGATCCCGACCGCTGGACCGCGACCGTCATCAAGGACGACGCCCGTAACTTCTGGTCGTTTCAGCCGCTCGTCCGCCGCAATCCGCCAGCCGTGAAGAACGCCGCCTGGGTACGCAGTCCGATGGATGCCTTTGTGCTGGCGAAGCTCGAAGAGAAGGGGCTAACGCCAAATGGCCCCGCGGAAAAACGGCTCCTCATCCGCCGGGCTTACTTCGATCTGATCGGCCTGCCTCCGACGCCAGCAGAAGTCGAAGCCTTCGGGAAAGACAACGACCCGGAGGCATACCCCAAACTCCTCGATCGGCTGCTGGAGAATCCGCACTATGGCGAGCGGTGGGGCCGGCACTGGCTCGATGCCGCCCGCTTCGCCGAAAGCCACGGCTTTGAGCAGGACTACGACCGGCCCTATGCATTCCACTTCCGGGACTTTGTCATCAAGGCCCTGAACCAAGACATGCCGTACAACCAGTTCGTCCGCTGGCAAATTGCCGGCGACGAAATTGAGCCGGAGAATCCGCTGGCGATGATGGCGACGGGCTTTCTCGGCGCAGGAGTCTTCCCCACGCAGATTACCGCCAATGAAGTGGAGCGGTCTCGCTACGACGCCATCGACGACATGGCCGCAACCACCAGCAACGCCATGCTCGGCTTTTCCATCGGCTGCGCGAGGTGCCACGACCACAAATTCGATCCGATCCCCCAGGCGGATTACTACCGTTTCGTCTCCACGTTCACAACGACTGTTCGCAGCAACCTCGATATCAACATGGACCCCGCGCCGTACCTTGCCGCCAAGGTGACATGGGATAAGGAGCATGCGCCGCTGACGGAAGCAATCTCCAAGTTTGAGAAAGAGCAACTTCCCGGTCGTCTGGCGGAATGGGAGAAGACTTCAGCTGCCGAGTATCGCACCAAGAACAAATGGGTGATTCTCGACGTCGCCGAAATGAAATCCGCCGGCGGCGCGACTTTGACGAAACAGCCGGATGGCTCGGTTCTGGCCACCGAGAAGAACCCCGACTTTGACACGTACACCTTCACCGCCAAGACGAGCCTTCGCGGCATCACCGGCATTCGGCTGGAAGCTCTCTCGCACCCATCGCTCGTCAAAGGGGGCCCTGGCCGCGCCGAGAATGGCAACATCGACTTGACAAACCTCATCGTCAAAGTGAAGCCCAATAGCGGCGGTGAAGAAATGGTCGTCAAGTTGCAGAATCCCCAAGCTACTTTCGAACAGCCGAACCTGTTCATCAAATTCGCCATCGACGAGGACAAAAAGTCCGGCTGGGCAGTCGATCCGCAGTTCGGCAAAGACCACGCAGCAGTTTTTGAGACGGCGGAGGAACTAGGAATGGATGGCGGCGTGACGCTCACCTTCACGCTCGAATTCAACGGCAACAACAAGCACAACATCGGCCGCCCGCGACTCTCCGTCACGACCGTCCAGAAGCCGCTGACTCTTGACGCCGGGGGCATTCCGGCCAACGTGGCTGCCGTTCTCGATACACCAGCCGACAAGCGCACTCCCGAGCAGACTTCCGCGCTCCTCAAATGGTACGGCACACTCGACCCCGAGTGGCAGAAGCTCAACCAACCGGTGCTAGACCACCTCGCCAAAGCCCCCAAGCCGAACATGACGCAGGTCATGGTTTGCAGCGAAGGGGTGACGCCGATCCGCCACCATACGCAGGGGGGAGATTTTCTCAATGAGACCCACTTCCTCAAGCGAGGCGATTGCGACCAGAAGATGGGGGTCGCCACGCAAAGCTTCCCGCAAATCCTGATGACCGCGCCGGAAAAAGAAAAGAAGTGGATCGTCTCTCCACCGCCGGGTGCCAAGACCAGCTTTCGGCGTTTGTCGATGGCCAACTGGATCACGGACACGGAGCAAGGAGGAGGGCAACTGCTGGCCCGTGTGATCGTGAACCGCCTCTGGCAGCATCATTTCGGCCGCGGCATTGTCGGCACGCCGAACGACTTCGGCGTGCAAGGAGAGCGGCCGACGCATCCGGAACTCCTCGATTATCTCGCCACAGAACTGATTCAAGGCGGCTGGAAGCTCAAGGCGATGCACAAGCAGCTCATGCTGACGAGCACTTATATGCAGTCCAGCCAGTTCGACGAAGCCGACTCCAAGATCGACCCCGAAAACACCTGGCTCTGGCGGCACACTCCGCGGCGGATGGAGGCGGAGATTGTCCGCGACAATCTGCTGGCCGTCAGCGGCACGCTGGACGCGACCATGTTCGGTGCCGGCTCCCTCGAAGAGACTCACAAGCGCCGCAGCATCTACTTCATGATCAAGCGGAGCAAGCTCATCCCCATGATGCAGCTCTTCGACCAGCCGGAGCCCCTCGTCAGCGTCGGGGGCCGCCCCAGCACCACCATCGCCCCCCAAGCCCTGATGTTCATGAACAACCCCCAGGTCCGCCTTTACGCCCACAACTTCGCCAAGAAGCTGCTGCCCGCCTATGAAAAGTCCGCTGCCGATGCCGTAAAGCAAGGCTACCTCACCGCCACCAGCCGCCAACCGGATGAAGGGGAACTGGCCGATGCGATTGCATTCCTTGCCGCCCAGCAGAAATCCTACGAAAGCCTGCCGGACAAGCAGGCCCAGGCCAAAGAGCTGGCCTTGGCCGACTTCTGCCAGGTGCTGTTTGGGCTGAATGAGTTTGTGTATGTAGAATGATAAAAGGACAATGTTGTCCGCTCTCGGACATTCTGGCCGAATGGGAACGAAGGAGGAACTCATGACCTTTGTAACTGTCGATGGCGACATGGTTGCCAAGCTCAACGGGCTGGCAGATTTTCTCGTCTTTCGCGACGAGAAAGGAAATGTTCTCGGAAAATTTCAGCCGGATGAGAACTCACCGCTCGTCCGCGAATGGTTGCGTACCGTAACGCCGACAATCTCCGAAGAAGAGATGCAGCGGCGGGAAACAGTAGGAGATGGAATCACGACCAAAGAGCTGCTCTCTCGTCTGAAGGATCGCAAGTGAGCTACGAAGTTTACTGGAGTCCGGACATGCTCGAGCAGTTGCAGAGAATTCACGACACGATGCTCGATCAAGAAGGAATGAGAAACACAGTTACACGGATCGAATTGGAACTTCGCAAAATTCCCCATGAAGCTGGTGAGTCTCGCGACCGCGGTCGCCGCGTCCTTTTCAAGTTTCCCCTTTTGGTTTGGTATCGCATTGATGAGCGTCTTCGTCAGGTAATCATCACAGACGTTCGGCCGTTTGGGATTTGATGAACGGATAACAAAATGACAAACAACCCCTCCCTCCTCTCCCGCCGCGAGCTCCTCTCCCGTGCCGGAGGCGGCGCGGGAATGCTCGCCCTGGCAGCGCTCCTCTCGGACGAAGGTCTGCTGACTTCTACTTCCGCAGCGGACACTAGTGCCAAAGGTGCCTCCGACCCCAAGCTCAATCCCCTCGCCCCGCGCGTCGCCCATTTCCCCGCCAAGGCCAAATCCGTCATCTGGCTCTTCATGAACGGCGGGCCGAGCCAGGTCGATACTTGGGACTACAAGCCGACGCTGGAGAAGCTCGACGGCAAGCCGCTGGAGGGGTTCGACAAGAACACCGGCTTTTTCACGGCCAACGTCGGGCCGGTGATGAAGTCGCCGTTCAAGTTCGCCCAGCATGGCAAGTGCGGGGCTTGGGTGAGCGAAATCTTTCCCAAAATGGCCGAGCATGTGGACGACATGGCTTTCATGTATTCGTGCTACACCGGCTCGAACAACCACAGCCCCGCCCTGTTCATGATGAACACTGGCACCACGCGGATGGGCTTTCCTTGCGTCGGTTCGTGGGTGACGTACGGGCTGGGGAGCGAGAGCCAGAATCTGCCGGCGTTCATTGCCATGACCGACCCGCTCGGTCGCGGGTTGCCCAAGGGGTACTCACAAAACTGGGGGGCCGGCTTCGTCCCCAGCGTCTATCAAGGAACCTGGCTCCGCCCCAGCGGCGACCCCATCGACAATCTCTACCGCCCAGCCGACATGAACGACGCCCAGCAGCGGGCGCAGCTCGACCTGCTGGCCCGGCTCAACCGCCACGCCCTGGCCAAAACGCCGCACGAGGAGGAGCTGGCCGCCCGCATCGAAAGTTTCGAGCTCGCCTACCGGATGCAAATCGCCGCCCCCGACGCCATCGACATCACCAAGGAGCCCGAGCACATCCACAAGCTCTACGGCATCGGCGACAAGCGCTGCGACCATGTCGCCAAGCAGTGCCTCATGGCCCGCCGCCTCGTCGAGCGCGGCGTCCGTTTCGTGCAAATCTACTCCGGCGGCATGGAGAACGAACGGAGCTGGGACGGCCACTCCAACATCAAGGAGAACCACACCCAGTTCGCCGGCGAGACCGACACCCCCATCGGCGGCCTCCTCGCCGACCTGCGGCAGCGGGGGCTGCTCGATAGCACGCTCGTCATCTGGGGGGGCGAATTCGGCCGCCTCCCCATCGTCCAGACCGGCGGCACCGGCCGCGACCACAACCCGCACGCCTTCACCTTCTGGCTGGCCGGCGGCGGAGCCAAGGGGGGCACCCTCTACGGCGCAACCGACGAAATCGGCCACAAAGCGGTCGAAAACCGGGTCCACGTCAACGACCTCCACGCCACCATCCTCCACCTCCTCGGCCTCGACCACCTCAAACTCACCTACCGCCTGAACGGCCGCGACTTCCGGCTGACCGACGTAGCGGGCCGGGTGGTGAAGGAAGTGGTCTCCTGAGTATGCCGAGCTGACGCATAGTTTTGGTAGGATGGAAGATTCGCTCGCTCTGTTCGTTTGCCAGCGCCACTCCGTCGCGTATGTCGTCTCACTTTTTTTGGGATCAGTTCATATGGATCGTTATATTGAGGTTATTGGCGAAGGGACTTTTACCGAGACCGCAGTTCGCTTCATTGCCGAAATAACCCTTGAGGTACGCGCTGCCAAAGGTGAGACGTCGCTTCGCGAGGTCGCTGAGCTATGTAGCGAAGCACTTTCCGTTCTGCGCGCCGCTGAGATCAACGACGATGAAATTGTTGAAGGAGGAACGGATTTTCGCCGTCCTTGGTACTGGAAGAAGAAGGAAACCGGTCAAAATGCCGCGCGTAAGATTATCTTGAAGGTAACAGAATTCGGAAAGCTGAATCGTGCCTTGGAACAACTTGAGCCGCTTCAATCCCAAAACAAAGAGCGCAAGACCATCAGCATTGACATGCGTCAGCCCGAGTTCAAGGACGATGTTGCGATAAAATCCAATGCGCTGGCTGAAGCATTTGACGATGCAAAGTCGAAGGCGTCTCGATTGTCGGTCGCGATGGGTTATGCACTGGGACAACCAATTCGGTTCGAGGAAGGTGGTTGGGCAACACGAAACTCTGGCTTCTCGGGGGACGAAGATTGGGGAGGGGACTATTCGAGATTTGCGATGGGTGGTGGTATCATAATGGGAACAGCCGCCGCAGCGGAGCCGGAACCAGACCTCCTGCGGCCAACGCGAACCATATACATAAAGTGCCGCGTGCGATTCGCTATAAACGGTTAATCGTGACCGAAAGCCGACTCCCTCTGGTAGCGTTCGATTGCAGCACCGAAAAATCCACCCTGCTGCCGCTTGGTCTTTGGTGCCGCCACCGGCGGGCTCGTCCCGCCGGAGCGATGTTTGAAAACCAGAACGACGCTGCCAGCGCGCTCCCTCGCCGCCACCCGGCTCGTCCGGGCGGAGCGATGTTTGCCCCGCGCGCTGTTCGGCGCGGGTCTCCCGACCCCGCCGAAACCGCCGACCGAAGGTCTCCTCTTTGAAGCGGTGACCGTCCCGGGGCAGGGAGACCTGCGGTCGGAAGAGTGGCACGGTCGGGAGACCGGCCACAACATCGCGCAAAACGCCCCTGTTCGGCGCGGGCCTCTGGACCCCGTCGAAAGGGCCGACCGAAGGTCTCCTCTTTGAAGCGGTACGCGTCCCGGGGCAGGGAGACCTGCGGTCGGTCACGTGGCACGGTCGGAGACCGGCCACAACAGGTGCAGACCCGCCACAACCGGGTTACCACATGATGGGCGTCAACGGTATGTCCGTTTCTGCTTTGCCATCGGAAAAGTACCAGCGAGCTGACGACCAGCGCCAATCTTGCGGCGAGCGGACGAGCCCTTTGCGGCGAGGATTGTCGTGCAGGTAGTCCAGCTTCTGTTGCCAGAACGGTTCGGACGCAATCGCGATGGGATGCCGGCTCGGCTGCCAAAGACGCCGCTCGCGGTCGGTCGTGGCTTCGTCGCGCAGCGTTTGGGCGAAGCTGGGCGGAAAGTGCCCGCTGCAATGGTCGCTGAGCTCGCGCCCCGTGAACTTGCGGAAGTCCGTGAGCGACTGCGCGAGTCGATCGCTCTTGTACTCCGTGTCGAACACGATCATGTGCAGATGAGTCGGCATGATCACATACGCATTCACGCGCAGGTGCTTCTGTCGATGACAAAACGTCAGGCTGTCCGCGACGATTCGAAACGTGGCCTCGGTCACGAAGATCGGCAACCAATCCACGACGGAGTATGTCACATAGTAAACAGCCGCGTCCGAGTGAATGCGGTAGCGTTCCATGGCGGTATCTTATCTGAGGCCCGCCACGGGAAGGGAGACCTTCGGTCAATCTAGTGGCACGGTCGGGAGACCGGCCACAACGGGGGGGCGGGAGACCGGCCACAACATCGCGCAAAGCGCCCCTCTGTTCGGCGCGGGTCTCCTGACCCCGCCGAAACGGCTGACCGAAGGTCTCCTCTGGAATCGACACGTGGGCCTGGGCTCGGGAGACCTTCGGTCGGGCGGTGGCACGGTCGGAGACCGGCCACAACATGCGTGAAAAGGTCATTGGGCTCGTAGCTCGCCAGTGAGCGCTTCCACGGGGGCAAGGCCCGATGGGCAGGCTTCCTGAACCTGGACAAAACCAAGGAGTCTGCCAAACCCCGATCGATATTCGCTCGCCCGCAGAAGCATCAGGTTTTCACCGAGCTGGGGGCTGTTTTTTTTGGGCCTCGATGCAGTCTCGAATGATGCCACCCAGGTTGTAGCGCGGGACGTAGCCGATGGCCTGGCGGAGGCGGGTGAGGTCGGGGACCCGGAGGCGGATGTCTTCGAAGTCTTGGTCGTAAGCCTCGGTGTAGGTTTGGAACTGCACGGTGGACGGCGAGCCGGCTAGGGTGATCACCTGGTTGGCCAGGTCGAGGATGGAGATCGGCTGGTCGCTGCCGATGTTGAAGATGCGGCCGAGGGTGGAGTTGCTGTTCATGAGCTGGATGACCGCCCCGACGACGTCGGCCACGTGGGCGAAGCAGCGGACCTGCCGGCCGTCGTCATGCACAACGAGGGGTTGCCCGGCGAGGGCGGCTTCCACGAACCGGGGGAGGACCATGCCATAAGCACCAGTCTGCCGCGGGCCGACGACATTGAAGAACCGTGCAATGACGACGGGAAGGCCGAACTGGCGGGCACAGGCGAGCGTGAGAAATTCGTCGATAGCCTTGGACGCGCCGTAGGACCAGCGGGGGCGGGTGGTTGCCCCGAACACCAGGTCGTCCTCCTCGTCCCAGACCGGCTTGGGGTTCTTGCCATAAACTTCGCTGGTGCTGGCGAGGAAGAAGCGGATGCCCTGCCCGGCCTTGTGCCGCGCGCTGATTTCGTCGAGCAGAAGCTGCGTGGGATAGATATTCCGCTCGATGGTGGCGAGCGGTTCGCGGGCGATGAGAGCCACGCCAACGGCAGCAGCCAGATGATAAACGACCTGCACTCCCTCCAGCATTCTATGGAGCAAGGCCGCATCTCCCACGCTGCCGCGGACGACGGTGAGGGCGGAGTGGCCGGCAACGGAGCGGAGATTTTCGAACTGGCCGGTCGATTCATCGTCGATCACGGTCACTCGGTCGCCGCGCGCCAGCAGGGCCTCCACCAGGTAGGAACCGATGAACCCCGCTCCGCCGGTGACCAGGACTTGTTGCACGCTGATAGGCCGAAAGGGAGGGAAGGGGAATGTGAAAACGGCCAGGAATTGGGGGCCAGTATAGTTGTCGAACGGGATGTCCGAAACGTAATACGCAGCTTTCGCTGGCTGGGGTCGCAGATTGACGGGGAATCGCTCAATCCGGTGGCATCTTACGGCGGGTCGTCTACAATGGATTTCGCCTCTCCCGCTTACCCAGCCGTCAGGGCTTGAACTTGCCCGAGGGTTTGGGGCACCCACCACTTGGGCCACTGCGCCCGTTGGAGTCCCACCTTCAGGCGGCATGAAGCCATGCCGCAAACAGCCGCCTGAAGGCGGGACTCCAGCGCTCGTTACAGAACCGTTGCCTGCTCCGTTTCGTCACAATCCGGGTTAAACCGCCCACAAACTCCCTAATTCAATCTTTCAAGGACCGCTCATGTCTCAAGCTGCCGTGGAAAAACCCAACCCCGAGGACCTTCAGTCGTTGGATAAGCTCAAGGGGGCCTTTGCCGCTATTCGGGCGGAGCTCGCCAAGGTGATCATTGGTCAGGAAGACGTGATTGAGCAGCTCTTGATCGCCATTTTTGCCCAGGGGCATTGCCTGCTCGAAGGTGTGCCTGGACTGGCCAAGACGTTGATGGTCAGCACCCTGGCCCGCTCGCTGCATTTGCAATTCAACCGGATTCAGTTCACACCCGACTTGATGCCCAGCGACATCACGGGGACGGAAGTCATTCAGGAGAACAAGGCCACGGGGGAACGTGGTTTTAAGTTCCTGACCGGGCCGGTCTTTGCCAACATCATTCTGGCAGACGAAATCAACCGGACGCCTCCCAAAACGCAGGCCGCTTTGCTGGAGGCGATGCAGGAACGCCAGGTGACTATCGGCGGCGTGCGGCACACACTGCCCGCCCCGTTCTTTGTACTGGCGACGCAAAACCCGATCGAGCAGGAAGGAACCTAT
>SXOA01000176.1 GCA_005778405.1 Planctomycetaceae bacterium
CCTCTCCCAAAGGGAGAGGGGGAATCCATGAATCCCTTCAATCGACGTAACTTTCTGTTCGCTTCCTCCGGTGCGGCGGCCGGTACGCTCGTAGTCCCCGGCCTGCTAGAAGCCGCCGATTCCAAGCCGCTGGATTTTTCGAAGAGCGGCCTGGTAACCGGACAACCCAAGTCGCTCAGGCACAAGGAGATTCCCGGTTTCCTCAGCGCTGCGCAGATCGCGCCACATCATTCGGCTCATTACGGCGGGGCGCTGAAGGCGGTCGTTGCCGCGGATGCGAAGCTGGAAGAGTCCACCAAATCAGGAGCCGCCACCGATCCGGCGGCGTTTGCCCACCTCAAGCGGCTCATCAACAGTCGCGGCAACAGCGTGGTGCTCCACGAGTTTTACTTCGATGGCTTGTCACCCAAAGGAATCGATCCGCAGCAGGATGTCCGCGCCGCGATTGAGGGGCGATTTGGCTCGCTGGAAAAATGGTCGGCCGATTTCATCGCTTCCGCGAAAGAGGCGGCGGGTTGGGCGATGTTGGTCAAGCATCCGGTGAACGGCAAGCTCTACAACGTCGTCAGCGACGAACACGCGATGGGAGTCCTTTGGATGGCGGTGCCGATCGTCGTCATCGACACCTACGAACATGCATTTTACATCGATTACCAAAACCGGAAAGCGGAATACATCGAAAAGTTCATGGCGCACATCGACTGGAATGAGGCCAACTTGCGGTACAGGTCGACTTAACATTTGAGGTGCATAATGACGAGCAACCTGAACCGGCGCTTGTTCTTGGCCACGATTGGCGGCGTCGTTTCCACGGCCTGCCTCCGCGGCATTCATGCGGGCGACCCTGCGCCCGGCAAAGGGCTCGTCATCGGCCAGTCGGAAGGTGCCGCGGCCGGCAATGCCGTTCTGGCGGCGGGAGGCAATGCCGTTGATGCCGTGGTGACGGCGGCACTGGTGGCCGGTGTCGTCGCCGTCCCCATGACGGGCATCGGCGGCTATGGGGGGCATGCGGTGATCGGCGGTTTGCCGGGGAACAAAGTCGCGGCTATTGATTTCAATTCCGCCGCCCCAGCCGCCTTCAAGCCGGATCAATTCCCGCTCAATGACAAAGGCCAGGTTCCCGGAAATATCAACGCCTATGGGTGGCTAGGAACGGGAGTGCCGGGAGTTCTGGCCGGATTGCAGCTCGCACTCGACAAGTTCGGCACCAGAAAGTTTCCCGAGCTCGTGCAGCCGGCCATCAAGTTTGCCCGCGACGGATTTGTCGTAAGAAAAAATGTCGCGGGAGCGCTGGCGGCGGCGAAATCCAGGCTGGCGGCTGATCCCGGCTCGGCGAGACTCTTCTTTGCTAACGGCCAGCCGCTGCCTGAAGGAGCGACGTTTCAAAACCCCGACCTGGCAGCCATGCTCGATTCGCTGGCCAAGAACGGCACGGTCGCCGATTTCTACCAGGGAAAAATCGCCGCCAAGATCGCGGCGGCATTCCAAGCCAATGGCGGTCTCGTCACCGCGGCGGACTTGGCGGCTTACCAGGCGGTGGAAGTCGCGCCGCTCACACTCTCTTGGAATGGCTACACCCTTCTCACTCCTCCCCCTTCCTCGGGCGGGCTGACGGTTCTGCAAACCCTGGCGTCGCTCAAGGCCGTCGGCTGGCCGGAGAGGCGCGACGCCATCGATCAAACCTACATCGAATGTCTGCGGGTCGCCTGGAATGATCGCCTGCGGCTGCTCGGCGATCCCAAGCAAGCCGACGTTCCCGTGGCGAAACTGCTTTCTGAAGAATATGCCCGAGAGACGGCGGAACGAGTGCGGACTGTGGTGCGGGACAAGAAGCCAATGAATGGCGAGGCTGATGGCCGACCGGCAGGTGGAACCATTCATTTGAACGCGGTGGATGCATCCGGGCTCACCGTCGCCCTGACGTTTACTCATGGTGATTCTCTGGGGGCTCAGGTGACAGTCGATGGTCTAGGGCTGGTCCTGGGGCAAGGAATGTCGCGGTTCGATCCGCGGCCAGGACGAGCGAATTCGCCTGGACCCGGCAAACGGCCGCTGCACAACATGTGTCCAACGGTCGTGACCAAAAACGGATCGCCGATGCTGGCCATTGGAGCAACGGGCGGCCGCCGGATCGTGAGCGGCGTGACCAGCGTCCTCGCTCGCAGAATTGGTGAAGCCAAGTCGCTATCCGATGCGGTCAAGGCTCCACGCATCCACACCGAAGGAAACCTGGCGCTCAGCGCGGAAGAGGGCTGGGCAGCCGAGGAGTTGAAGGCAATCGGCTATGCGGTCACGAAGGGGTCGGTTTCGTCGCTGAGTGCGATTGAGGTGGGGCATAACGGCGACATGCTGAATCTCTCATCCTCTGCTCGTTGACAGATCGAGTCAGTTCACCACATTCCGCAGCGGTTGGCCAAGCAGTGCCCGGCGGCAGGCTTCGCTTCCTTTCACGCGCATGTCCATCAGCCCTTGCTCGCTGTAGAAGGCGTTGTGGGCGTTCAAGATGACGCGGTGATAAGCCGGATGCTCGGGGTTTCGCCAGGCGACGAGGAGTGGATGGTCTTCCGGTGGCGGCTCGGTGGGCAGGACGTCGATGCCGGCCCCGGCCAGGCGGCCACTGGAGATGGCGTCGGGAATGGCGGCGATGTCCACCACCGCGCCACGCGATGTGTTGATGAGGTACGAGCCCTTCGGCATCAGCTCGATGGTCCGAGCATTCATGATGTGCTGCGTCTCTGGCGTCAGCAGGCAGTGGCAGGAGACTGCGAACGACTGCGAGAGAAGGTCTTCGAGGGCTTCCACCCGCCGCACACCCAGGGCTTTGTCGTAGCCGTCCGGCTTGTAGGGATCATAAAAAGCCACGTCCATCCCCAGGGCCTTTCCCCGCAGGGCGGCAGCGGTGCCAATCCGCCCCAAGCCGATGATTCCCAGCGTCTTCCCCCGCAGCCGATAGAGCGGGGCGACGTGGTCGAACTTCCAGGGAGTGCCGGCAGGGCGTAGCCGCATGTTTTGAAAGGCAATCCCGCGGGCGAGGGAGAGCAACAGGCCGATGGCGGAGTCGGCCACTTCTTCATTCCCATAATCCGGTACATTCGCGACCGGAATGCCGCGGCTCTTGGCGAAGACGAAATCGACATTGTCGTAACCCACGCCGCAGCGGACGATCAGCCGGCAGTTCTTCAGCCGGCTGATGGTGGCCTGGGTCACCTTGAGCGTGTGATAGACCATCACTGCGGCCGCATCTTCTATGCGCCCCCAAAGCTGCTCCTCCGACGAAACGGCGAGGGCCTCCACGTCGGCCAGATCTCCCAGGATCTTCTGCTCCACGTCCATCGCTCCACGCTGAAAATCGGCAACTACTACTCGCGGTCGACTCATTGGTTTAGCCGGGGCCTTTCTGGAGATGCATTTGAGGAAAGCTCATCCTACGGAGCAGGCAGCGAATCGTCACTAGCCCGAAGTTGCCGACTTGGCCGGACTGAGTTACCATCGTCCCTGGAGCAACGCTGGTTATGGTTCCACTCTTTCGCCCCGCCGCGGCCCTTGATCGACGAACTTTTCTCGTCGCCGGGGGATTGAGTTTCTTGGGGGCGGGATTTGCCGGCCAAAATGCGGTCGCGGCTGCTTCCCCCGGCCGCAAAATCGCCAAATCGGCGATCATGATCTGGCTGAGCGGTGGGGCGTCGCATATCGATACTTGGGACATGAAGCCGGATGCTCCCGCCGACTATCGCGGACTGTTCAGTCCCATTCAGACGTCGGCTCCGGGGGTACAATTGTGCGAGCATCTGCCGCACCTGGCGAAACAAGCTCACCACCTGGCCATCGTGCGGTCGCTGGGGGATCATGGCCGCGGCACGGGGGACCATCATGCGGGATACTATTACAACCTGACGGGGCACGCCCCCGACCGGTCCTTCCATCAGCTTTTGAACGCCCGCACGCCGTATCTCACCGACTGGCCTTCGATTGCCTCGGTCGTGAATTACAAGCGGCCGGTCCATCCGTCGCTGCCGTCGGCCATCACGCTGCCGCAGAAGGAGGGGGCACCCGAATACACGCGTCCAGGGCAATTCTCCGCCCGGCTCGGCATCGAGTACGA
Organism: Planctomycetaceae bacterium; assembly: GCA_005778405.1. Lineage (GTDB taxonomy): Bacteria > Planctomycetota > Planctomycetia > Pirellulales > Pirellulaceae > SXOA01. The sequence continues at coordinate 4,103 of SXOA01000176.1, forward strand.
CCCGTTCTTCGTCGACGGCTCGCGGGAAAACCCGCTGCAGTTTACCGTTCCCGCGTTGCAGCTCTCCGGCGACATCACGGCTCAGAGATTGCTCGATCGCCGTTCGCTGCTTTCCACGCTCAATGCCGCCGAGCGCCGGGTGGACGCAACGGGCCAGACGGTCAATTACGGCAAGCACCAGCAAAAGGCCTTCTCGCTCCTCACCTCCTCGGCAACCAATGCCGCGTTCAATCTATCCGCCGAGCCAGCGGAGGTCCGTGAGCGGTATGGCAATGGCATCACCGGCATGTCGCTCCTCATGGCACGACGACTCGTCGAAGCGGAAGTTCCCTTCATCACCGTCTTTTACAAGGCGAACAAGGAGCTCGATACGCTCTGCAAGAGCGGCGGCGGCTGGGACACGCACGGCAATAACTTCGGCTGCCTGAAAGACAAATTGCTGCCGGAATTCGACCGACCGTTCGCGGCCCTCCTGGCCGACTTGCACGAGCGGGGATTGCTGGAGGAGACGCTGGTGATTGTGACTAGCGAGATGGGCCGCAAGCCCAAAGTCGGGGACCCTCGCTCCGGCGGACCCGGTGGAGCGGGCCGCGACCATTGGACCGCCTGCATGTCGGTGTTGCTCGCCGGTGGCGGCATCCAAGGGGGCCAGGCCTACGGCACCACCGACAAGCGGGCCGAGTTCCCAGCCGACAAACCGGTCGCCCCCGAGGACATTGCCAAGACTGTCTATCACTCCATGGGCATCGACGACCTCTCCGCCGTCGATCGCCACGGTCGGCCCTTCCAATTGATGGAGGAAGGCCGGCCCATTCTGGAATTGTTCTAACGCCCGTTTCAGGGCGCAGTGTTTCCGGCAGCCGGGAGCGGTCCCGCGGCCACCAACTTTTTCTGGCGTGGATCAACAACGAGACCGAGTCCCTCCAGAGTCCGCGCTCCCAGGAGCGTCAGGTCGCCAGGTTCGGCAAACACTACTTCATCAATCGTAAAACTCCGATCCACTCGGAGAATCGCGAAGCCGACGCTGCGAGTGATGGTCTGGCCATTCGCCATGGTGAACAACAAATCCTTCTTTTCCCGGTTGATTCCGATCTTTTCCAGCGACTTCACGGGAATCCAAGAGTATTCGCTGCCAGTGTCGACGAGGGCGCGAGAAACGGCGACCGCTTGATTGCGATCCGTGGGATTCTCGATTTTGCAGCCTACGTGGATTGTTTCCATGACCATGATTTCAGAGTATTCCGCAACGTGCGCCAAGGCAAACCAGTGGTATTTCGATGGGGTGCGATTTGCGGCGACGGTGGATGTGCCGCATAATGACGCAGTTGGTCCAGCAATGTTTTGAAAGGCAAATGCAAGATGCGTGGAGGAAGTTGCGGATTCTGTTTGATCCTCGCTGCAACGCTGGCATGTGTTAGCGTCGCGGATTGCTCCAATGCACGCGCCCAAGTCCCCGGACAGGATGCCAACAACGGTTCTAAGCTGGACCGGCCTTACAACAATGGCCCACTGACGGAAGCGGATTTTCGCGGCAAGGTTCCCACGGAAGGAGGTCTCGCAAAGAGCCCCTTTCAGGCGTTTCTGTTCATGGACATTTCCTGGACCAGCCAATATCGCACGACAGGGCGGGGTCGCGTCGTCACAGCGCACCTCACGCAGTTTCAGGCGACCGCCGTCTCGAATCCCACCAGGTCGTGGAACCAATGGGGAAAGAAGAGGCCGGATCTACTCGATCACGAACAAGGGCACTTTGACATTACCCAGATCCATGCGCTGCGATTCGAAATCAAGATTCGCAAGCAGTTGGCTGCCAAGAAGCCCCCCACGGGTACCGGCGAAACCGAAGCCGTCGCGGTGGAGGCGCTCAACGATCTCCTGGTCAAGGAAGGAATAGCCGTCAAAGCAGTCGCCGACGAGGAGAATGTGGAATATGACCGGCTGACGGCGCATGGCGGCGTGCTCGAGAAGCAGCGCGAGCTCCGTCATGTCCACCTGGAGACACTGAAGAAGCTGACGGCGGAGTTGAAAGCGGTGAAGAAATCATGATGGCATGTCTTCGCTGCCTGCGGTGGTTGATTGTCTTGCTGCTGGTGTCGCTGGCTCGCGCAAAGGAGCCGCCGGTTGCCGGTCCTTCTTTCGAATCCGACATTCGCCCGCTTTTGGCTGCCAAGTGTTTTCGTTGCCATGGTCCCGAGGTGCAGAAAGGGGAGCTGGCGCTGAATTCGACAGAGCGGCTTCTGAAGGGGGGCGAAGGAGGGGAAATTCTGGTGCCTGGTAAGCCGGAGGAGAGCCGGCTGTATGAACTGGTGCTCAAGGGAGAAATGCCGAGCGATAAGAAGAACCCGTTCACGGAGAAAGAGACCGAGTTGCTGAAGCGGTGGATTGAAGAGGGAGCAAAATTCGGCAGCGGCGGCGAAGCGGCCGCGAAGCTGACGGAACATGATGTGCTGCCGATATTCTTGCTCCGCTGCACGGCTTGCCACGGACGGAACAAGCAGGAGGGAGGCTTAGACCTCCGCAGCCGCGAGTCGATTCTGAAAGGGGGCAAATCTGGCCCCGTGATTGTACTGGGCAAGCCCGCAGAGAGCTTGCTCGTGAAGCGAGTCGCCACGGGGGAAATGCCGCCGCACAAAAGGCTGGTGGAAGCAGCCGTCAAGCCGATGGAACCGGACGAGTTGGAAAAAATCAAAGCCTGGATTAAGCAGGGCGCACCGCAAGCAGCCGAAGAGCCGGACCTTGCGGGGACACCGGAAGATCCGCTCTTGCGGCCGGAGGACAAGGACTTTTGGTCGTTCAAGCCGCCCATGGCAGCGAGAATTTCCGCCGGTTCAGTTTCTAGCAAGGCCCACAATTTCATCGACTCTTTCGTCCAGCAAAAGCTCCAAGAGCAAAAGCTTGCACCCTCGCCCGAGGCCTCTCCCCTCACCCTCCTCCGCCGCGCACATTTCGATCTCACTGGACTGCCGCCAACTCCCGAGGAAGCAGCCGCACTTCTTTCCGAATCTAAGAATTCCCCCGATGCCTTCGAGCGGCTGATCGACCGTTTGTTGGCCTCGCCTCGCTACGGCGAACGCTGGGGGCGGCACTGGCTGGATGTAGCGGGCTATGCGGACTGTGAAGGCCGCCGCGAACAGCATTTGCCCCGGCCGTTTGCCTGGCGATACCGCGACTATGTCATCCGAGCCTTCAACGCCGACAAGCCGTATGACCGCTTCCTCTTGGAGCAACTGGCCGGCGATGAACTGGCGGATTACGAGCACGCGGCGGAGATAACGCAGGAGTTGGAAGACAATCTGGTGGCGACGGCCTTTCTGCGGATGGCCCCCGATCCGACTTGGGCGAATCTCACGGGCTTTGTGCCGGACCGTCTGGAAGTGCTGGCCGATGAGATGGACGTGCTGGGTTCCGGCGTGATGGGGCTGACATTCAAATGCGCCCGCTGCCACACCCACAAGTTCGATCCCATCCCGCAGCGAGACTACTACCGGCTGTTGGCGATCTTCAAAGGGGCCTACGACGAGCACGACTGGCTGCGGCCGGAGATCAAGGGTTTTGGCGGAGCGTACAGCGCCGGGCCGGGCGAGCGCTACTTGCCATTTGTCAGCACCCGCGAGCGGTCGGCGTGGCTGGCGGAGAAAGCCCGCATCGATGCCGAGATTGCGAAACTCAAAGCCGACGCGGCAACGGCCGAGACGGATGGCAAAATCAAAGCCCTCGAAGCCCAGCGCCAGCCCGAGCCGCGGCTGATGGCGCTGTGGGATCGCGGCGAGCCGTCGCCCACGTATGTCTACAGGCGGGGCAACTACCAGAATCCCGGCACGCTCGTCCGCCCTGGCGTTCCCGCCGTGTTGACCAGCGGCAACTCGGGCTTCGCCATTGAGCCGCCGTGGCCGGGAGCAAAGTCCACCGGTCGGCGGTTGGCGTTTGCAACGTGGCTCACACAGCCGGACCAGCCGCTGACGGCCCGCGTGTTTGTGAACCGGCTCTGGAAACATCACTTCGGCCAAGGAATCGTTAAGAGCCTCGGCAACTTCGGCAAAACGGGGGACAAGCCGACCCATCCGGAATTGCTCGATACGCTGGCGGTCGAACTCGTGCGGCAGAACTGGAGCCCCAAGTCGCTCCACCGCAAGATGCTCCTCTCCCACTCCTGGCGGCAGTCGTCAGCTGTCACTCCTGAATCGCAATCATTCGATGCGGACGGCCGCTGGCTCTCCCGCATGCCCCTGCGGCGGATAGAAGCGGAGCCGCTCCGCGACACATTGCAATACGTCGCGGGCGAACTCGACGAAACCCGCTTCGGACCCGCGGAGAGCGTCCGCGTTCAGCCCGACGGCCTGGTCCTCGCGGGCAAGCGCCGCAGCATCTACGTCCAGCAACTCCGCAAACAACCGGCGTCACTCCTGGAAAGCTTCGACCTGCCGGCGATGAACCCCAACTGCCTGGAGCGGAGCGAATCGCTCGTCTCCACGCAGGCGCTGCACTTGATGAACGACACTTCCGTCCGGGCGCTCTCCGAGAAACTGGCGGAGCGGGTCATTCGCGAAACGGCTGGCGGCCGGCTGAGCGAGATCGAGAACCTGTACTGGATAGTCTTGAACCGGCCACCCAACGCGGCGGAACAGCAACTTCTGACCACATCGCTGGAAAAACTAACTCGCGCCTGGGAACAAGAACTCGCCGCCACGGGCCAGGAGAAGTCGCAGGCCCCGAAAAACGCTTTGGCAACCATCTGCCATACGCTGCTCAACTCGGCGGAATTCTTATATGTCGATTGAGATGACAAGTGCGACCTCGCACTTTCTGTCATTTGAATCGGTCGTCTGGCCCATCGAGTAACTCCAACTCGAAAAGCATGCAAACACCTTCGGCACCACTCAATGAGCGATAACCGACAATCTTTTTTCCTTCCACATCCTCTGCCTGCACCACAATCACCGGTGTTTCCTTGCCGGTCTCCTGGTCCTTGTAAATGGCACGGCGCGGCAGCTTCAGGTCCGTGGCGGGCTGTCCGCACCCGGTGCCGCAAACACCGCGCGGCCCACCGCGACATCATCCAGTGTCGCCGCTCGTCCCGTCAGGCACGGTATTTCTCTCCAATGAGTAATGTCCATAGGGATTAGGGCCGCAGGCTGAACTGAAGTGACAACGAGGTTGATTCTACCAGTGTGAAAAAGAAATGCCAGGGCAAGAGATCGGGGTCGGGCGTCATTGGCACCAACAAACCTTCCAATCGAAAAACGCGTCGCGGCCAAAGACTTTTAACCGTATCTTGCACCCCAATCGGGGTGACCGATCTCAGCCCAGGGTCGCGAGGCTTTGCGAGCGCACCCTGGGTAACGGACCGCACGTCATTTCGAACCCCACCGGGGTTACCTACGATTCGCGCCGTGTCCATTTCGGTAACCCCGTTGGGGTTCATGCGGCTGCCCCTTTTCGTGTTCCCAGGGTGCGCACGAGGCGTGCGACCCTGGGCTTTGTTGGGCTACCCCTTCGGGGGAACAATTCTGTCCCGAAGTCCCTACCAATCACGGCCTCAACTATTTTCGGAATTCCGGTTGCCGGGGCTTGACGGTGCCAACTGAACAGGCGTATCCTTTTGTGATTGTCGGGAAGTGTTCGCGCGCTACTGCTCAGGAGAAGTGCGATGATACCGCGAAAATTACTGTCGTCTTTTGCTCGGGATTGTCGCCTTTCGCTCCGCGAAAGGACGTGCTTTCGCGGAGCGAAAGACGACAATGCCCCCTCCACCGAGGAGGGGGGTGGTGCAAAAGTCGGGGAGGCCAAAGCTTCAAAAGGGGGCGGCGCATGTGGTTATGGAAACCGGCTGCGCGACTTTTGCACCATGGTTTTTTTCGACCGGAATTCCTCTGCGACCTTTGCGGCTCTGCACCAGGCACGCTTTCGCGGATCGAAAGGCGACGATGGGGGTTGTTGAATTACCAGGGGATTCTCGCACCCACGCCGCCGCCTTATTATCAGCAATTGCTCGCTTCTCGAGGTTCACATGACATCCAATAGGAATGGGCCGAATCCGCACCAAGGATCGAAGGCCGGCTCACTTCTATTCTGGCTCGTTTTTCACGGCGTGGCGTCGTTCATCGTCCTTGCCGTGCTGCTGGTAGTTGTCCCCATGTTCGACAAGATGTTCATGGAATTCGGACTGAAGCTCCCCTTCCCAAGCGTGCTGGTGGTCAACTTGTCGCGATTCGTGGTTTCCTACGGACTCTTGGTCATTCCCATGTGGTTACTTCTCGACAGCGGGATGTTATGCCTGCTCATCCTTCCCGTCGAAATGCCGCGGTGGCTCCGCTCGCTTTGGTGCGGCGGCGTGCTCATCGTCGCGGCCTGTCTTATCGTGCTGGTAGCGATTTCGCTTGTCCTGCCGTTTGTGGGCCTTGTCCAAGGATTGTCGTGAACGCTCCACGTTGGCCGTGATGTCTCTTGGAACACGTTTCCGCATCGGGCCGACTTGAACTCCTTCGATACAAGAACGAGAATCCACTCCTTAGGTCCGCAACCAACCCGTCGCGTCAGGTGATGCAACTATGCCCGTTCCGTGCCCCCATTGCCAGGCTCCCGTCGATGCCGTGGCCACGGCGAAGGGGGAGATTCTCTGCACGGCGTGCGGGTCGAGTTTCCAGATCGGGCATAACGCGACCGCCACTTGGACCGCGCCCGAGAAACGGACGCTGGGGAAGTTTGAATTGCTGGAGGAGGTCGGATCCGGGGCGTTCGGCAGCGTGTACCGGGCCCAAGATAAAGAGCTGGGCCGAACCGTGGCGGTCAAAATCCCGCGCGGGGGGAACGTCGGCAGCAGCGGCGATTCCGACCGGTTCCTCCGCGAGGCCCGCAGCGTGGCCCAGTTGCGGCACCCGTCGATTGTTCCCATTTTTGAAGTCGGAAACGAGAGCGGCTTGCCGTATCTCGTCAGCGAGTTCATCCACGGCATCACACTGGCCGACCTACTGACGAGCGAGCGGATTCCACAGCGAGAGGCGGCGGGACTGGCGGCGCAAATCGCGGACGCTCTGCACTACGCTCACGAGCAGGGAGTGGTCCATCGCGACGTCAAACCGTCCAACATCATGTTGGAATCCATCAGCAAGAAAGACGTACCGGCAGTCGCCCATTCCGGGCGCTATTCACCGCGGCTGATGGACTTTGGCCTGGCCAAACGGGATGCCGGGGAGATGACGATGACGCTCGAGGGGCAGGTGCTCGGCACTCCGGCATTCATGTCACCCGAGCAGGCTCGCGGCGAATCCCACTCGGTCGATGGCCGCAGCGATGTCTACAGCCTGGGAGTCATTCTCTATCAGCTGTTGACTGGAGAACTGCCATTTCAGGGGAATGCCCGGATGCTGATGCATCATGTGCTGCACGACGAGCCAAAGTCTCTCCGTAGCCGCGACCCGAAGGTCCCCAGGGATCTCGAAACAATTTGCCTGAAAGCAATGGCCAAAGAACCGGCCCGTCGGTACGCAACGGCCGGTGAATTGAGCGCCGACTTGCGGCGATTTCTCCGTGACGAGCCGATTCTGGCCAGGCCGGTTACCTTGCAGGAAAAAGTGTGGCGGACCATTCGGCGCCATCCCACCGTGGTCGCCCTCACGACCGTAGTTGTCTTACTCCTGGGGATCGTCGTTGGTGTGGTCGCGTGGGGACTGCGACCTGAGAAGTCGTCCTCGCGCACTCCCGACGTTGCAAACAATATCCCGGCTCCAGAGACCCAGGCCGACGAACTGCCCAAGGTGGTGGCCGAACTCGATCGAACCGATCCCGGTTGGCGGCTGGACGAAATCGAGGCGAAACGCCCAAACATTCCCGCGGAAGAGAATGGAGCCCTGCAGATTGTGGAGTTTCGCAGGATCGTCAGCGAAATGACAGGCAGACCTGGATCGGAAGGGAACTGGCAGAGCCAGGAGATGGAGAAGCACTTTGAAGCCGTCAACTCGCTGGCTCCTACCGCAAGACTGCCCGCAGACGAGGCGGCCCTCTTCCGCAAGGAACTGGCCCGTATGGCCCCCGCGTTAGCCCAAGCCCAAAAGATGACTGGCTATGCGCGGGGACGATTCCCAACGGCCCACACGCGGGATGCCTTCTCGACCTTGGTGCCGGACCAGGCTACGGGCCGGCAGCTGGCGAAGATCTTGCAGCTTGACGCCTGGGTGCAAATCCACGATGCGAATCGCCCGGCGGCCGTGAAGGACTGTCTGGCGCTGCTCAACCTCGCTCGAGCGTACACGGATGAGCCCTTTGCCATTGTTCAGATGATCCGCATGGCGATCTTCCGCTTGACCATGCAGACGATCGAACGGATGGTGGCTCAAGGAGAATGTACCGAGGGGGAGTTGCTGGCGTTTCAGCAGGAGTTTGACCAGGCTATGTCCGTTCCCACGCCCGTGATTATGGCCCGGGGGGAACGCGGAGCGATGCACCACTTTCTCAGTTCGCTGGCAGCCGGCGATGTCTCCGACACGGCCACTCTGGAATTCGCGACGGGAACCAAAGACCGCTCGCAACTTCCAAGCGGAACGGAGATCCGCCAGATGCATTCCCGCGTGCTGGAACTATATACCCAACTCGTGAAACTTGCCAAACAGCCCCCCGAAAAACAATCATCCTTGATGCAAGCGCTGGACGAAAGGAGTTTATCTGCTCCCTGGGCGAAAATCCCCCTTGCCAGGTCCCTTCTCGTAGGTCCAGTCCACGACCCGAAGGGGAAGTTGAGGAGTGCCTTTGCCGGATCGGTCGAAGCCAACACGCGGCATCAGGCTGAACTCCGCAGCATGATCGCCGCTTGTGCCGTCGAACGCTACCGGCTGGCTCGCGGCGAATGGCCGCAAGACCTAGCCTCACTGGTGCCGACGTACCTGAAGGAAGTCCCCCAGGATCCCTTCGACGGCAAGCCGCTCCGTTTCCGCCGCACTTCGGATGGAGTGGTCTTGTACTGCCTCGGCTCTGACCGGATCGACCATGAAGGCAAAATCCGTCGCGACTATTCAAAGACCGAAGGGTTCGACGTCGGGTTTGAACTTTGGGATCTGACAAAGCGCCGACCCAGCGGGGGGAATTGAACTAAAAAGTTGCAATGCGCGAAAGAAGGTTCAGGAGGTGTCGACTACCGATTCGCTCTGTCGTCCTTTGGAATCGACGAGCGCATTAAAAAACCCCGCCGCTCACTTGCGTGATCGGCGGGGCCGGAACAGAGAAGAGGCCGTGAATCAACCAACCGTATGAAAATATGAATCCGTTTTCCGAGCACTCCATCCTGCTTCTCGCGTTTATCATATCAGGATTGCAACCCCTGTCCAGCTTTTTTAGAAAAAAACTTTGCCCGGCAAAAGGGCGAGGTTTCGGTTGCCCACTCGCGTGACTCGAGGGATCGGCCACTGACGAACTGGGCTTTTCTCGGATGGGAAGCCAGCGGCCAGTCATCTATAATCTCCTTTGCCAGGCGAGTTCATCGAGCCAGTTCTTCCCCCAGTTTGTGTCCTAATGCTTGAATTCCTAAGTGTTTGCGAACAGGCTGCGCGAGCTGGGGGCCAGGTCTTGCTCGACTGGCAGAATCGCTTCACGACCCGCGAAAAGGGGCTCCGCGATCTGGTCACCGAGGCCGATGTCGCTTCGCAGCAGGCCATTCGAGACATACTTCTGGGCCGCTTTCCCGACCATGACTTTTTGGGGGAGGAAGATGCTTCCTTCCCCGCGGCGATCAAGACCAGCCCCAAATCGCAGTATCGCTGGATTGTCGACCCGCTCGATGGGACCGCGAATTACGTCCATCACCTGCCCGCCTTTGCGGTCACGATTGCCTTGCAAAAAGCGGAAGAGACCGTGCTCGGGATTGTGTTCGACCCAATCGCCAACGAGCTCTACCATGCGGTCAAAGGGGAAGGAACATTCCTCAATGGCAAGTCCGTGCAGACCAGTGGCTGTACGTCTCCCGAGCAGGCGATGGTGGCGGTCAGCTTTGCCCCCAATGTGCCGCGAGGGTCGATTGAGATTGCCCGCTTTATCGAGGCCCTTCACTCCTGCCAATCCGTCCGTCGCCTAGGTTCCGCGGCTTTGAATCTGGCCTACCTGGCGGCGGGGCGGCTCGATGCCTATTGGGCCACGAGCGTGAAAATCTGGGATGTCGCCGCGGGGTTGCTCATGGTCGAGGAAGCCGGAGGAACAGTCAGCCGCCTTGATGGTGGCCCGCTCGACTTGAACAATCCCGAATTCCTCGCTTCCGCCAGCCAGCCACTGCAAGGGGAAATGTTGCAGATACTTTCCCGAGTTGCAGGGTAGGCTTCCAGCCTGCCCAGTTACAATAATCTCATGCGATGCGCCTTCCCCATTTCGCTCATTCTGCTCTTGTCTCTGTTGGGTTGGGCCAACTATTCCTTGGCGCAAAACCCAAAACAAGCGACCAAGCCTGCTCCCAAGCGCGCCGCGGACGATGTTTACCGCGAAGATGTCGTCCCGCTCGTCAAAAAGTTCTGCCTCGAATGTCACGGCTCCGAAAAACAGGAATCCGACGTCGCCTTTCACAAATACAAAACGGCCGAGCAGATTGCCCAGGACGAAAAAACCTGGAAGACCGTCATCGAGATGCTTCGCACCGGCGCGATGCCGCCGGAAGACAAGCCGCAGCCCAGCCAGGAAGAACGGGAGAAACTGGTCCGCTGGATTGAGGCGACCATTTATCACGTCGATTGCGATGCTCCCCCCGATCCCGGTCGCGTGACCATCCGGCGGCTGAACCGGGCGGAATACAACAACACCGTGCGGGATCTGCTCGGGGTCGATTTCAAGCCGGCCGACGATTTCCCTTCCGACGACGTCGGCAGCGGCTTTGATAACATCGGCGACGTCCTCTCGCTGCCACCCCTCTTGATGGAGAAATATCTGGCGGCGGCGGAGACGATTGCCGAGAAGACAATCCTGGCCACGCCGCCGGTGAAACTGGCGGATACGAAAAAGGAGGGAAATGCGTTGCAGGGCGATGGTGCCGCCGAGCTGCGTGGCGGTCGCTGGGCCATCATCTCCGCGGGCTCGGTAAAAGCCGAATTTACGCTTCCCCGTGCCGGTGAATATGCCCTGCGAGCCATCGCGTCCGGGGACAAGGCAGGGGGCGCATCCCCCGAACTGGAAATGCAGCTCGACAGGAAGAAGGTCAAGGTCTTTTCGGTCAACGCCCCGCGAGAAAAGGAGCGGCCCTATGAAATCCGCCAGCGGTTGACGGCAGGCAAGCATGAGTTGACCGCCCGCTTCATCAACGATTTCTACGACAAGGACATTCCGGATCGCTCTCAGCGCGACCGCAACCTGTACGTTGACAGTCTCGAAATTAGCGGCCCGCTCGACATCAAGCTGGAGGAATACCCCGCCTCCCACCGCAACCTCATCCTGGAGCTGCCCGGCGACAACGTCGCGGTTCGCGAAGCGGCGCAGAAGAACCTGAAGAACCTTCTCAGCCGGTCGTTCCGCCGCAAAGCAACCGACGACGAAATCAACCGGTTTACCTGTCTCGTGGAAGAGTCCGTCGAGAAAGGTGACTCGTTCGAGCAGGCGATGCAGGTCGCCCTCACCGGCGTGCTCGTGTCGCCCCATTTTCTGTTCCGCGTGGAACGCGACCCCAAGCCGGATGATTCCAAAGCCCAGCACGAGCTGGCCGACTACGAGCTTGCCTCGCGGCTCTCGTACTTTCTCTGGAGTAGCCTCCCCGATAACGTCCTGTTTGCCGACGCTACCAACGGCAATCTGACTGACGAACGGATTCTCATTCACCACGTCCGCCGGCTGCTCAAGGATCCACGCTCGGATGCCCTGGTGCAGAACTTCGCCATGCAGTGGCTCAACCTGCGACTGCTCGACGCCATCACGCCGGACCCCAAGGTCTTTCCCGATTACACGCCCGAGCTCAAAGCGGACATGCGGCGGGAAACAGAGTTGTTCGTGGAATCCATCATCCGCGAGGATCGCAGCATCCTGGACTTCATCGACGGGGACTTCACCTTCGTCAACGAACGGCTGGCAAAACACTATGGCATTCTCAGCGTCTTCGGCAACGACTTCCGGCGAGTTTCCATTAAGGACGGCAAACGAGCCGGCGTCCTGACGCAGGCCAGCGTGCTGACCCTCACTTCCAATCCCAGCCGGACCTCGCCGGTGAAACGAGGCAAATGGGTGCTGGAAAACATCCTCGGCTCGCCACCGCCGGACCCGCCGCCGGACGTCCCGAGTCTGGAAATCGCCCAGAAGGCATCGCCGGAAGCTTCGCTCCGCCAACAGCTCGAAATCCATCGGCAGAACGCCGTGTGCGCGTCCTGCCATAAGACGATGGACGCCATCGGCTTTGGCCTGGAGAACTACGACGGCCTGGGACGCTGGCGGGACAAGGACGGCAAGCTTCCCATCGATTCCGCGGCCAAATTGCCGAGTGGCGAGACGTTCCAAACCCCCGCGGAACTGGTGCAAGTGCTGAAGAAGCGGAAGCGGGATTTCGCCCGTTGTTTGTCCGAAAAGCTGCTGACTTATGCCCTCGGGCGAGGTCTGATGTATTACGACCGTTGCGCCGTCGATAAGATAGTAGATGCCGTGGAGAAGGACGAGTATCGCTTCTCCACGCTGATTGTCGAAATTGTCAAAAGCGAACCCTTCCGCAAACGCCGCGGCGACGGGGGAAAGCCCTAAGTGGGGTAGGCTTCCGGCCTGCCCAAAACGACGGAATCAAATCATGACCACCCGCCTCAGCCGTCGCACCCTTCTCCGTGGCCTCTCCTGCGCGATGAGCCTGCCGCTTCTCGACGCCATGCTGCCGCGGTCGATCCGCGCCGCCGATCCAGCACAGAACAAATCCAAGCCGCCGGTCCGCATGGCATTCATCTCCTTCCCCAATGGGGCCATCATGCCCGCCTGGCGGCCGGAAGGAGAAGGGACTTCGTTCGAGCTCAAGGAGACGCTCGCCCCGCTGAACGACGTGAAGTCGCACCTCACGATTATTAGCGGCCTGGCCCAGGACAATGGCCGGGCCAAAGGGGATGGACCTGGCGACCACGCCCGTTCCGCGGCATCGTTGCTGACCGGGGCTCATCCGGTGAAGACCTCCGGGGCCAACATCAAAGTCGGCGCTTCCGTGGACCAGGTCGCGGCTGCCAAGGTAGGATCGCAAACGCGCTTGCCGAGCTTGGAAATCGGCACCGAGCGGGGACGCGATGCCGGCGGTTGCGACAGCGGCTATGCCTGTGCATATTCGAACAACATCTCGTGGAAGACCGAGTCCACGCCGATGGCCAAGGAGATCAATCCCCGCCTCGTCTTCGAGCGTCTCTTCGGGGCCGCCAAAAGGGACAGCGAGGAGCAGGCCCGCAAGACACGCACACGGCAGAGCGTGCTGGACCTGGTGGCGGAAGACGCCGCCGCCCTCAAACAGCAGCTCGGACAGACCGACCGCCGCAAGCTGGATGAATATCTCACCAGCGTGCGGGAAATCGAGCAACGGATTGTGCAAGCGGAATCGCTCGCCCAGAAGGAGCGCCCCGATTTCAAAACCCCCGCCGGCATTCCGGACGACATCCAGGAGCACATCCGCCTGATGTACGATCTGCTGGCACTGGCCTTCCGCACCGACTCCACTCGCGTCGCCACTTTCATGCTCGCCAACGAAGGGAGCAACCGCAGCTACAAGAATGTCGGCGTGAGCAGCGGCCACCACGAGATTTCGCACCACCGCAACGAACAGGACAAAGTTGACCAGCTCAAGAAAATCGACTTGTTCCTGGCCGGCGAGCTGGCCCGCTTCCTCAAGAACCTCAAGGACATCAAAGAAGGGGAGGGGGCGCTTCTCGACCACTGCATGATCATGTACGGCAGCGGCCTCTCTGACGGCAACCGCCACAACCACGACAACCTCCCCATCGTCCTCGCCGGCCGCGCCGGCGGCAGCATCCAGTCCGGTCGCCACATCAAGCTAGAGAAGGAAACGCCCCTCAACAATCTCTTCCTCTCCCTCCTCGACCGCATGGAAGCCGGTGTCCCCACGTTCGGCGACAGCACCGGCCGGCTGAGCGAGCTGGATTCGTAGTTGCAGATGCCCTTGAACGTTGCGGGCAACTGGCTTTGAGTGCAGGCTTTCGTTATCTTCGTGGTCTGACTGGGCCTGAGGCCGTTTCTCTCCTTTCGAGCCGCTCACCAACGTGCTGTTTGACCGCAAGAATTTCGTGCCGCTTCATCTGGCTTGGATGCTGGGGACGCTGGCGGCGGCGATTGGAGCGGCCGTGTGGTACGGTTCTTACATCCGCGCCGGTCGACCGTGGCCTGGCGGTGGGAGCGTGCCGGGGCTGGTGCTGGGAATTGTAGCCGGCCTGATCATCCTGTTCGAATTCGCCCTCTGGCCGCGGAAGACTTCGTTCTTTCGCACCGCTCGCTGGCTGGGAAAGACGCAGACCTGGATGAAGGCCCATATTTGGCTGGGGCTCCTCGTGTTGCCGCTCGCCGCGTTGCACAGCGGAATGTCCTTCGGCGGAACCTTCACTTCGTTGCTCATGTGGCTGCTGCTCATCGTTGTCGGCAGTGGGGTCTTGGGCCTGGTGCTGCAGAATCTCCTGCCGCGGCTATTGATCGATCGCGTGCCGGAGGAAACGGTGGCCAGTCAAATTGGAGAAGTTTCGCGGCAGCTTGTCGAGGATGCCCGCCGCCTGGTGATTGAGGTTTGCGAGGGTGCCGAAGAGGAATTAGCACCGGCAGGAAATGCAGCAGCGGCAACAGGCAAGCAACGAGTCGGTGTCTCGCGGCACGTGGGGACGGTGGTTCCGCGGTCGCTCGTTCCGGAACTCACACGACCCGCCCGAACGACCGCGCCGCAACTCGTCTCGGCGATGCGGCAGGAGATAGAGACGTTTCTGAGAAGTGGCCGCAGCTCCTCTGGACTTTTCGGCTCGCGCACGAAGACCCAGCAGTACTTTGACGACCTGCGGGAAAAAAACCCAGGTACGGTACGGGCCGCCATCGACCAGATCGAATCCCTCTGTCGGCGGCGGCGCGACCTGGCCCTGCAAGAACGGCTGCAATTCTGGCTGTACGCCTGGCTGCTGGTCCATCTGCCGTTGTCGGTAGTGCTGGTCGTCCTTTTGATCGGGCATGTGTATTTCGCGTTGCAATTTGGCTAGAACGTAGTTTCATGGACGAGCCCCACACACGCCAGCGAGAAACGGCCCGTCAGCGGGCGCTGCGGATTCCTCTGGCCTATCACCGCGCGCGCGAAGCGGTTTGGTTCTGGCGGATGGGCCTTTCGCTGACTTGTTTCCTGGCCAGCGCGGTTTACCTCGGCTGGGTGCTGACAGGTGGAAAGTCAACAGCGATGCAGGTCTCGCCGGGGACTCTGGCTCGCGACCATGCTCGTTGGGATAGCGACTGTAAGGCGTGTCATACGCCGTTTGTGACGCAGCGCGCGGATGCCGACGGGATTCGTGCTCTTTCGCTTTCGCTGGCGGGGAACTCAGCGGATGCCTCGCACCGCCAGTCCGACGCCAAGTGCAGTGAGTGCCACAAGTCCGCCGGGACTCACCACGCCAATCAAGTCGTCACGGAAGTTGAAGCCTGTGCAAGTTGCCACCGTGATCATCAGGGACGTGACTTTCACATGGCTCGCATGGACGATGCACATTGCACGGCTTGCCATGCATCCATTGCCGGCCATCGCAGCCAGACGGGAAGCGCACCGGTCGTTAACGTCACCTCTTTTGAGCGAGTGAGTGCAGAGGCACCAGGCCATCCGGCGTTTCGCTCGTTGCAATTGACCGAAGATCCCGGCAACATCCGCTTCAGTCATCGCCTGCACATGACTCTTGGCCAGCTTTATCCAGGGCAGGAGACGCCGAAGGGAAAACACATAGTCCAGCTCGCCTGCGATGCTTGCCATGTGCCAGAGTCGGCAGGGAATGGCGCGTACATGAAGCCGATCAAGTACGAGCAGCACTGCCGAGGGTGTCATCCATTGTCGCTTCCAGAGAATCCCGGCGCCGCTGTTTCGCATGGACTGGCAAGCGAGCCACTTGAAAAAATGGTACGGGGACTAGTTTCTAAACTCGGCAATCCGCCCGAGCCCTCGCAGCCTCCCCGGACGATTCCGGGCAAGGCTTCCAGGATCGACGCCGCGATCCGTGAGCCCTCTGCGGAACTTGTTTTTGCCCGGCGCATGGCCGAGTTGCGCGAAAACAAGTGCTCGCAATGCCATTCTTGGCAGCCAGAGCAGCCGACGGAAGTTCAGCCGGCAAAGATTCCCGCGATCTGGCTCCAGCACGCCCGGTTCAATCACGAAAAGCACAAGAGCGCGGCCAAGTGTGTGGATTGCCACACTGCGGCAGCCGATAGACTTCCAGCGGCAGGTGTTCCAGGGAGGCTGGCGGATGATAACGCCGTGATGATTCCCAACATCGACAATTGCATCCGCTGCCATGCTCCCCACAACGAATCCGCCAGCGTGGCAGGCGTGGCAAACGCGCGGTTCGACTGTGCCGAGTGCCACAACTATCACCAGACGAAGCCCGAGCAGAAGCCCTTGCGGCAGAAGGCTGTTTCTGAAAACTCGCTGCTGCTCGACCACGACCATCTGCGGATAACGCTCGTCGCTGATCGGCCCTCGCAGCGACCAGCACCCGAGAAGAGACATCCCTTCGTCGGAACGCAAAGTTGCAGCACGACGGGCTGCCACGGAGCCAACGGCGAGCGAGGATCCCCGTCCGCTTTCACGCGATTCAGGGCCAGTGATCCACATGCAGGCGCATTCTTACTGCTCTATTCGGAGACCTCCCGCAAAATCGTTCATCGCCTCCGCGGAGCAGCTCAGCCGGAACCCAGCGACGCGGAGTACTTCTCGTTCCTCGACAAGAATTGCCTTGGTTGTCATGCAACCCCCACAGCCGTTCCAGCGCGAAAAAACGAGGCAGCCAGTTACTATTCCGGAGTGAGCTGCGAGTCGTGCCACGGGGCCGCCGCCGACTGGGAGTTCAACCACTTCCGGAAAGGCGCAAAGCCCCAGGGAATGACGAATCTCACTTCTCCAGCAATCGCCGCTCCAACTTGCGCCGAGTGCCACATCGGACCCAAGCAAATGGAGGGCAAGTCCTACGATGTCAATCATGACATCATCGCGGCCGGCCACCCGCGTTTGACCTTTCAGTTCGAGGCGCAGTTGGCAAATCTTCCGCCGCATTGGAGCCCGGCCAAGAACATCAAGTCCCACTTTGAAGCTTGGAAAGCTGGCGAGCTGGCAACTGCTACTCAGCAAGACAGGCTCAATAGCGCCCGCGACAAATTGGAATTCGCCAGCCAACGCTGCTTTGACTGTCATCATTACATCTCCACCGCCGTTCCTCCAACCCGACGCGCAAGTGGGGGAGCTTTGGCCAGTGCGAGACGCGACCTTCTTTCTCAACCTGCGACCACGACGGCAGACAAGAAGTTGCTCATGCGAAAGCTCCTCGATTCCACGTCGAACTCGTCGTCGTCGCGTGGCACGCGCTGGGAGGAGCATGTCGATCTTTCGCTCGGCCTCGCCGCATTTTCGGCAGACTTTCCCCGAGACACGGAACTCGTCACAAATGTCGAAAATCTGACAATTGATCTCGCTCATTCCTTTCGACTCGTGAAGCGCGATAGGAAGTCATGGGAAGAACAATTCTTCGCCGGTGGGCACTATGATTCGCCCACTTCTTTCGATCCCGATGACCCCCTTTTGAAACAAGTGCTTGCAAGAATTCGCGCGAGCCTCGCCGCCCCATGATTGTCCAAGAACTCCACAAACTCCAGACGAAGCACGGCTATCTGCCCAGGCAGGAGCTCGTCGCGCTCGGCGAGCGGCTGGCGGTGCCGCTGTACCGGATTCAGGAGGTGGTGAGCTTTTTCCCGCACTATCGAACGAGTCCGACGGCAGAGCTCGAGATTCATGTCTGCCAGGATATGGCGTGCCATCTGCGAGGGTCGGCAGGCGTACTTCAAGAATTGCGCGAGGCGGCGGCAGGACGAGAGGGACAACTAAAAATCTGCGGCGCTTCGTGTCTGGGCCGCTGCGACCGTGCTCCGGCGGCAAGAATCTATGAGCAGGGGAACGAGCACTCGGTCTACAACCTGCATCGCCGCAGCGCTCAGGAAATTATCGAAGCGGCCTCAACGCTCCTGTCCGGCAAGTCGAACCAACTCGTGGTGAACGACACGGACCACGCCTGGCCGCCGCCGCAGAAGGATTGGCAGATCGACATCTACGCCAGCCAGCCAGTGTCGGAGCGTTACGCCTCAATTCGCCGGTTCATCCAGGCCGGCGATAACTCCGCCGCCGTGCAAACCGTGCTCGGCTCGCTCAAGACTGCCTGGCTCCTCGGCCTCGGCGGAGCTGGAGGCAGAGCCTACAAGAAATGGGAAGAGACGCTCAAGGAGCACCAGAAGCGAGACGAGAAAGCATATGTCGTTTGCAACGGCGACGAAAGCGAGCCGGCGACCTTCAAGGATCGCGAGCTGTTTCTCCGTACGCCGCACCTGGTTGTGGAAGGAGTCATTCTGGCTGGGCTCGTCGTGGGCGCATCGAAAGGCTACATCTACATCCGCCACGAGTACGAAGAGCAGATTGCGGCTGTCCGTGAGGAGATCAAGGCGGCGGAAGCGGCTGGGACTTGCGGTGACAACATCCTCGGCAGCGGGATGAGCTTTCCCGTCGAAGTCTTCGTCAGCCCCGGCGGCTATATCTGCGGTGAGCAGACCGCGCTTATTGAAGCCATTCAGGACCAGCGGGCCGAACCGCGCAACCGTCCACCGGAATTGCAAACGAACGGCCTCTGGGACATGCCAACGCTGCTGTCCAATGTAGAGACCTTCGCCTGGGTTCCGGCCATCGTCGTCCGCGATCAGGGGAAGTGGTTTCAGGAGCAAGGACAAGAATGGAACCAGTGGACGCAGCTCACCGCGAATCTGGCGGCTGAAACGGGCGACCGGGGCTGGACGGAGGCATTCGGCAAGGGGACGCACTTCAAAGGACGGAGGTTCTTCTCCGTCTCCGGCGATGTCGAGCGGGCTGGTGCATACGAAGTCCCCATCGGCATCACGCTCGGCGAATTGATTGCCACCTGCGGCGGCATGCGCGGCGGTGAAGCACTCAAAGCCGTTGCACTCTCTGGTCCCTCCGGTGGATTTCTTCCGCGATTCATCAAGACCGAACACCTTTCCGCCAAAATCCGCAAAATGCTGCCGACGGAATTGAAGGCGTTCGACCTTTGCGAATTGCAGCTCGATATGAACTTGTTCAGGCAGTGGGGGCTGATGCTCGGTGCGGGAATCACCATCTACAGCGAATCGGCCGATCTGGTGGAGCAGGCTTACAGTGCCTCTCACTTCTATGCCCGCGAGTCCTGCGGCAAGTGCGTCCCCTGCCGCATCGGCTCGACCAAGATCGCCCAAGTTTCCAGTCAGCTTCGGGTGCGGAAGCTCACGCGGAAGCAAATTGACGAGCTGTTTCAGAAGGATGGCCCGCTGCTCGATTTGGCGGGAACGATGTCCTCCACCGCCATTTGCGGCCTGGGTCAGATTGCCGCGAACCCGCTCATGAGCCTGCTCCGTTACTTTCCTGACGAAGCCTACGCCTACGCCGCACAAAGTTAGCACAACCTCATGGCCGACGACCGCTACTTCGACGAACAGGCCCAGCGCTGGGAAGAAGAGGGGCTCTTCGCGCGCGACCTCGATGGCCAGCTCATCCGGGATGTCGCGCCGGAGGCGAGCGATTATGGGAATATGGTGGAGGTGCTGATTGATGGGCAGGCCGTGGTGGTGCCGCGGGCGGTGCCGACGACCGATGCTCAGGGGAACATCCTCTTTGTCGATGCCTCCGGAAAAACCATTCCGCGGCGGACGACCATCTACGATGCTTTCCGCCTCCTTTGCGGAACGGTGAGCCCGGAGAAGACGCCAACGCTGCCGCTCATTCCTACTCTCTGCCATGCCGAGCACCTGCATCCCGTCGGTGTCTGCCGCGTCTGTTCCGTCGAACTCGGGCGGCTCGAAGATGACCCCAAGAATCCGGGCAAAAAGATTGTGCGCGGCGGCGGCAAGCTGGTCCCCGCCTGCGTCCAGCCGGTGGAAGAGCGGATGGTGGTCAGCACGCTCCGGGCGAAAGACGAGAAGTCGTCGGGCCGCGTGAAATCCGCCCTGCGCGTGTTGCTGGAATTGCTGGCAAGTGAGCATCTGCCGGTATCGAGCGACCGACCCCCACTCGAAAAGAGCGACTTCGCCCGCCTCGTCGATTCCCTCGCCCCCCACCTGAACCTCCAGCCGCAACGTCTCGCCTTCGAACCTGCCAAAATCCATCCGCAAGACAACAGCTCCCTCCTCATCCAGATCGATCATTCCGCCTGCATCCTCTGCGACCGCTGCTCGCGTTCTTGCGCCGACGTGAAGCAGAACTTCGTCATTGGCAGGACTGGCAAAGGCTTCTCCGCCCGCATCGGTTTTGACCTGAATGACCCGATGGGAGAGTCCTCTTGCGTCTCTTGCGGCGAGTGCATGCTCAATTGTCCCACCACCGCGCTCACCTTCCGCAAGTCGATTGTCTCCGAGTGGTACGAAGAAGAACTGCAGAGGCCCGGCCGATCGGCAGTCACGCCGGAAGAGATGGAGGCCAGCGCACTGCTCGCCACGCTCCCTTTCCGCTATCGCCAGTGGAACCAAAGTTCCGTCGTCCGCTGGAAAGTCAAAGCCGGCGATGAGCTGTGCGCCCTCGGCGAGCATGGCTCGACGGCGTTCATCTTGAACAAAGGACGTTTCGGCGGCTGGCGGAGCGACCCGCGGTTGGCGAAGAAGAAGCAGCGGAAGGGACTGACCGGACTGCTCGCATCCTTCTTCGAGCCCAAGCAAGAACAAGCAATCTTCGGCCCGCCCGATTTCGAGATGACCGAGGCCGACCTCATCCTGGGCGAGATGACCTGCCTCAATCACTACCCGCGGACGGCCACGGTGCGAGCCCTGACGGACGGCGAAGTCTTCATCATCCGCCGCAACGTCCTGTTCACCTTGCAGCGGAGCCCCGCGGCCCGGCGGCAACTGGACGGCGTCTATCGGCAGCGGGCGATTACCAGCCACCTGCGGAGAGTTCCGTTCTTCGCCGCCCTCACGGCGGACGAGCGGAAAACCTGCCAGGACTTCCTGCAGGACCGCGTGAAGCTGCTGAACCTGGAGCCTGGCCAGGCCATCTTTCGCCAAGGGGAATCCGCCGACGCGTTTTATATGGTCCGCATCGGTCACGTGAAAGTCTCGATCTCGCAAAGCGGCAGCGAGCAAGTTCTCAGTTACCTTGGCCCCGACAAGCATTTTGGAGAAATTGGCCTGATTGCCGACTCGCCGGAATTTGCCACGGACATTCCTCCCGGCCTTTCCAGCCGCCGCACCGCCAACTGCACGGCTCTCGACGACGTGGAAATCGTCCGCATCGGCAAGGATGACTTTCGCGACCTGCTGCTGCGAGTGCCAACCTTGAAAACGCAGGTCGTGGCGGAAGCCCACCGCACGCTCGCCCGCCGTTCGCAAGCAGAGACCGCACCTCGCCCCAGCAGCCCGCTGCTCGCCGAGTTCTTGGACCAAGGGCTCTACAATGCCCAAAAACTCCTCGTCCTGGACCTCGAAGCCTGCACCCGCTGCGACGAGTGCACCAAGGCCTGTGCCGACACCCACGGCGGCGTCCCGCGCCTCATCCGCGACGGCCTCCGGTTCGACAAGTGGCTCGTCGCTTCCGCCTGCCGCAGTTGCACCGACCCCTACTGCCTCGTCGGCTGCCCGGTGGACGCCATCCACCGGAAGGCAGATCGCAATGAGATTCAAATCGAAAGTCACTGCATCGGCTGCGGCCTCTGCGCGGCCAACTGTCCCTACGGCAACATCAACATGCACCAGGAGGACGACGGCCCCATCCTCCGCAGCCGGGCCACCATGTGCGACCTCTGCCACGACATCGTCGCCCCCGAGGAAGATGTGAGCTGCGTCTTCGCCTGCCCCCACAACGCCGCATTTCGGATGAGCGGGGCCGAATTGCTGCAGCGCGTGACGCCCGTGGGGTAAGCGTGTTAGTTCAAATCCTTCCCGGCTTCGATTATCATTGGATTTCGTAACTCGCCCGAGATGTAGATGCCCCTGTCGACGGACCAATTCGCCAAAGCTGTAATCACCGCGGGGCTTTCGTCGGCCGACGAAATCAAGACCTTGTGGAATGCGTTGCCATCAGGCAAGCGCCCCAAGGACGGCGAGACGCTGGCCCAGGTATTAATCGAGCATGAAAAGCTGACAAAGTTCCAAGCGACGGAGATTCTCTCCGGCGGATCCACGCCACTGGTGCTGGGTGACTATGTTCTGCTGGAGAAGATCGGAGCCGGCGGCATGGGGCAGGTGTTTAAGGCCCGCCATCGCCGGATGAAGCGGCTGGTGGCGATCAAGCTGCTGCCGAGCTCGCTGACCAAGGACGAAGCGGCCATCAAGCGATTCGAACGGGAAGTCGAGGCTGCCGCCAGG